>CAMNJZ010000058.1 GCA_946541955.1 uncultured Lachnospiraceae bacterium | reverse complement strand
TCTTTCCCTGCATTCCACGGAGGCATAGAAGGACTTGAGGTCAATGGCGATATAGGTTCTGTTTTCTTCAGACTTGCGGTCCATTCTTTCCTCCTTTCTTTCTGCAGTCAGGGCACTGTCCAAAGCTCTCCCCTCATAGCAGGTCTGTCAGGGAAGCCAGAGAAGGAAGAATGAGATCCGGACAGTAGTCATAGGCCGAGAGGTCCTCCATCCGGGTCTCCCCCGTCAGGACCATGACAGAGAGGGCCTTCGTGCCGTTTGCGATGGCGATGTCCGTATAGATCCGGTCTCCCACAAAGCAGAGCTCTTCCTCCCTGCAGTCCGTCTGTGCCATCACATAGTCGAAGGCGTGGCGGGTGGGCTTGCCGAAAAACTCGGGCCAGCGGCCCGTGGAAGCCTCCACCATCTTTGCCATGGAGCCGCAGTCGGGAATATATTCTCCCCCGGACATGGGGCAGTTCCAGTCGGGATTGACCCCGTAGTAGACGGCCCCGTGGCGGACAAAGTGGCAGGCCTTTGCCATCTTTTCGTAGGTCAGGGTCTTGTCAAAGCCCAGGATCACCGCGTCGGGATGCTGGTCGTCCCTGGGGATGCCGGCGTCGTCAAAGGCCTTCTCCAGGTTGGGAGTCCCCACCACATAGCAGGTCATGCCGGGGTGGTGCTTTTGGATATAGCGGATGATGACGTGGGTGGAAATGAAGATCATCTCCGGCTTTACGTCAATGCCCATCCGGGTCAGCTTTTTTACATAGTCGCCGTGGTTGGCCGAGGAATTGTTGGTAAAAAAGCAGTAGTCCCTGCCGGTCTCCCGGACCTTTTTCAAAAAGTCCAGGGTAAAGGGAAAAAGATCGTTTTCCAGATAGATGGTGCCGTCCATGTCCAGGACAAAGCACCGGATCCGGGCCAGGTCTTCCCTGATTTCTTTTTCTGTTTTTGGGGTATAAAGGCTCATGCTGCTGCCTCCTGTAGATTTCTGAAGGCATTATATCACGAAGCCTTCCCGGGCGGAAATGCCATAAAAATGCCCGGGGATGGGGCCCCGGGCCAAAACGCTTTATTCTAGATATCCAGATCCTCAAAGCCTGTGGCCTGGGCAAAGCCCTGGGTCCGAAAGGCGATCATCTGGTCCATGAGGGCGCTGCTGACAGGGAGCTCTCCGCAGGTCCGGATCAGGGCCGTCACATCTTCGGCCCGAAGCTTTCCTTTGTCCTTCAAAAAGGCAAAGAGCCTCTCCCAGGCGTCGCGGCCCTCTCCCTCAAAGCCCGGCAGTTCCTCCGGCATAAAGAGGGGGGCCTTCTCAAAGTAGCCGGTCAGAAGGTCCCTGTACCAGGCCGCGTTTTCCTCAGAAAGTCTGTCCGGAAAGGAGAGCCTGGCCAGGGCCATGCGGGCGGCAAAGTCCATCCGGAAGGTCTCCTTGCAGAGTCTGTCAAAATAGGAGACCTCTCTGGAAAAGAAATCCTCGGGGACGTGCTTTAAGCGTCCGAATTTCCGGTCCGCCAGAAGGATCTTGTCCCTGGCCGCCGGAAGGCCGATTCTGGAAAGGACTCTTCCTTCAGGGTCCTGCCTTTCCATCCAGAGCAGGGAGACCGCATGATCGAAGGCATTCTCAGCAATGAGGGTGCCTTCTTTCTTTTCCCGGTCCTTCTCCCCTTCCTTCAGGATCAGATGGACGATTCCGCAGGAGTTGAAGCTGTGGGGTCCCAGGACCCTGAGCCCTGCGGGCAGGGTCAGCTTTTCCAGGCTGTGGCAGCCGTAAAAGGCGCCAACATCCGGCATGCCCCGGACCATTTCCCCTGTAAAGGAAAGGGTCTCCTCCACAGGGTCTTTGCGAAAGAGGCCGACGGCCTCCAGGCTCCCCGGCAGAGAGATCTTTTTCAGATCGGCGCATTCCCCGAAGGTCCCGGGGCCGATGACTCTGACCCCCTCCGGGACCCGGACCTCCTCCAGACCGTGGCAGTGCCAGAAGGCGTAGGGGCCGATCTCCTCCACCGTATCCGGCAGGAGGATCCGCCTGGCCGGGGCCCCGCTCTCCTCCCTTTCCCTGACAAGCCAGCCTCCGTTCATGAGGACGAACATGTTGAAGCTGTAGGGGGCGTGAAAGAGCTTTGCAAAGCGGCTCTCCTCCATGTGAAAGGGGGCAAAGGCCAGGGGCGCGATCCGCCGGAGGGGCCTGCCGCCGATGTCCGCATGAAGGGCCAGGGTATCCGGCATCTTCTCTCTGGGTCTTCTGCTGCAGGAAAGAAGGGTCATCCCCCCGTCCGGATCTTCCCGGAAACGGAGCTCCAGGCCCTCTTCTGTCTTATAAGCATAGTTGTTTTCCATAGGCTTTCCCACCGGTGTCCTTTACATGGGGATCTGCAGCTCCGAGAGCAGCTGGTCCTTTCTCTTGTGCAGGAGCAGATCTCTGCTTTCCTCGAAATATTCTTTGGACAGGAACTGGCCGATGAAGGAGGTGGCTCTGGGGGAAACGGAAAGATCTCCCACTGCCAGGTTCAGCTCCATGCCCCTGCCGTAGGCTGCCTTCAGGAAGGCCAGAAGGCTGCCGATCCTTTTCTGGACCCCTGCCACGTCTGTCTTCAGCAGGTCTCTTTCCTCCAGAACGGCCGCTCTCTCCTCCTGCCAGATCTGTCTTTCCCCTGCCGAAGCGCCGCTCTCATCCATCCGGGCCTTCTTTTCTTTCAGGTCTCTGACCCGCCCGGCCAGATCGTCATGGGCCCGGACGCAGGCGTCCATCCTGCCCATCACTTCCTCCAGAAGCAGGCCCACCAGGGTGATCCGCTCGTCCACAGCGGCCTGTCTGGCCTCCTCCAGGGTCTGGTCGTCATAGTTCCCCTCCAGGATGGCGTCGATCTTCCAGGCCTTTTTGTACTTCTGGTAAAGCTGGTAGTAAAGGGCGAAGTCCCTGGCCGTATCCGCATCCTGCAGATACTGGGAGATCAGGGCCGCGTCCACAGGGATCCCCAGTTCCTCCTGGCACAGGATCATCTCCGACAGGTCTTCCCAGGCTCTGGGCGTGACCACGTTCATACCGTTCACCTGGGTGGTCACCTTGTAGAAATCATCCTGGCGGATGTCCAGGTAGCTGATGACGCAGCGGGCCACCCCGCTTGTCAAAGCGTAGGCCTTGAAGGCGGCGTAGTCCGGCGTGATCTCCATGACCTTGAGACGGTCCCTGGTGGCGGCGTCCAGCTCTCTGGCGCTCTTGTTGAAGCGGGGCGGGTTGCCTGCCGTCACGATGACCCAGCCGTCCGGCACCCTGTGGCCGCCGAAGACCTTGTACTGGAGAAAGAGGAGCATGGCGGGAGACAGGGTCTCCGAGACGCAGTTGATCTCATCCAGAAAGAGGATGCCCTCCCTTTTGCCGGTCCTTTGCATGCAGTCATAGACGCTGGCCAGGATCTCGCTCATGGTATATTCACTGACCTGGTAATGGGTCCCTTCAAACTCCCTGTCCACGATCACAGGAAGGCCCAGGGCGCTCTGGCGGGTATGATGGGTCATGGAATAGGCCACGAGGCCGATTCCCATCTCGTCCGCCACCTGCTGCATGATGGCGGTCTTGCCAAGGCCTGGCGGTCCCACCAGGAAGACGGGCCTCTGGCGGACCACAGGGATCTTGTACTGGCCCTTCTCATCCTTCTGCAGATAGACGGTGATGGCATTTTTGATCTGCTGTTTTGCGGTAGCTATATTCATCAGATTCCTCCATAGGGGGCAGGATTATTATTCTTGTTTCAGCATCCGGATCGAGTCTGAGGAGAGCACGGCCCGGATGGCCCAGGAAGGGACATTTGGCGAAATGTGGTCGTCCCGGTTGAAGATAAAGGCAGTCTTGTATTCCGGGGCCCTGTCCGGATAGGCGCCCACGCCGTCCGTGAAATACAAAAGGCCGTCCGGGATCTGCATCTTCCCTTCCTGGATCTGTCTGTCTACAAAGTCAAAGACCGGCCTGAAATCCGTACCGCCAAAGCCCCGAAGGACCAGGCCCGGGATCAGGTCCTCCAGCTGGTCCATGTCCGTGATCCGGTCCATGGTCTGGATCTCGGCGTCGCACTGGATGAGGAGGATGTCCACCATCCTGGTAAAGGACCCTGTGCTCCGAAGGACGTCCACGGTCTTTTGCAGAAAGCTCTGCACGATCTCGCCCTGGACAGAGCCTGAGGTGTCGATGGCGATGACAAAGGTCCGGATTCTCTTTTCCTCCGAGAATTCCAGAGGCTCGATCAGGGGAATGTTGCCGTAGATCTCCAGACCATACTTGTAGTAGGCGATGTCAAAGGCGTCGTCCGAGATCTTCAGCGTCTCCTGACAGGCGCCGAAATTGCGGAGGAACTCCCCGTAGTCGATCTCCTCCCAGAGGATGGTCCCCAGCTGGTCCGCAAAGCGGCCGGCCCGGCTGCCGAACCGGTTCTGGAAGTTGTCCAGCTCCATCTGGACCCTTCTGGCCTCGGTCCGCCAGGCCTCCTCGGTCTTTGCAAAGGCCCTTTCGTCGATCATGGTTTCAGGATCGTCGTCAGCGATGCCAGTCTCCGTCCCTTCCGTATCCGTCTCATCCTCCCCGGAAGCCGGCAGCAGAAGGCCCCGTTTGACCTTCCTTCTGCCCTGGACGTCCCGGTTCCGCCAGAGGCTGTGGTCGTCCATAAAAAAGAGGGGCGAAAGCCTCTCCACATCCTCCCGGATCCTGGGATCCTCTATACAGGCGTTGTAGATTCCCTCCGCGGTCATGATTCCCGTCCGGTTTTCGATCCGGAAGAGGGCCTCTATGACCTCGTCGGACACGGACAGAAAGCTCTGCTCCTCCCGCTCTCTGGCCAGGTCCCGGATCACCTTCTCCACCGCGATATCGCAGGATTTGTCCCACAGATCGCTCTCCTGGACCTTCCTGCGGAAGGGGTGGCCGAACATGCAGTGGAGGAGCATATGCAGCAGGGCGTGGGCCGGCCAGTCCTGGTCCTTTGCAAAATCCCGGATCAGGGCTTCCTCGTCCATATAGATGGTCTGTCCGTCTGTCAGGGGCCGCTCTGCCCCTTTGGCCCATACAAATGAAAAGTGTCCTGTGGCGTTCACCAGAAAGTGATACGCCAGCAGGACCTCTTCTTTTGCAAGCAGCCAGATCTGATCTGCCTGCCTGATCATCAGATTTCTCCGTCCTCCACGTGGATCTTCATTCTCATCACCGCGCTGCCCATGGACTTGCCAAGGCTGTCAAGACGCAGGCTCATGGTGGCGCCGCCGCCCAGAGCGTGCTTCATAACGAAATTGAAGCCCTGCAGGGAAGGAACATCATAGCGGGTGATCTCTCCCTTGACCATGTCGCCGAAATAGGCTTTCAGCTTCTCGGGAGTCACTTCTCTTTCAATGATCTTATAATATTCAGGCTTTCTGGCGTAAACGCAGACGTTGGAGGTGTCGCCCTTGTCGCCGCTTCTGCCGTGGGCAATGTCATTTAAGTAGATCTCTGCCATTTTGTGTCTCCTTTCAAACAAAACGGAATATACCGGAGCCTGCGCCGGGGGCGCAGGCCCCGCAGGGGAAGCATCCTGTCAGAAATGAATCCGGCTGCGCTTCAAACTGTCTTTAAATCTCCAGGATATGGCTTTCGACCTGCACAACGTCTCTGGGAACTGTGGTCGGCCACAGAGCCATGACTTCCTGTACGTGAGAGCGTCCGCCGAAGAAGGATGCTCCGGGCGGTCCGTTCAGCTGCAGAGGGCTGATCTCGGGGATGATCTTGGCGCACTCGGCCTTGTCCTCGGAGAATACGGCGATGCGAAGGACGCATTCGTTCAGGTTCTTGAGGGCCTCCTCGCTCATGTCGGCTACGCCCAGGTGGAGGGAGTTGAGTCCGATATAGGAGATATGGATATCGTCGGCCTTCATGCCTCTTCTCTGCATCTTCTTCATGATGATTTCTGCACAGTACTGGGCCTTTTCATAGGCATCCGGCCATGCGAAGCTCAGCATGCTGACGGTCTTCCAGCCCTTGTGATAGCCTACGCAGAGCTTTAAGGTATCCGGTCTGGGCTTGCCCTTGACACCGCCCACGCGGACCCTGTTGTCGCCGATCTGGGTCAGGGTGGCATTGCTGATATCTACGTTTACATCGGGAGTGATGTAGTTTGCGGGATCGTGTACCTCGTAGAGGAACTGCTCCTTGACGGACTGCTCGCAGATGATGCCGCCGCAGTCAGGGGCCTTGGTGATATCGAAGGTATCATCGGTCAGCTCTGCGATGGGGAATCCCAGCTCGTCCATGCGGGGAACGCTTCTCCAGTCGTACATGTAGTTGCCGCCTGCGCCCTGGCCGCCGCACTCCAGAAGGTGGCCTGCCATGATGCCTCTTGCCAGGTTGTCCCAGTCATCGGCTGCCCAGCCGAATTCATGCTTGAGGGGCGCCAGGAAAAGGGCAGAGTCAGCGGCACGGCCGGCGATGACTACGTCTGCGCCCTGTTCCAGGCAGGCCTCCAGGCCTTCATGTCCCAGATAAACATTGCAGTTGTAGATCTTGTCGACGATGTCGTTGAAGTTGCCGTCATAGTCAAAGTTGGGGAAGGTCCAGCCGTCCTTTAAAAGCTGCGGGATCTTGTCCTTAATGTTGTCGCCCAGGACATAACCGATCTTGTAGCCCTTCATGCCTTCTGCTTCGGCCCAGTTCTTAATACCGTCCACGCAGCCCTTGATATTCATGCCGCCGGCGTTGGTAAGGATCCGGATCTTCTTTTCCCAGGCTTCCTTACCGGCTTCCTTGAGAAGACGGGTCTGGAAATCGGGAGCAAAGCCCTTCTCGGGATTCTTCAGCTGCTGCTTTGCCATGATGGACAGAGTCAGTTCAGCCAGATAGTCGCATGCCATGTACTGGATGTCCGCATGACGGATCATGTGGATCGCTGCATCCGGGGAATCGCCCCAGAAGCCCTGGCCGCCGCCAATCGCTATTTTCTTCATGCTGTTTCCTCCTGTTGTAATTGTATAACCTTGCTATCTGAATGGTCAGATGGCTTTTTTCTCCTTGAGAACTTCGATCTCCTCGTCTGTCATGCCCAGCATGCCCTTGAGGATCTCTTCGTTGTGCTGTCCCAGGGTAGGTGCGGGGCAGGTGACCCTGGGCATCATCTCCATGAGCTTGATGGGGTTGCCGTTGACCACCATGGAGCCGATGACAGGATGTTCCACTTCCACGAACATTTCCCTGGCGTCCCGGATGTGAGGGTCTTCCACGATCTGCTTCACATTGTTGATGGGGCCTGCAGGAATGCCCTTGCCAAGGATGATGTCCACGATCTCGGCCACGGTACGTTTTGTGGTCCACTCTTCGATGTACTTCTTCTGGATCTTATTGTTCTGTACACGAAGGGGAACGGTGAGGAAGCGCTCGTCCGTGATCATCCATTCCATATCCAGGACCTCACGGCAGAGCTTCTCATAAAGCTTCTGGTTGCCGCAGGCGATGATGACCTTGCCGTCCTTGGCCTGATAGGAATCATAGGGCGCGATGGAGGCGTAGGCGTTGCCCATGCGGACAGGGAGCTTTTTGGATTCAAAGTAACGGATGTAGGCGTTCTCCAGGCTGGCCACCACGGAGTCTACCAGGGAGACGTCCACTCTCTGGCCGATGCCGGTCTTTTCTCTGGCGTAGAGGGCCATGGAAACGCCCATGACCAGGTTCATGCCGCCCAGGATATCGCCCATGGCGTTGCCGGATCTGGTCTCGTCGCCGCCCTCTGCGCCGGTGATGCTCATCAGACCGCCCATAGCCTGGGAAATGATGTCATAGCCGGGTCTCTGGGAATAGGGGCCGTAGGACCCAAAGCCCGAAACGGCGCCGTAGATCAGGCGGGGATTGATCTTCTTCAGAACGGATTCATAGCCCAGTCCCAGCTTTTCCATAACGCCGGGCCTGTAGTTCTCAATGACCACATCGGCCTTGGCAACGAGCTTCTTGAAGACCTCCTTGCCTTCTTCGGTCTTGAAGTTGAGGGTGATGCCCTTCTTATTGTGGTTCAGGTTTGCGTAATAGACGCTTTCGCCGTTCCTGTAGGGACCGTATGCTCTGGCGTCGTCGCCTCTGCCGGGCACCTCGATCTTAATGACATTGGCTCCGAAGTCTCCGAGAATGGATCCTGCATAAGGACCTGCGACCACTCTGGTCAGATCCAGAACGGTTACGCCTGCCAGGGCCTGGGGCTGATTTTCATAACGATTTGTCATTCCTGTTACCTCTCATTTTCGGAGCGCTGGCATACTCTGCAGCCAGAGCCCGGGGACCGGAAGCGCTCCTCTCCGGTCCCCGGATGACCCGCAGGCCACCTCTTTGCTGTCAATAAATTCTTAATATACTAATATACTTTGATTATACTCTTATTTTCTCTTAAGCAGAAGCCAGGAGTCCGCAGAAGAGGCATCCGATGATGACCATGACCACGGAGATCAGCCATGCATAGGGCAGGGTGTGCTTCTGGTGATCGCCCAGATCCTGTCCGGCCAGACCCAGCAGAAGGAAGGTGGCGCCGGTCAGAGGAGACAGCGGGAAGCCCAGGGTCATCTGGCCCATGATGGAAGCCTTTGCGACTGCCACTGCGGAACCGCCCATGGCTGCCACTGCGTTGGCAATAACAGGCATGACGCCGTAGTAGAAGGAGTCGGGATCGAACAGGAGGGAGAGCGGTACGCTCAGGATACCGACAACGGGTGCCATGATGCGGCCCACGGAATTGGGGATGATGGCGACCAGTGCATCGGTCATGGCTGTCAGCATGCCGGAGCCCTTCATGATACCGGTAAATGCGCCGGCTGCGAATACGATGGAGACCATCAGGAAGGCTGCCTTGGCGTGGGAGTTGATGATGTCATGCTGCTGCTTGACGTTGGGATAGTTGACGATCAGCAGGATGCAGAGGCCGATCATGAAGGTGGCTGCGGGAGAAAGCAGGCCCTTGATCAGGATGAAGAGCAGGACAATGATCAGGCAGATGTTGAAGTACCATCTCCAGCCATCGCGGACCAGTTCCTTGTTCTCGGGGGTGTCAGCCTTGATTTCTTCGACTTCGCAGGGATCTGCAGCAATGCCGGCTGCCAGACGCTTGGCTTCTTTTCTGCCCAGCCATGCGGAGCACAGAAGAGCCATGACAAGACCTGCGATCCAGGCGGGCATGATGCCGACCCAGAGCTGGGAAGCGGATACTTCATAGCCAAGACCGGTGATGGCGCTGGCTGCACGGATGGTGGGGCCGCCCCAGGGCATAACGTTCATGATACCTGCGGCCAGAGCAACGATGGTGGCTTCTACCCAGTAGTTCATCTTCATCTTTCTGAACAGAGGCATGCAGGCAGGGATGGCGATCAGGAAGGTGGTGGCGCCGGAGCCGTCCAGATGGCAGATGCAGCCGATGATGAAGGTGCCGATGCAGATCTTGACGGGGTCGTTGCCGGTCAGCTTGAGGATCTTGTTGATGATGGGATCGAATACGCCCGCATCAGAACAGATGGAGAAGAAAAGGATCGCAAAAATGAACATGACGCCGGTGGCGACGATGGAGGACAGGCCGGAGCCGATCCATCCGGACAGAGACTTGAAGGTCTGTGTCAGCTGGTCACCGAAGGTGATGACCGGCTCAGTAAAGGCGACGCCGGCCTCTTCCGCCTTGGCGGCAGCCGCATCAATGATGGCCTGGGGGGCAGTCACAAAGGCGGTAATGAGGCCTGTGACGGCAGGGACAATGATCAGAGCGATCAGCGTGGAGCTTTTCTTGCTCATAATCAGAGCCAGTACCAGGATGATGGTAAGGAACCCGAGAAATGCTAACATATATTCCCTCCTCTTTATGATATGTGTTTTTTCTCCGTGCGTTTCACGGAAAGTATCTATATAATTATGATAAAAAGGAATATACTATAATTCAAATCACTATACTTTATCCGCTTATAACTCAGACTTATCCACGCAGTTTTATGATCCCCCGGCCCGGGAGGGCTCCGGCACCGCAGGAAGGCAGGACCCTCGGCAGCATCAGAAGGAGGAAGCATGATCTCGAACCTTGAATATTACCGGACCTTTTTTGCAGTGGGAAGCTTTCTTTCCTTTACCAAAGCCGCAGATTATCTCTGCGTTTCCCAGCCTGCCGTCAGCCAGAGCATCCGCCGCCTGGAGCAGGAGCTTGGCTGCACCCTCTTCTTCCGCCAGGGCAAGAACATGTATTTCACGGCCGAGGGCCAGGAGCTCTTCCGCCATGTCAAGGTGGTCATGAAGGAGCTCCACAGCGCCGAATACTATGTCTCCAGACTGTCCGCCCTCAAGACCGGAGAGCTGGTGATCGGGGCCACCGAGACCAGTATCCGCTTCTATCTGGTGGACAAGATCCGGCGTTTCCGCTGCTCTCATCCGGATATCCGCCTGATCTTCCGGGGGACCACGACCCATGATCTCTGCCGTATGATCGAAGACAGCGAGATGGACATCGGTCTTGTCATTTCTCCCCTGCCGGAGGGCTACAGCTTTAACACCACCCACCTGCGGGACTTCCAGGACATTCCCGTGGTCTCCAGGAGGCTGGGCCTGGATCCCGACCGGGTCTACCGCCCGGACGATCTGACGGAATGGCCCCTGATCGCCGTATCCGAAGAAAACATCGTCCGCCAGCACCTGGAAAAATGGTTCTTCGAAAACCATTCCATGCTCAATCCCGCCTATACCGTCCGGACCACGGGCATGGTGGCCCATTTCGTAAGAGAGCATCTGGGGATCGGGATCCTCCCCCGGGAATATGTTGCAGCGGACCTCCTCTCCGGGAACCTCATGGAGCTGAAGATGACGTCTCTTCCCGCTCCCCGGTCCCTTTACGCCACCACCAATCCCAACGTGCCCTTCTCCGAAGCGGGAAGGCAGTTCGTGGAGCTCTTAAAGGCAGACCTGCCGGATCCGGAAATCTGAGCCGGGCATGTAAAAAAAGACATGGAAGGAGCCGGGGAAAATCCCCGGCTCCTTCCATGTCTTTGTCTTTTTTCTACATATCTGTTTTCAGAGGCGATCCGCAGTAGTCGCACTTTGTCCTTTCGCCCCGCTTCACGATCTTTTTGGCCCCGCAGGATCTGCATTCCACCACCCGGGTCAGGCTCTCCTCCTCCATCTTTCTCCGGATCCTTTCCGGCGATGTCATCCGGACCAGGTCTTCACCGGGCCTGAACTCCAGCCCCTGTAAGAACTTCTTGTCCATCAGGTTCCGGATCTTTGGCCCGAGCTCGCCCCGGACCCCGGACATCTCGCCCAGCTTTGCAAGGCTGATCCGGTCCCCTGCGATGGCACGGAGGGTCTTGGCGAGTTTGCCGGCCTCTCTGACCTGGAGCCGTCTTCTGATGATCCGGTATACGGGAAAGAGCAGGAGGAAAAGGAGGAAGAAATCCACGCCGATTCCGACGGCCTCTTCACCGCCCGCAAGATCCTCCATCGTTACGCCAAGGCCTACCGATGCAATGAAGAGGAGTATGACCATGACCGGGATCTCCCAGATCCTGTTCTTTGCTTTGGGTGTCAGAAATTCATCCATAGGATTTTGCCCTTCCTTTCGTCCATACCTTTTCCAACAGTATAGCATACGCCAGGCCCCCGGCGGGGTTTTTTCAGTCTCTTTTCGGGAGCGCTTTATTGCAGCGTATTGACGACGCCGGTAAAGAGAGGAGCACCGACAGAAGACCGGACTGCAAAGACAAAGGGCCTGTCCAGGGTAAAGGTATACTCCTGGCTGATCAGGGCCGCCCCCATGGCGGTGATCATGGTATAGGCTGCGGCCTCAATGCCCTCTTCGTCGATCTTGACCCGGGTATTGTGCACGGCGCTGCCCACGTAGACCCCCTTCTGCTCCGTCAGAGGAGAAAAATCTCCCTTCTGCTCATCAAAGACGTCCCTTACGCCCAGATCCTTCAGGCCGGGGATCAGATCCATGGCCCCGGTCAGATCAAATTTGGGAATGTCCGCATGGATCACGCCGTAGCTAGCCTTTTCCCACTCTGAAGAGTCCGAAAGGGCCAGGAAGTCCAGGAGTTCTTTGTCCTGCAGCAGGTCCTGAGGTGATGTGCCCTCAGCCGGCAGGATAAAGAGCATGGAGCCGCCTTCCACGAAATACTTCTCATAGGCCGTAAAGCGGTCTCCGAAATACAGATGGCCGTTCCCGTCCGTATGCATGAACATGGCGTTTACATCGCCGCCTGCCTGGTGGAAGGGCATCTCCCTTGTCTGCTCCGGATCAAATTCGTCGGACCATCTGGCCTTGTAATACAGGGTGGAGCAGAGGGCTGCGATGGTGGCGGGATCGGTCTTAATGTTTCCTGCGGCGTCCTTTAAAAGGCCGCCTGTCATTTCGTTGATCCAGTCCTGCAGGGCCTGATCCATTTCGGGGGTGCCGAAGGTCCCCTCGAAAACGGAGGCGTAGAGCTCCTTTGCCATGCGGTCTATGGTCTCTTCCTTATAGGAATCCTGGCTGCTCAGCCACAGGGAATTGCCCAGAAGGCATTTGCTGACCCCGTCGTCCAGGGTGGAAGCCAGAAAGAGGGCCTGGATCTTTTTCTCCAAATCTTCCATGCTCTCTGCATGGGCCGCCTCCAGGATCTGCTGGCGGCTTTCTCCATCAGTAATCTCCGCCAGAAGGCCCAGGGCAAGGTAAACATTCAGGGGCGAATAAATATGGTTCTCCTCCTGGTCTCCGCCAAGAAAGACGGCGGCCGAATCTGCAAGGAAGCTCTGGAGTCCCTCCAGATTTTCCCTTGCCAGATCGCTCTTTTCCTCATTGTCCTTTGCCCAGGCGTCCAGGGCCAGATTGAAGGCCTCCCAGTCGATTTCCCCGTCCGCCTTCAGATAGTCCTCCTCCCTGGGGTAGGAGGCGGAGGCGGGATACTGGGCCAGATGGCTCACCAGATCCTTTGTCCCCTCCTGTTCTGCTGTCTCCGGCACTTCGGCGGCCGCAGCCCCGCACCCTGCAAGGAGTGCGCCGGTCAGAAGGATCGCTGTGACTCTTTTCCAGATCTTTTTCATAATACATTCTCCTGCTATGATTCCGGGGGCCCTGCCCCCTCTGTGAATGCTTCCAGTCATGCCAGAGCCTGCAGGCTGAGGCACCCGAAGAGAAATCATTGAAAAGTCTTTCCTTTATGGACTTTTCTTCTCACGCTTCTGTCTATAAAGTCCCCGGAGACCGGCCTTTTGTTGCATGAAAA
>CAMNJZ010000057.1 GCA_946541955.1 uncultured Lachnospiraceae bacterium | reverse complement strand
TCGATCATCTGCTTCATGGTCCGCCAGCCCAGGACCGCGCACTTGACGCGGGCAGGCATATGGGAAATATCCTGGAGGGCCGCCGCCTCGTCGAGGACTTCGATCTCCTCCTCGGTGGTCTCCCCCTTGATCATGCCCATGAAGGTGGCCGCCAGCTTCAGGGCCTCCTCCTTGGTCTGGCCGATGATCAGGTCGATCATCATGTCTGTGGAGGCCTGGCTGATGGCGCAGCCCGACCCGTTGAAGGCGGCGTCCTCGATGCAGCCGTCCTTGATCCGCAGCTGAAGGTAGATATCATCTCCGCAGCTGGGGTTGACGCCCTGGAGGACCATGGTCGGATTGTCCAGGTTCCTCTTATGAGACGGATGCAGGTTGTGTTCGTTTACGATCTCGCGGTAGAGCTGTTTAATTTCCATATCCCAGCCACCCCCTTACTTTTGAAACTTTTTCGGCAAAGCGGTCCACCTCGTCCTCGGTATTGTAGAAATAGAGGCTGGCCCTGGCTGTGGACCCGACCCCCATGAACTGCATGAGGGGCTGGGCGCAGTGATGGCCTGCCCGGATGTCCACATGCTCCGTATCCAGTACGGAGGATACGTCATGGGGATGGCAGCCTTCGATGTTGAAGGTCACGATGCCGCAGTGCTTTCTGTAATCCCTGCTGCCGTATACCGTGATCTTTGGGATCTCGGCCAGTCTTTCCATCAGGCGCTTTGTCAGAAGCTCCTCCTGCTCCATGATGGCCGCAAAGCCCACCTTCTGCAGGTAGTGGATGGCTGCTTCCAGGCCCACGGCGCCCATGGCGTTGACGGTGCCGGCTTCGAACTTGTGGGGAAGCTCCGCATAGGTGGCGCTCTCCCTGGTCACATATTCGATCATCTCCCCGCCTGTCAGGAAGGGAGGCATCTGATCCAGCAGATCTTCCCTGCCGTAGAGGACGCCGATCCCCATGGGGCCCAGCATCTTGTGGCCGGACAGGGCGTAGAAGTCCGCCCCCAGCTCTCTGACATTGACCGGCATATGGGGGGCCGCCTGGGCGCCGTCCACGATCATGACCGCGCCCTTTGCATGGGCCAGGTCAGCGATCTTCTTTATGGGATTGGTCACGCCCATGACATTGGACACCTGGCCCACGGAAACGATCCTGGCCCGGTCTGTGATCTTGGATTCGATTTCCTCGTCCGTCAGCGTCCCGTCGGAGAGGGGCTCCATGTAGACCAGCTTTGCCCCGGTCTGCCTGGCCACCATCTGCCAGGGCAGGATGTTGGAGTGGTGCTCCATGACGGTGATGACGATCTCATCCCCGGGCCTGCAGACGGAAAGGCCGTAGGAGTAGGCCACCAGGTTCATGGACTCGGTGGTGTTCCTGGTAAAGATGATCTCTCTTTCACTGGCCGCACCGATAAAGTCCGCCACGGTCTTCCTGGCCCTTTCATAGGCCTCGGTGGCTTCCACGCTCCAGGCGTAGAGGCCCCGCAGAGGGTTGGCGTTGCAGGTATCGTTGAAGGTCCGCATGGCCTCCATGACCTGGACGGGTCTCTGGCTGGTGGCCGCATTGTCGAAATAGATCACGTCGTTTCCCTGCAGAATGGGGAAATCCTTACGATACTGTTCAATTGGCCTCATCGGAAAATGTCTCCTCAATATATGCTGTAAGCTTCTCGCGAAGCGCTTCATCTGGAACCTTGCCTGCCACGGCGTCCAGTCTGGCCCGGACCATGATCCTCTCGGCCGTTTCTTTGTCGATGCCGCGGGAGGTCATGTAGAAGAGCATCTCGTCGGACAGACGGCCGATGGTGGCGCCGTGGGCGCCCTCCACGTCCTCCTCCTCGCAGAGAATGATGGGCAGGGTCTTGTTGACAACGTCGGGGGAAAGAAGGAGGACCGATTCCTGCTCGTTGCCCTTTGCGGCGCAGGCTCCGTTCCGGAAGTCGATGGTGCCGCGGAAGGACTTGTAGCCCTTTCCTTCCAGGACGCCGTCGAAGTCAAAGTCAGACTGGGTCTTTTTGCCCCTCTGGACCACGTTGTAGTTGATATCCACCTTCTGGTCTCCCACCGCCATGTAGCCCATGTGGCCGGACAGGACGGCGCCGCGGCCGATCTGCTCGGCCTGGATGCCAAGAAAGCTCTCGCCGGCGCCAAGGTCCAGGTCTACGATCTCCAGTCTGGAGGCGTCCGCCTGGGATGCGCCGATGTCAGAAAGGTGGAGGAATCTTCTGCCCAGGGTCTGGGCCGTGACGAAGGTCAGCCTGGCGTCCCGCTCCAGAACGATGCGGGTGGACAGGGCCGCCAGCCCTGCCGCCTCCCTGTCGGAGGCATAGTCCAGGATCAATGTCAGGCAGGCGCCTTCTTCCAGATGAATGATCTGGGCTGCGGCCGCCCGGTTCCCGTCATAAAAGTCGATGTGCCAGGACAGGGGGCTTTCCACCTGGGTTCCCTTTGCCACTTCCAGCAGGTCGCACCGGCTGCAGGCCTTATTCAGGAAGGCCTCGTATTCGCCGCCAAGGCCCGTGCCGAAGGTCTGGGGATGATAAATGGGGACCTTGCCCGCCACGAAGCGCTCGGCCTCCTGGCCGGGAGCGTGGTCCGAAAGCCAGCGGGAGGCCTGGTCCATGGTCAGCTTCCTGTGGGTCACTCCCTGGGGGAGATCCCGGAAGGATACGCCGGTCTGGGCGTTCAGGGTCAGGTCTCCGGAGACGCTTCCCTCGTTCATTTTCAGAGAATTCCAGGTCAGGGCCGGGATATGGCCGACCCGGAGGGTATTGTCATGTGCCATATATACTCCTTATCCGTTTTCCATCTCAAGCTTGATCAGGTTGTTCATCTCAGCCGCGTACTCCAGGGGAAGCTCCTTGGAAACGTCGGAGGCAAAGCCCGATACGATCATGGCCCTGGCCTCCTCCTCGGAAACGCCCCGGCTCATCAGATAGAAGACCGCGTCGTCGCTGATCCTGCCGATGGTGGCTTCATGTCCCACATCCGCCTCGTTGGTCTCGACCACCACGGCCGGGATGGTATCGGAACGGGACTGGGAATCCAGCATGAGGGATCCGCAGGAAACGGCCGCCTTGGCCCCCCTGGCCGTCTTTTTGATCTCGACGGAGGACCGGTAGGTGGAGATGCCGCCGCTCTTGCAGATGGATTTGGTATTGATAAAGGAAGAGGTATTCTTCCCCATATGGATCATCCTGGCACCGGTGTCCAGGTTCTGGCCCGCGCCTGCGAAGGTGACGCCGGTGAACTCGCAGTGGGAGTTCCGGCCCCGCAGGATGGTGGTGGGGTAGAGATAGGACACGTGGGATCCGAAGGACCCGGAGACCCATTCCATGACCGCGTCCTCTTCCACCAGGGCCCGCTTGGTGTTGAGGTTGTACATGTTTTTGGACCAGTTCTCGATGGTGGAATAGCGGAGCCTGGCCCCCCGTTTGACGTAGAGCTCCACGCAGCCTGCATGGAGGTTGGACTCGTCATATTTGGGCGCGGAGCACCCCTCGATGAAGTGAAGGTCCGCCCCCTCATCCACGATGATCAGGGTATGCTCGAACTGGCCTGCGCCCCTGGCGTTGAGCCGGAAATAGGACTGGAGGGGGACCTCCACCTTCACGCCCTTGGGGACGTAGACGAAGGAGCCGCCGGACCAGACCGCCCCGTGGAGGGCGGCAAATTTGTGGTCTGTGGGCGGGACCAGCTTCATGAAGTAGTCCTTGCACATCTGCTCGAATTCGCCCGTCAGGGCGCTCTCCAGGTCCGTATAGACGACGCCCTGGTCCGCCACCTCCTGCTGGAGATTGTGATAGACCAGCTCCGAATCGTACTGGGCGCCTACGCCGGCCAGGGATTCCCGCTCGGCCTGGGGGATGCCCAGTCTCTCGAAGGTGTTCTTGATGTCGTCCGGGACCTCGTCCCAGGACCGCTTCATGTCCGCCTTGTTGCGGACATAGGTGGAGATGTTGTCCATGTTCAGGCCGTCAATGGGGGCGCCCCAATTAGGAATCTCCAGCCTGTTGTATATTTCCAGGGATTTCAGACGGAAGTCCAGCATCCACTTGGGGTCATGCTTGGCCTCGGAGATCTCACGGACGATCTCCTCCGTGAGGCCGGACCGCATCCGGTAGAAATCCTCATTCTCTTCATATCGGAAGTCATAAAAACTTCTGTCGATATCGTCGACTTTCTGATTTGCCATACTTACCTCGACTGCCTTTTATTCGATGCCGCGCATCTCGATATACTTTTCAAAGCCCTTTTCATTGATCTCATCCACCAGAGACCCGTCGCCCTCGGCGACGATCTTGCCCTTGACCAGGACATGGGTCTTGTCCACCTTGAGGGATTCCAGGATCCTGGTGGAGTGGGTGATGATCAGAAGGGCTCCGCCTTCCCGCTTCATATATTCCTGCACGCCCATGGATACGGTGCGGACCGCGTCCACGTCCAGACCGGAATCGGTCTCGTCCAGGATGGCCAGCCTGGGACTCAGCATCAGAAGCTGGAGGATCTCGGCCTTCTTCTTTTCACCGCCGGAGAAGCCCACGTTGAGGTCACGCTCCGCATAGGATTCGTCCATCTGCAGAAGGGCCATGGTGGCGGCCAGCTGCTTCTTGAAGGTAAAGATCCGGATGGGCTTGCCGGTC
Organism: uncultured Lachnospiraceae bacterium; assembly: GCA_946541955.1. Lineage (GTDB taxonomy): Bacteria > Bacillota > Clostridia > Lachnospirales > Lachnospiraceae > CAG-791. The sequence continues at coordinate 8,624 of CAMNJZ010000057.1, read as the reverse complement.
TTCTGGCGGATGGCGTTGCGCAGGAAGGCTTCCACAGAAAGGCCGGGGACCTCCAGGGGATTCTGGAAGGTCATAAAGAGGCCCAGCCTGGCCCGCTTGTCGGGGGACAGATCGGTGATGTCTTCTCCGTCAAAGAGGATCCTGCCGTCCGTTACCTTGTAGACGGGGTTGCCCATGAGGGTATGGCCCAGGGTGGATTTGCCTGCTCCGTTGGGGCCCATCAGGACGTGGGTCTCGCCTGCGGAGACAGTCAGGTCTATATGATGCAGAATTTCGCCTTCTTCAATGGCTGCGGACAGGTTCTTGACCTGCAGTAAGGGTTCAGACATTTGTTCCTCCTATGATTTAAAAGTCAGATCATGTAGGTGTTCATGGCCATTTCCGTCGCCATGTCCACCAGATCCTCCAGTGTATAACTGTCTACGTATTTGTTGATGACATCCGAAAGGCCCCGCCAGAAGGGCAGGACCGCAAAGTCCTCGTTCTGGATATCCTCCACCGAGGAATCACAGTTCACCGGATCCAGGCTTCCCTCCATGGCCCGGAGTATATCCCCCACCTTGTATTCGGCAGGGTTTCTGGCCAGGCGGTAGCCCCCGTTGTTGCCCCGCTGGCTCCGCAGAAAGCCCGCCCTGGCCAGGGAGGTGACGATCTGCTCCAGGTATTTGACGGTGATGGCCTGGCGGCCGGATATATCCTTGAGGGAAATATATTCCCCGGTATTGTGCTGGGCCAGATCCAGCATCAGTCTGAGGGCGTATCTGCCCTTGGTCGAAATCTTCATTCAATTCCCCCTGTTTCCAAGGCCTGTTCCCGGAAAAAGAACGGACAACAAGAGCTCCCTGTCATGCAGAGAGGTCCATCTAAGAACCATACCATGTTATGGAGCAAACTGCAAATGATTCCTGCATCCAGGAGCCCTGTCCGCAGGGAAAAAACTGTCTTCCGCCAGGTCTTCCGCCCTGCCGGAAGGAAGCGCAGGGCCGCATTGACGCCCCGTCCCCCTGCCTATAAAATAGGTGGAGGAATTCCTCCCGGCCGGCTCCTTTCCGGGACGGCCTTCATCTTATATCATATAGGAATATAGTTATTTGTTTTAGTATAATACAAATGGGAGATTTGGCAAGTGGACAAGATTGCCCTTACAGATAAAACAGACAGGCGCTTTATGAAGGCGGCCCTGAAGCAGGCGGAGAAGGCCCTGGCCATCGGGGAGGTCCCCATTGGGGCCGTCATCGTGCAGGATGGGAAGATCATCGCCAGAGGCTACAACCGGCGAAACACCGACCATACCACCCTGGCCCACGCCGAGATCACCTGTATCAAAAAGGCCTGTAAGAAGGTCGGCGACTGGCGGCTGGAGGGCTGCACCCTCTACTGCACCTTAGAGCCCTGCCAGATGTGCGCCGGGGCCCTGGTCCAGTCCCGGATCGACAGGGTGGTGATCGGGGCCATGAGCCCCAAGTCCGGCTGCGGCGGGACCCTGCTCAATATCCTTCAGAACGAAAGCTTCAACCACCAGGCCCAGGTCGATACAGGTATCCTGGAGGAGGAATGCACCGAGATCCTCCAGCGCTTCTTCAAGGCCCTGCGGATTCGCAACAAGGAAGAGAAGAAGGCCAGGAAGGCCGCTGCCCTGGAGGAGAGCCGGAGGCTTTCCCTTCCGGAAGGCCCGCTCTGAGAGAAATATTGGTTTTCCTTGACTTTCCACATGCCTTTTTGTATATTGTTAAGGCAAACAGCATCATATGGATGACTTCCCCTGCTGGGCAGGGCGGAGCCTTAGCAGCTGCCAGCTGCTTATTGTGTAAGTTTGGGTCTTGCGCAATGATTCCCCGTGAACCGTGTCAGATGGGGAACTAAGCAGCACTAAGCGGGCCCTATCATGTGCCGCAAGGGTGCCTGGCGGAGCATTAAGTACTGCAGCTGCCAGGGTTCCGTCGTGCCCAGCAGGTTTTTTCAGGTGTTTATTTATGAGTCTACGAAACATTATGGATTTCTCTGACTGCACTCTGTGTCCCAGGAGCTGCAGGGCCGACCGGCTCCACGGGGAGACCGGCTACTGCCACGCCTCCGCGGACATCTACGCCGCCAGAGCCGCGCTTTATTATAATGAAGAGCCTGTCATATCCGGCAGGCACGGATCCGGCGCCGTCTTCTTTGTCGGCTGCAACATGGGCTGTATCTTCTGCCAGAACTACGCCATCGCCAAGGCCCTGACAGGATCCAAAGTGGAGCCGGGCCGCCTGACGGAGATCTTCTTAAATCTCCAGGACCAGGGGGCTGAGAACATCAGCCTGATCACGGCTGAGCACTACGTGCCCCTTCTGATCCCCGCCCTGGAGAAGGCCAAAGACCAGGGGCTGAAGATCCCTGTGGTCTACAATACCGGCACCTATGAAAGGGTGGAGGCCATACAGGCCCTGGAGGGACTGGTGGATGTATATCTGCCGGACTTCAAATATATCTCCCCCAGGCTTTCCCTGGCCTACTCCCATACTCCCGACTATTTCCAGTACGCCTCCAAGGCCCTGGCCGAGATGGTCCGTCAGTGTCCTGTTCCCACCTTTGCGGACGGGTCCCACTCTCTGGACGCCCCGGACGACGCCGACGATCCCATCATGGTAAAGGGCGTCCTGGTCCGCCACCTGGCCCTGCCGGGCTGCGACGAGGATTCCCGGGATATCCTGGATTACCTGCATGGGACCTACGGGGACCAGATCTTCATCTCCCTCATGAACCAGTACACTCCCATGCCCCAGGTCTCGGGCCATCCGGAGCTGGGAAACAAGCTTCCTGCCAGGGACTATGACGCCCTGGTGGACTACGCCATTTCCATCGGCATCACCAACGGCTTCATCCAGGACGGGGATACCGCCTCCAGGTCCTACATTCCCGCCTTCGACGGGACCGGCCTTTAAAGAGGCGCCTGCCTTTCATCCCAAAAAAAGGAGGGAGGCGCCGCTGATTGGTGCCTCCCCCTTTTTGATGTCAGGATTTTCTATTTTCTGTAGAGGATCTTCACCTTGTGGTCCTGGGTCGTAAATTTCTTCTCCAGTCCTTCCGTCAGGTAGATGGTCCCGTCCTCGTCCAGAAGGATCATTTCAAAGTCATCTCCATACTCTCTCCAGTAGTCGGTGCTCCCGTCCAGTCCCAGAACAAAGCAGGCCGTGGACAGGGTGTCCGCCAGCATGCCGTCGCTGCTGACGATGGTCACGGAAGAAAGGCCTGTCTCGGCGGGATAGCCGGTAGAAGGATCCAGGATGTGATGATAGGTCTTTCCCGTTTCCTGGTCTGTAAAGCAGCGCTCATAAGCGCCGGAGGTAATAACAGCCATGTTGGAGACTTCCAGGATCCCGGCTATGCCTGCGGCGTTCCCGGGGTCCTGGATCCCGATCCGCCAGTCGGCGCCGGACACTTTGCTTCCATAGCACTGGACATTGCCGCCCAGATAAATGAGACCGGAGGTCAGGCCATAGTCTTTGAAGATCTGCGCAACTCTTGCCGAGGTAAAGCCCTTGGCAACAGCGCCAAGATCAATGCCCTGGCCTTCTCCCAGGGTCACTGTGGCGGGATCCGTGGACTCATCGATCACGAGCCGGGTCTGATCCACCAGGGCCAGGGTCTCCCGGATCTCCTCCTCTGAAGGCACCCTGTAGTTTTCACTGGTAAAGCCCCACAGGTCCATCATGGGATAAATGGAAATGTCCAGGGCGCCGCCGGATCTTTCATGGACCCGAACGGCTTCCCTTAGCATCTCCAGGGTGTCTGCCGACACGGGGCCCCTCCCGTCCCGATTGATGACGGCGATCTCGCTCTCCGCCTTGCCGACAGATAAAAGTCTGTCCAGGCGAAGGATTTCCTCGGCCGCTGCCTGCACAGCTTCCTTTGCTCTCTCGCCGTATCCCTTGAGCTGCATGGCCGTGGTCATGGCGTAGACGTCCACCGAGGCACAGGGAAGACCTCCTTCCTCGGTCACCGTCACCTGGCCGATCACATCATCCAGCATATCCTTCAGGGCTTCTTCCTGGGTCTCTTCCTGCGTTTTTTCCTGCGCTTCACCAGGCACGCTTTCTTCCCCCGAAGAAGAAGCGGTGCTGCAGCCCGCAAGGACCAGGCCAAGGATCAGGCCAAGGGTAAGGACCATCGTCTTTTTTCTGCCAAACCAGTTCATATATTTTCTCCAGCATTGATTCTTTCAGCCGTATCCCGGATGTCCGGGTACGTTTTCCACTTTATCATACAGGACGCAGATTGCAAGGATAAAAGGAACTGGCCATATGAACTCTGCCGGCCCCAAGAAGACAAAAACATTTTTTCAATTATGATTGTGTTTCCCATTTTACAACTCCATTCCCTGCAGCAATTCACCTGCTTCTACAATATATCCATATGCAGCCGGATCAACAATGCGAAGATAGGAAAAACTCTTCGGCTTCGGCAGTTCAATCTTCTGCCTGGAATAAACCGATGGATCTTTTATTTTTATGATGGAATTGCTACCGGCCAGCATGGATGAGGCCAGATATAACACCTTGCTCGCATATGATCCGGCAATTTCTCCGCTGAATTTACCGCCAAGTATATGGTTCCGGATCCGTAGGATTCCATCCCTGTAATAGAGATAGTCGTCTTCATATAACTGTCCGCGACTGGCAATGCACAGGCCTCCCTTTATTGTATCCTTCAGAACTTCTTCTGTCGGAACCTTTAATCCTCTGTATTCCATTTCCGATCTCACTATCTTGTCATAGGAAGCGCACACCTCTCTGAAATCGGTCATAACGTCAAAAAGCGAGCCACAGTCAAACAGCTGCTTTACAATTTCCAATTCCTTGGTGACGCCAAAGGGAATGCCTGTAGTATAAGGTGCAAACGCCGTCAGCTTGTCTCCAAGGATGCCGTTTACATCCGGAAGAATAACAGAAAGATTTTCTCCTTCCGTCATTAGCAATTCATTCTTTATCTGACGTTCAACAGTTGCACTATATCGAATTTCCTCAAACAGAACATCGAGAAGGATTGTAACCTCTCTGCCACTTTGGGGTGATAGGTACTTAAACCGGAAATGTCGCTTTTCAATGCTGTTCTTTCCAACACGTATATGCTCTTCCACATCAACAAACGGAAAGATTTCTCCTGCTCTCCTGATATAGTCGTCTATGTCAGTGCCAGGTTCTACGATAATATCAATATCAGTACTGAGCCGCCTCGGATGCTCCAGAAGCAGCATAAGGGATGTCCCTCCCTTGAAGCAGAACGGAAGCTCCACTTTCCGGATAGCTTCTAACAGGCCAAACGCATAAATCACTCTCTCCAGCAATGCCGGATCATTCCCTGTGCGCTTATACAGATTCTGTATATACTCATCTGTATACATCTCTCTTGACAGCATTTAATCAACTCCTCCTGCATATTTCTTCACCTGCGAGGACTTTCCCCGTCTCCCAGCGTATCTGTTCATTTTCCGTCTCTCAATCTGATAACTGTTCATGACATTTTCATATACGAAAGGAATTTCCGAAGGACTGAAGGTTTCCGATATACTTCTTTCAGCAATGATATCAACCAGCATTTTCTCAGCCGTTATTTCATGAGGCTTGTCCTGTGACAGCGGCGCCTGACTGATCAGGTTCAGTACCACAATGCAGTCTCTGCTCCAATACCTTTCAAATTCATTTTTTCCCGGTCGGTACAGCACACTTCCAGTATATTCTTCCTGCAGGTTGCCAAAAATATAAGAACTTACATCTTTTTCGACCTGAACATATATTGTATTCTGGGCAATCTGATGATTCAGAAATTCATTGAGGAGTACGCTCTCAAATATCACAAACGCCAGATCCGGATACTGATTTGAAAGCTTCTCTTTCAAAGTCGCTGCTTTTTCTGAATAATACGGTTTGTATACCGGAAGAACGACCGGCTTAACGGTCACATATGTATCGTAATCCGTCTTGAAAAGCTTTTTCTCCTGAAGCAAATTATATAATGTCCACCGAAATGCACTGTCGCTCAAATCTGTCTTTTCGCTCTGCAAAGCGTGAAACAGATCTTCTCGACAATATGCCATTTTATCGGAAAGCTTTTGCAGTGCCTGATCTGTCCACATTCCTGATCCCTCCCAGCGTCTTGCCAATTTTCTTATAAAGTGACCACACGCTAATAATAGCGCACCCCATCATCCTGTTCAAGCGTTCTGTCAATTTTTATAATTTATGACAAAGCGCTTATCTGATTACCAGACAGGTTACCGGCCTCCGGTCCTGGCCGGAGACGTTAAGGAGATCGTGTATAGCACAATCCGTGATGTCTTTAGGAAAAAGAGGCTTGTGATTCTGGATAATAATGCGTTCATCCTTTCATATCAGACATAAAGACTTTTCTTTATACCCTTTCAGGTATAAATTTGCTTGTTAGCATTGCTATTGCACCCTTTCGGGTATAAATTCATGATTCCCGCTTCATTTATACCCGAAAGGGTGCTTTTTCATGGTTTTCCCTTGCATTTATACCCGTTCGGGTTTACAATTAAAATATGAATAAGATTGCTGAATTTATCAAAAGAGAACGTAAAAAAGCCGGCCTCACCCAGGAAGAGTTTGCACTCAGGGCAGGTCTCGGGCTCAGATTTGTCAGGGAGCTGGAGCAGGGAAAAAGCACCGTAAGGCTCGATAAGGTCAACCAGGCTCTTTCCATGTTCGGTATGGAAGCGGTTCCCGGCCCAATTGACAGAGAGGAATTGCTGCTGGACGACTGGTAAACGCCTTTTAGAAAGAATTGCATGCAGACGCCAAAGACCCGGAAGGGAGCTTCGCTCCTTTCCGGGTCTTTCACTTGAAAATCCTGATTGCCCATGGATTCCCGCCGCTTTTCAGCGCTCATTTTCCTTGTAGCGCATGTAGGCGCAGACCATGAGGGCTACCTGGAGGGTCAGGGCGTCGTCAAAGCGCCTGACGTCCAGGCCGGTATCCTTCTCCAGCTTTTCGATCCGGTAGACCAGGGTGTTGCGGTGGATGAAAAGCTTCCTGGCTGTTTCGGATACGTTGAGATTGTTCTCAAAGAAGGTGCTGACGGTGGTGACCAGTTCGTTGTCAAAGGCGATCTCCTCGTGTTCGCCGAAGATCTCCCTGATAAAGAGCCTGCACAGGTTTTCGGGCAGCTGGTAGACCAGGCGGCCGATGCCCAGACGGTTGTAGCTGGTCACGTTCTTCTCGGCATAGAAGATCTTGCCCACCTCCAGGGCCATGCGGGCTTCCTTGTAGGACTTGGACAGGTTCTTGAGCTCGGTGGTGATAGACCCGTAGGAGGCCCTGGCTCTGACCATGAGCTCCATATTCATCATGTCGATGGCCGTCTCGGCGGCCTCCTCCAGGGCGTCATAGTCTTCCCCATTCCGGACAGACTTGATCAGGATCACATGGTTCTGATCGACTTCCGTCAGATAGTCTCCGTTCTGGGTAGTGAAAAGGCCCGAAAGCATCTGGCGGGCCGCCGTATCCCGGTCGGAGGAGACCTCAAAGAGGACGATGGCCCTGGCCACGTGGTCGGTCACATGGAGCTTCTTGGCCCTGGCCGCCACGTCCACCAAAAGGAGGTTGTCCAGGAGCAGGTCCTGGAAGAAATTGTGGCGGTCATAGCGTTCCTTATAGGCCGCCATAAGGTTCTGCAGCTCGCTGACTGCGATCCTGGCCAGCATAAAGGCGGAATCTCCGTCTCCTGTGGCCGTCAGGATAAAGGCTGTTTCCTCTTCATCTCTGACCTTGAGCAGAAAGTTGTTGCCGATGATCTGAGAGTCGACCGGCGACGACGCAAAAAAGCCGATGATGCCCATGTCCTGGACCTGGGCGCCACCCGTATTGACGATGACTTTGCCGGCAGTATCCTGCAGGCAGAATTCCACCTTGCTGATGTCTCTGAGCTCTGTCAGGCAGCTCTTTAAAACCTGGGAAGAAACCATAACGCCTCCAAAAAATAACAGCAGTGTATGTCACCATACACTGCTGTTCTTACTTACCTTATAAAAATTCCGGAAAGTACAGATTAGTTAACGATGGTAACCTCTGTCTCCTTATCGAAGATGTGGATCTTCTTGGTATCGAAGGTGAAGGTAACCTTATCGCCGGGGCGAACCTTGGTTGTAGGCTCGACTCTGGCTGTGATGTTGGCGCCTTCCAGATCGAAGTACAGGAATACTTCTGCACCGAGCAGTTCGTAAACGTTGACTGTGGATGTGAAGTTGTAAGGAGCCTGACCATTTGTCTCGATGATGTTCTCGGGACGGACACCTACGATAACGGTCTTTCCGTTGTAACCGCCGTCGATAACAGCCTTAGCCTTGTCAGCAGGAAGCTCGATCTTCTGATCAGCGATCTTCAGATATGCCTTGCCGCCGGCAACTTCTACGACACCGTCGATGAAGTTCATCTGAGGGGAGCCCATGAAGCCTGCTACGAAGAGGTTAGCCGGGTTGTCATAGAGGTTCTGAGGGGAATCGATCTGCTGAACGATACCGTCCTTCATAACAACGATTCTGGTTCCCAGAGTCATAGCCTCGGTCTGGTCATGGGTAACGTAGATGATGGTGGTGCCCAGTCTCTGGTGGAGCTTGGCGATCTCAGTTC
>CAMNJZ010000056.1 GCA_946541955.1 uncultured Lachnospiraceae bacterium | reverse complement strand
CATTTCCTGCCCCAGGTCAAACGCCTGCTCAAAAAGGGAGGCCTTCTGATCTCCGACAATGTCCTGCAGGAGGAGGAGATCCTGGAATCCCGCTTTGCGGTGATAAGAAGGAACCGCACCATCCACAAACGCATGCGGGAATATCTCCGGGCCCTGACCGGGGACCCGGATCTGCGGACCCTGGTCCTGGAGCTGGGCGACGGAGCCGCTGTATCTTATAAGAAACGCTGAATACTATGGTTGAAAATGAACGTATCAGAAGCGGCAAGCCCGAGCTCCTGATCCCGGCCAAGGACCTGGAGGTCCTTCGGACCGCGGTCCGGTACGGGGCGGATGCCGTTTATATCGGCGGGTCTGCCTTCGGCCTCAGAGCCAAGGCCCGCAATTTTACAAAGGAAGAAATGGCGGAGGGGATCGCCTACGCCCATGCCCACAATGTCCGGGTCCATGTGACGGCCAATATCCTGGCCCACAATGCCGACCTTGCGGGGGCGGCCGCCTATTTCCGGGAGCTGGAGGAGCTGGGGCCCGACGCGGTCCTGATCGCCGATCCCGGCATGTTTATGCTGGCCAGGGAAAACTGTCCCTCCATTCCCATCCACATCTCGACCCAGGCCAACAATACCAACTATGGGACCTTTGCATTCTGGAGACAGATGGGGGCCTCCCGGGTGGTCTGCGCCAGGGAGCTGAGCCTGCAGGAAATCCGGCAGATCCGGGATCAGATGCCGGAGGACTTTGAGATCGAAGCCTTCATCCACGGCGCCATGTGCATCTCCTATTCCGGCCGCTGCCTCATGTCCAACTTCTTCACCGGGCGGGACGCCAATCACGGGGCCTGCACCCACCCCTGCCGGTGGAAATACGCCCTGGTCGAGGAGACAAGGCCCGGCGAATACCTGCCGGTTCTGGAAAATGAGAGAGGAACCTTCCTTTTCAACTCCCGGGACCTGTGCATGATCGAACACATCCCGGAGCTGGTGGAGGCCGGCATCAATTCCTTCAAAATCGAGGGCAGGATGAAGACCGCCCTTTATGTGGCCTCCATGGCCAGAACCTACCGCAAAGCCATCGACGACTACTTTGAATCTGAGGAAAAATACAGAGCATGCCTGGAATGGTATCATGACCAGATCCGCAAGTGCACCTACAGGCGCTATACCACAGGCTTTTATTTCGGAAAGCCCGGCCCGGAATCCATGGTCTATGAGGATTCCACCTATGTGGGCGACGCTGTCTTTCTGGGGATCATCGAGGAGACCCATCCGGACCTGGGAGCCAGGATCATGCAGCGCAACAAGTTCTCCGTGGGAGACGAGCTGGAGATCATGAAGCCGGACGGAAGGGATATCAAAGCCCGGGTCCTTGGCATGAAAAACGCCCAGGGAGAGGCAGTCGCCTCCTGTCCCCACGCTAAGGAGACCATCTGGCTGACCCTGTCCGCAAGGGCCGAAGCAGGCGATATTCTCCGAACCCTTTAAAAGCAAAATCCACTGTTAGGAGGTTTCATTTTGAGCAGCACCAGAAACGAAAAGCTGAATGTGGAAGAGATTTTCGGAAAGAATGTATTTACCATCAGCAAAATGCGCGCGGCGCTCCCCAAGAGCGTCTATAAGAATGTCCGCAAGGTCATGGACCAGGGCGGAGAGCTGAGCCGGGCGGATGCGGACGTCGTCGCCAAGGCCATGAAGGACTGGGCCGTTGAGAACGGAGCGACCCATTACACCCACTGGTTCCAGCCCCTGACGGGCATCACGGCCGAGAAGCATGACTCTTTCATTTCCAGTCCGGACGAAGAAGGCCGCATGCTGATGGGCTTTTCCGGCAAGGACCTGATCAAGGGCGAGCCGGACGCCTCTTCCTTCCCTTCGGGAGGCCTCAGATCCACCTTTGAAGCCAGGGGCTATACCACCTGGGACATCACCTCTCCCGCCTTCCTCAAGGAATCCGGGACCGGGACGACCCTCTGTATCCCCACGGCCTTCTGCTCCTATACAGGCGAAGCCCTGGACAAGAAGACACCCCTTCTTCGGTCCATGGAGGCCATCAACGCCCAGGCCCTTCGGATCGTCCGCCTGTTTGGCGACAAGACGGCCACCAGGGTCCGGGCCTCCGTCGGCGCAGAGCAGGAATATTTCCTGGTCAACCGGGACAAGTACTTACTGCGGCAGGACCTGATCTTCACCGGCAGGACCCTCTTTGGCGCCCCCGCCCCCAAGGGCCAGGAAATGGAAGACCATTACTTCGGCGTCATCCGGGAGCACGTGGGCGAGTTCATGCGGGACCTCAACGAAGAGCTGTGGAAGCTGGGCGTTCCCGCCAAGACCCAGCACAACGAGGTGGCCCCGGCCCAGCACGAGCTGGCGCCCATCTTTGAGGAGGCCAACGTGGCCACGGACCACAACCAGCTGATCATGGAGACCATGAAGCGGGTGGCCATCCACCACAACATGCGCTGCCTCCTGCACGAGAAGCCCTTTGCCGGCGTCAACGGCTCCGGCAAGCACAACAACTGGTCCCTGTCCACCGATACGGGGGAAAATCTTCTGGATCCCGGCAAAAACCCCGAGTCCAACACCCGTTTTCTCCTGATCCTGGCCTGCATCCTCAAGGCAGTGGATACCCATGCCGACCTGCTCCGTCAGAGCGCCTCCGACGTGGGCAACGACGAACGCCTGGGCGGCAGCGAAGCGCCGCCGGCCATCGTTTCGGTCTTTCTGGGCGAGCAGCTGGAGGACGTAGTCATCCAGGTGGTCAAGAAGGGCATGGCGGACAGGCATCTGGAGGGCGGCTATCTCTATACCGGCGTATCCACCCTGCCGGACGTGGCCAAGGACGCCACAGACAGGAACCGGACCTCGCCCTTTGCCTTCACGGGCAACAAGTTCGAGTTCCGTATGGTAGGGTCCGCCGATTCCTGCGGCGCGCCCATTACCATCATCAACGCCATTGTGGCAGAAGCCTTCTGTGAAGCGGCCAACCGCCTGGAAAAGGCGGAGGACTTCGACCAGGCCGTCCAGAGCCTGATCCAGGAGTACATGACCAATCATCAGAGGATCATCTTCAGCGGCAACGGCTATACCGAGGACTGGGTCATGGAGGCCAGAAGAAGAGGCCTGCCCAATATCGCCTCCACCATCGAGGCGGCCGCCGCACTGACCACGCCCAAGGCTGTCAGGCTCTTTGAGGAGTATCACATCTTCACGGAATCCGAACTCAAAAGCCGGGAAGAGATCACCTATGAGACCTATGCCAAGACCATCAACATCGAGACCCTCACCATGATCGACATGGCCAGAAAGCAGATCATTCCGGTCTGCATGCGCTATGCCAGAGACCTGGCCGAGACCGTCATTCTCCTTCGGGATGCAGGGATGGACCCCAGGGCCGAGGTGGAAAAGCTGACCGAGGTCAGCACCATGATCAACCAGGCCCAGGAATCTCTCAAGATGCTGATCGACGCGGAGGACCGCGCCGGCAGGATCAAGAACATGAAGGAACAGGCCTTCTTCTACAAGGACATCGTCAAACCCCTTATGCAGAACCTTCGGGAGCCCTGCGATGAACTGGAAAAGCTGGTCGATAAAAAGATGTGGCCTTTCCCGACCTACGAGGACCTGATGTTTGAAATATAAGGATAGAATGGAGGAAAATCCAAGCTATGAAGATAATTGTTGTAGGAGGCGGCAAGGTTGGCCGTACTCTGGTGGAACAGCTGATCGCAGAGGGGCATGACATTTCCGTCATCGACTCCAAGAGCCGCGTCATCACCAATGTGACAGACAACTTTGACGTCATGGGCGTACAGGGCAACGGCGCCAGCTATACCGTCCAGCAGGACGCCGGCATCGAGGAAGCCGATCTGATGATCGCCGTGACCGATGCGGATGAAGTCAACCTTCTGTGCTGCCTGGTCGCAAAAAAGGCCGGCGGCTGCAATACCATCGCCCGCGTCCGCAATCCGATCTACAATTCAGAAGTCAGTTTTATCAAGGAGGAGCTGGGACTGTCCATGACCGTCAACCCCGAGCATGCGGCAGCCACCGAGGCAGCCAGGATCCTGCGCTTTCCTTCGGCCATTTCCATTGATACCTTTGCCAAGGGCCATACCGAGATCCTGCGTTTCAAGATCCTTGAGAATTCCATCCTCAACGACTGCCGTATGATGGATATCTCCCACAAGACCGGATCGGAGGTCCTGGTCGCCACCGTGGAAAGAGGCCAGGAGGTCATCATTCCCAACGGCCAGTTCATCCTCAAGGCGGGCGACACCATCTCCATCGTAGCCTCTCCCGCCAATGCCAAGAGGCTCTTTGAGAACATGAAGATGAAGCGGGGGCGCGTCCGCAACTGCATGATCGTGGGCGGCGGCACCGTAGGCTACTACCTGGCGACCCAGCTGCTCAGCCAGGGCATTGCCGTGACCATCATTGAAAAGAGCAGAGAGCGCTGCGAAGAGCTGAGCGAACTGATCCCCGACGCCAACATCATCAACGGCGACGCCACAGACCAGAACGTGCTGATCGAGGAAGGCATCCGCGAGTGCGAATCCTTCGTTTCCCTGACCGGCATCGATGAGGAGAACATCTTCCTTTCCCTCTTTGCCAGGACGGTCTCGGACGCCAAGATCATCACCAAGATCAACCGCATCAACTATACCGAAGTCGTCGATTCTCTGGACCTGGGATCCATCATCCATCCCAAGCGGATCACAGCCGAGTACATTCTCCGCTATGTCCGCGCCATGGAGAATTCCATCGGCTCCGACATGGAGTCCCTCTATGAACTGATCGAGGGCCGGGTCGAGGCCCTGGAGTTCCGTGTCCGGGCATCGTGCGAAGTGACTGACAAGCCCCTGTCCCAGATCCGTCTCAAGAAAAATGTCCTGATTGCTTCGATTACAAGGAACGGCAATACCATCATTCCCAACGGCAACTCCGTGATCCGGGAAGGTGACAGCGTCGTGGTCGTGACCTCTCAGAAGGGCTTCCAGACCATCGAAGACATCATTGATACGGGCAGGGGGTAAAACAGCGTGAATTATTCCAGTATACGAAGAATTTTGGGCCTGATCCTGCAGTTTGAAGCGGGCTTTCTCCTGGTTCCCTGCATCACGGCCCTGGTTTATGGAGAAAGGGAAGGCTGGGCCTACCTGGGCGTAGCCATTGTATGTGCGCTCCTGGGGACCCTTCTGGTCTTCATGAACCGGAACAACGAGACCTACTATACCAAGGAAGGCTTTGTGGCGGTCGCCCTCAGCTGGATCGTTCTGTCCATCTTCGGTGCGGCTCCCTTTGTCCTGAGCGGCGACGTGGCTTCCTATACGGACGCCCTTTTTGAGACCATTTCCGGCTTCACCACCACCGGGGCCAGCGCCCTGACCAGTGTGGAGGATCTCAGCCACGCCAGTCTGATCTGGCGAAGCTTCACCCACTGGGTAGGCGGCATGGGCGTCATCGTCTTCATCCTGGCCATCATGCCCATGACCGGCGGCTACAACATGCATCTGATGAAGGCGGAAAGCCCGGGGCCCTCTGTAGGCAAGCTGGTGCCCAAGATCCGGCGGACAGCCATGATCCTCTACGGGATCTACTTCGGCATGACCGTCGTGGAGGCCATTCTCCTCCTGATTGCCGGCATGGCGCCCTTCGACGCCCTCTGCCTGACCTTTGGTACAGCCGGCACCGGCGGCTTTGCTGTCAAGAACAGCGGCCTCTTCAACTACACCATGCTCCAGCAGGGGATCATCACGGTCTTCATGATCGCCTTCGGCGTCAACTTCAACTTCTACTACTACCTGCTCCTGGGCAAGACCTGGGCGGCGAAAAAGCAGGCCTTCAACATGAGCGAGGTCAAGGGCTATCTGGGGATCATCGCCTTCTGTATCCTTTCCATCACCTGGAACATCCGGGGATACTTCGGCTCCCTCTTTGAAGCCTTCCACCATGCGGCCTTCCAGGTGGGATCCATCATCACCACCACGGGCTACGCCACGGCGGACTTCAACCTCTGGCCCCAGTACTCCAGGAATCTCCTGGTTCTGATCATGTTCATCGGCGCCTGCGCCGGCTCCACGGGCGGCGGCATAAAGGTGTCCCGTGTCCTGATCCTCTTTAAGAGCGCCAGACAGGAGATCCTTCACTTCATCCATCCCCGCCGGGTGGCCGTCATCAAGCTGGACGGCAAGGCCGTGGACAAGGAGACCGTCCGGGGCGTCAACGTCTATCTGGCTGCCTATATGCTGATCTTCGTCGTCTCCGTCGTCCTGATCACCATGTTTGACCAGGGGTCTCTGGAGACCATCATCACGGCGGTGGTGGCGACCTTCAACAACATCGGGCCCGGTCTGGACGTGGTAGGCGCCACCGGCAACTACAACGCCTTCCTGCCCGTGACCAAGTATATCCTCATGTTCGATATGCTGGCAGGCAGACTGGAGCTCTTCCCCATGCTGGTCCTCTTTGTTCCTTCGATCTGGGTTCCCACCAGAAGGAAAAAGAAGGCGGCCTGAGAAGGCAAAAGCATGGGAATCTGACGGTAAATCCGGCAGAAAGAAAAACACAGAAAAAGACAAGCGGGACGGCCCTGGGCCGTCCCCTTTTGTCTGGCCGGGACAGGGCGCCGCTCCTTGAACATTAAGGAAAATATAGTAAAATAGTAAGTGTTCCAAAAGACAGCAGGTTATAGCAGAAAGGAGCAGATATGCGTAAAGTAAAAAGACTTTCGGCAGTCCTTGCGGCGGTCCTTCTGACGGCAGCCCTGGCCGCAGGCCCCCTGCAGGCGGCCGCCATGGAGACGAAGACCCTCCCGGAGGAGGAGCTTTCCTCCGAGCCGCTCTCCGCCGGTCTGGAGGAGGAGAAGAATGAAGAAGACGTGACGCTTCCGGAGGAGGAGACTGCCACCGAGCCGCTTTCCGCCGGCCTGGAGGCAGAGGAAGACGAAGAGCCGGAAGAGGAGGCCTATGAAAATGCCGGCAGCGTCGGCGAAGCGGCCTCCTATGCAGAGGGCGAGCCCCTGGATCCGGAATATGTGTTCCTGAACGCCTGGGATTATGAGATCCTGGACGATCCGGCCTCCGAGACGGAGATTTATGTCACAGATGCATTATACGGAGATCTGACCGTCAGGAAATGGGGCGCCAGGGAGGTCCTGGATGAGGAAGGCTCAGTCAGGGACCTGGATTATCCCTTTGAAAAGGGACAGGATCCCCTTTCCGTCATGGTGAACGGCGCGGTCCTGGCCAGCCTTGTGGGAACTGACAAGGATGTGGAGTTTTATGCTGTCCTGGAAGACAGCCAGGGAAGAGAACTGGAAACGGATCCTGTCAGAATCACTGTTTATGCCAAATGTGAAGAGCTCCATTGCGACATCAAGGACCAGGTCCTTCTGCCCGGGGAAGAAAAGGCAGTGTGGCCCGGCGTCTATATGTTTGTCCGCAATATGGAATATCCGACAGGAGAATACATAGACCTCGATTTCACGGGAGCAGGGACGGAGGATCCTTCCATTGCCCGGGCTTTCTATGAGGATGGAGAGATCATGCTCCAGGCAGGCCGGACCGGATCGACCAAGGCCTGGATCGTCTGTGAGACCTGGGACGGCAGGGAGGTAAATTATCCCTTCACCATCACAGTGTCAGAGGTCCGCTACGTAGTCAGTCTTCTGGACAGCTTTGAAAACTATGACATGCTGATGGGGGAGAGGGCGAACCTTTCCCTCGAGGTCATCATGGAGACAGAGGAAGATTCTGCGGAGCTGAAGGCGGAAGACCTGGACATCCTCTGGGAACTGAGAGGCCCGACTTCCGACAGCGACATTGACGACTTCTCCCTGGTGCCGGACGGTGACAAAGCAGTCCTTTCGGTGGTCAAGGAGACCACGCCCGGCTGGGAGACAGATGTGACCGTCACGGCCTATGTCTATCTGAAGGACACGGATGTGGAAATCGGGTCCGATTTTACCTCCCACGGCCATCGGAATGGCACCGATTCCCTGGAAGTGGAGACCAGCCTGCAGGAGGAAGACCTCCCGGTGGGCGAGTCCTTCACCATCACCCCCGCCGTCATCAAAAGGCAGGAGAGCGGGGATGGTAAGTCCACAGTCATGCGGGAAAGCCAGGCTGCTTTCGGCCTGCGCTTTGATCCGGAGCAGGTCCGTATCACAGACCAGAAGGGCCGGGAAATTGCGCCTGCCGAGATGGACGATGATGACATACTGGTCGGAGGAGAAGAGGACGGCGTCGTATATACGGTCACAAGGCTCAGCGGGGATGAAATTGAAATCATTCTGGCCGCCAGATGGCCCGGCCTGGAGGAGGGCTATCCCTTCAGCGAAGAACAATATGTATATCTGAACGCTCTCGAGGAAGAAGTGGAGGATCCCGAAGATCCCGAGGACCCTGAAGATCCCGAAGACCCCGAGGCCCCCGAGGATCCTGCAGGGCAGGAGACCAGCTCCAATTCCGGAAAGGCCATCGACAAGACCACCGGCAGGGCTTCCGGCAAAAGCGGAGGAAAGACCAGGTCCCAGGCCGGCTCTTCCTCCAGGACTGCTTCCAGGACCTCTGCGGCAGGGACAAAGCCTGTCACGGGAGATGACCTGGACGCCGGCCGCTGGCTCCTTCTGGGAGGCGCTGCCCTGGCCGCCCTGGCAGGCATAGCCTTCCTTCTGAAGAAGAAAGAATAATCCATTCGCAAATCTCATACGCCCTGGCCCGGGGCTCCCAGCATCAAAGAGGGGCCCTGGACCGGGCAGGGCGAAAAAAATTTTTAAAAAAAAATTAAAAATCAAAATCAAAATAATAAAAAAAGTGCTTGCAAAAGCTGCGGCCATGCATTATAATTTCAATTCGTAGCGAGGAAACAGCTGTGAATTGAATATTGGGCTATAGCCAAACGGTAAGGCAGCGGACTCTGACTCCGTCATTTTGAAGGTTCGAATCCTTCTAGCCCAGCTACCATTTATGACCTTTTGTCACACTCCACAGGGAGAACGGCAGAAGGTCATTTTTTGTTGTATTCCAGCCATTTTCCGGGTCACAGGCTTTTTAACGGCTTCAGACAGGCAGGCCATAAAAAGGCCTGTTTTTTTCTGCCCCTTTGAAAGGGAGCCGGCAGAGCCGTTTGCAGAAAATTCCCTGAATTTGCAGAAATATAGAGAAGGAATGACGGCAGGAATGGTATAATTTTAAGTGAGGCAGCATACAAGGGTCCCTGCGCCGGACAGGCCCAGGACCCGCTTATCATGAGGAACAGGTATGATAGATCAGCTGGTCACCACAGGGTGGCATATCAGAATCATAAAGATCGCCGCAGTCATTATAGGGGCCTTTATCTGCTACCGGTCCCTGAAGTTTTTTATTTACAGAAATGATAAGAGCCGGGCGGACCGGGATGTGGACCGCAAGACTCTGACCTACAAGCGGATCATGATCAACCTGGCCCGGACCGCCATCACCCTGATCGCGTTGATGCTGACCCTCAAGCTGGCAGGCTTCAACATCCAGTCCCTGGTGACAGGCCTGGGACTTGCCAGTGTGGTGGTAGGTCTGGCCGTCCAGGACGTTCTCAAGGACCTGATCCGCGGCATCAATATCCTGGGGGATTCCTACTTCCATATCGGAGACGTGGTGCGCTTTAAGGACCAGGAGGGAGAAATCATTTCCATGAACCTCCTGTCCACCAAGATCCGGTCGCTCCATACCTACAATATTCTGACCGTTGCCAACCGACATTTTGAGGAGGCTGAGGTCGTTTCCTCCTTCTATCTGGAGAAAGTCCCCATGCCCTATGACCTGAAGGTCTATCAGGCGGAGATGATCATCCGGGATATCGTAAGACGGATCCGCAAGAACGAATATGTGGACAGCTGCAGATATGTGGGTGTGACCGAGCTGGGGGAATCCTGCATCTACTACTATCTGGAGATCCGCTCTGACCCCATCTACCGCAGGCAGGTGAGCCGGGATACCCTCCGGTCCATCCTGCTGGGCCTGGAGGAAAAGGGCGTCAGTGTTCCCTATCCCCAGATGGACGTGCACGCCATCGACGGGGCGGAAAGAAAGGCCCAGATCGACAAAATTGTCAGCAGCAGGGACTTCAAAGAGTTTGAGGAAAAGAACAAGGGGGCCAGCAGCGACAGCCTCTTCCGGACGGAAAAATACCGTGCCATGTTTACGGGTGACAACACCGGGGAGATCCTGGACGGCGTAGAGCATTTCAGCTGGCGCATGGGCTGCACGGCCAAGGAAAAGCTCCAGCTTCGTCTCCTGGCGGAAGAGCTCCTGGAGCTGGTCAAAAACACCACCGAAAAATCCATCCTGGAGATGACCTATACGGAGAAGGGAAGGGTATGCAGGGTCCGGATCCGTATGGACAGCGAAATGGATGCAGAGCTGCGCAGAAAGATCGCCTCCCTGGCGGAGCTGGGGAGCATCCCGCCCGATCCCCAGGGCATCATGGACAGGCTGACGGCCCTGGCAGCCAGACTCCTCTCCTCCGGCAGCCCTGAATCCGGCCGGGTATGGAGCATGAGAGAGTTTATCAACAGCGTAAACGACGAGGAATTCCCCGGCTCTCTGGAGGAGCGGGAGAAGGCCCTGGCGGAGCTGGAAACCTCCATTATTGCCAAGCTGGCGGATGAAGTGGTCGTCAAGTACAACCATGACGAGGTCGTGCTGGAAGCGGAAAAAAGACTGTAAACAACTGGAAATAAAAAAGAAAAGCAAGGAAGCACAAGATCCTTCCGGGCTTTTTGTCATACGCCAGGCCTGCTATAATGATCATTGCAATAACGTTAATAATTTGCTGTATGAAGGTATGATTAAGGGAGGAAAGATACTATGAAAGGAAAACGCTGGTTTTTCAGGACGGCGGCCCTGATGGTCCTTCTGATTTTCTTTGGAGGCGTTATTTCCGGAGAGGCGGAGGAAGAATACGGCGCCCAGGTCATGCGCCTTCTGCACTATGAAGGCGAAGTGGTGCTTGAGGATGAATCCGGCCAGAGCGCCTTTATGATGGAAAATATCCGTCTGTCTTCCGGCCAGGCCCTCCGGACCGGAAAGGACAGCGCTGCTTCCGTGGGTCTGGATACGGACAGGATCGTGACTTTGAACGCTGAGACCCGGGTGGAATTTCTCAAGGAGACAGACCGGATGGAAATGCATCTGACCCAGGGCAGTCTCTTTCTGGACGTGCAGGACAAGCTGGATGAAAACGAGGTCCTGGATATCCGGACATCGACCATGGCGGTGGGCATTCGCGGCACCATTGTCTTTGTTTCAGCGGAAACAGGCCAGGAGGGGGATACCGTGACCCTGGGCGTTCTGGAGGGGACCGCCAGGCTTAAATACCTGGACGAAGCCGGAGAAGAACGCTTTGCCACGGCTTCCGCCGGCCAGAAGGTCACCGCTGTGCCCCTTGGAAAGAAGGAAGAAAGTGCAGAGCTTGGAAACGGGGAAATTGAGATCTCCAAGCTGGAGAAAAAGGATCTTCCCGCCTATGTGACAGAGCAGATCGAGGGGGATCCTTCCATCAGAAAGAGAGTGGAAGGCGCCAGCAGACTGCTGCAGGAGAACGGAGCGGGGGAAGAGGACCAGTACCAGGCCGGCGGGGACTGGTCCTGGACCCAGGAGGTAAGACTGGTCGCCCAGAGCGCCAGCAAGATGTATGACGGGATTCCTCTGACCCGCATGTCCGACGTACTGGTCTTAGGACTGCCGGATATCTTTTCCATCCGGGTCACCGCGGGCGGATCCCAGACCGATGCAGGCCAGGGCGCCAATCCTGTCGCAGACTGGCAGATCTTTAATGCCGCCGGCGAGGATGTCACAGACCATTTCAAAAACGTTGTCACAGAAAGCGGGACTTTGGTGGTGGACCCGGCTCCCCTGACCGTCTGGACAGACAGCGCCGAGAAAATCTATGACGGAGGGCCGCTGACGGCGCCCAACGCCGCCCTGACCTTCCATGAAGGGTACCAGAGGAACCAGGACGAAAAGAGAAGCCGGTCCTATCTGGTGACAGCCCCGGACGGCATTTCCTACAATACACAGATCCTGTACGGCCTTTGCGGCGCCACGAAGGTACATGCTTCCAACCCCTATACCGGGGAGATCCGGGAAGTGCTTCTCTGGGCCGGACAAAGGCTGACCGTCTGCCTCCATGACAAGGACCAGGAAGGCCCGGGAATCGAATTTAAGATCGAGAAGATCGGCTGGGAGGAGCTCCCGGAAGACATTCTCAGGATCTACGGGGCAAATCCTGCCCTGCTGGACCAGGTCTGCTTAGAAACGGGCTGGAAGCAGACAGATCTGGAGGAAAAAATCGCATCGCTTCCTGCACGGCAGGAAACCATGGTCACCCGGGACGGCCTTTCTCTCTGGCAGGATGCGGCTGACCGTATGATGACAGAGCTGACCAATGTCTGTCTGACCGTGGACAGCCAGATCACCGACTATTACGACAGGCCCTTGGGCAGCAGCGAGGCCCGCTTCACCCCGGTCAGGATCGACGATTCTATCAAAGTCAGAGCCACCGGAACCAGGACCGATGCGGGCACCAGTATCAATTCCTATGAGATCGACTGGGGCACCGCCAGACCTGAGAATTACTATCTGCAGGAAGAGCTGGGGACGCTGACGGTAGTGCCGGCATCCCTTAGGGTCACCACCGGCTCCGCTTCCAGGCCCTATGACGGGACCCCGCTGACCAGTGGGGAGGCCTATCTCACAGGGCTTGCGGCAGGAGAGACGGCCCGGGTGACAGCCACCGGGCAGATCACAGACCCCGGCAGCACGGCAAACACCTATGCCATCGCCTGGGGCAGCGCCAAAGAATGCAACTACAGGGTTACGGAGGAACTGGGGACCCTGACCGTGACCCATGCCCAGGCAGAGCTCCATATAGCGACAGGCTCTGCCAAAAAGACCTATGACGGAAGTCCCCTGACAGAAGAAAGCGTGACCGTGACGGGTCTTCTGGGCGAAGACAGCATCCTTGTGAGTGCCACAGGCACCGTTACGGACGCGGGCAGTGCGGAGAATACCTATAGGATTGACTGGGGCGATACGGACCCGGGCAACTATGTCCTGACAGAGGAGCTGGGAACGCTGACCGTTACGCCGGCGGACCTTTCCATAGCAACAGGCTCTGCCCAAAAGTCTTATGACGGAAGTCCCCTGACAGAAGGGGCGGTGACCATCACAGGCCTGCAGGGAGATGACGAGATCCTTGTAACGGCGACAGGCACCGTTACGGATGCGGGCAGTGCGGAGAATACCTATAGGATTGACTGGGGCGATACGGACCCGGGCA
>CAMNJZ010000055.1 GCA_946541955.1 uncultured Lachnospiraceae bacterium | reverse complement strand
GGATCCATTCCTCTGACAAACAGATCATCTTTATCGGCGCCACCAACTACCCCAACAAGGTAGACAATGCCATGATGGACCGTGTCCAGCTGATCAAGGTCCCCTTCCCGGACGAAGCAGCCAGAAGCCATGCCTTCTCGCTCCACTTTGGTGACTTCCTGAAGCTGGAGGATGATTTTACCTACGACGATATGGCGGATCTGACCGTCGAATACAACTACCGTGACATTGACAGGCTCAGCGAGCGGGTCAAGACCCTGGTCATGAAGGACATCCTGGATCTGTACGGCGACGAAGAAGCGGCCGTACAGGCCATGGAGAGCGGCGAATACCGCCTGACCAGAGAGCTGTTCGAGACAGCCAGGGCCGGCTACAATCCTACGCCCAAGGATGAGATCAAGGCCGAGCTGGCAGCCTGGGAAGAACGTTTTGATTCCATGAAGGAGCAGCAGGGCTGATGGAGACATTCGATACATCCTGGATCCAATCCTATATTCTGAAAAGGCCGGCAGACCAGCTGGACTTGCTGACAGCCGCTCCCTACTGGCGCTATATCCTGATGGGCAGTGTGCCCAATCCTGCCTTTGATCAGATGTTCAGCCTGCCTGCGAAGAAGGGGTTCTGCCTGTGCGGAGCCCCCGGCACCGGCAGGCACAGCCTGGCCAGGGCCTTTGCAGGCTCTGTGCCTGTCTCTGTTTATGAAGGCCAGGGCTATGTGACCTGCCAGATCTCCGGCGCCCATCTTCTGGAAGAGAAGGCGGAGGATACCAGAAGCAGAGTCAGGACCCTGTTTGAGACCCTTTCGGAAAGGCCGGCGATTCTCATTGTCGACGCCCTTCCGACAGACGCCCTGCGGAGCCTTGTGGCAGCAGAGTTCGAGCGCTGCCCGGCCAGGAATCCTTTTACACTTTTTGTCATCGAGGAGGATGAGGCTGCTGCCAGAAAGAGCTGGGAGCGGATTCTTATGATCTGCCCCATAAGCCTGCCTGACGAAAAGGAAAGGACAGCCTTTTTCAGGGCAGACGGCAACAGTCTTCCCGCCGGCAGATGGACCAGAGACAGCGCCGGCTGGCTGGGGCAGCATACCGAGGGTATGAACTATGCACAGCTCCGGTCCATTGTCCTTCTTGGCAATTACTTTATGAAGGTCAAGGTGGTCAGCCTCTTTAAGGGCGATCTGGCCATGGCCATGGAGGCCTGCGGAGAAGGCAAGGTCTTCTTTGAGCAGCAGGATTTTGAAGGTCTGCTGGAAGCCGTCCGGAGCAGGGAAGCCAAAGACCTGGTCCCGGCGCCGCAGGGCAGGGAAGAAAAGAAGGAGGAAAAGGAACAGGGCCCGATCCACCTTGTCATCGACAACATGCCCAGGGTGATCCAGAGCCAGGCTCCGGCCCCTGTCCAGACCGCCATGCCCGTAAATCCCCTGGCCGATCTTTCCGGCGCCTCGCCCTTTGAGGAAAAGAAGCCTGCCGTCAAGGCCCTGACGCCTGATGCGGCGGAAAAGGATATTCTTCGCAGGATGGAGGAGCGCAGAAAGAGAAAAGAGGAAAGGAAAAGGGCCGAGGCCCTGAATACGTAAGGATTTGCTATGACCTATGAAGACAGCAGGAAGGGCAGCTTTCGGACCTGGATGGGGAGGAAGATCCCTTCCAGGCCCCTGCTTGACCTGGAAATGACATATATGGACTTTATGGACCAGTATCTGCAGACCAAAGACCTGCTGACCGGCTCGGTATACGAGACGGATCCGGAGGTCTTTGCTTACGTGGCAGATTCTCTGCGGGGAGACGAAGACCTTTACTGGCTGAACATCCAGAAGAACGGCCACCTGGTCAAAGTCATGAACGCCTACTTTGCCTACCTGGGCCTTTCCCTTCATCTGGAGGGAGAGCGGGTCACGCCCCAGCAGAAAAAAGCCCTGCGGGAGAGACTTCAGACGGCCCGGCCCGCAGACACCGAACCCCGGAAGGACAAAGTGAACGCCTTCGGCTTTACGCCCGCAAGGAAAGAAAAGCCCTCTGTCCTGCCTGCTCCTGTCCCTGCGCCAGCTCCGGCGGAGAAAAGCCCGGAACCTCCTTTTGAGGAAGAAGCCGCGGCGCCTTTTTACGAAGCGCCTGTAAGGGAGGAGACGCCGGCAGAGCAGGCGCCTGTCCCGGCCCCTGCCGGGGAAGATTTTACCCCCAGGTCCATGCAGATCCTCATGGGAAATGACCTGGAAAGCGGAGCGCCCTGCATCTGGGAGCCTGGCAATACCGACCGGGTCTTCCATATGAACATGGGCATCATCGGGACCATGGGAACGGGCAAGACCCAGTTCACCAAGTCCCTGATGACCCAGCTGAGCCTCGGCGGTCCTGACAACCTGGACGGCCAGGCGGCCCCGGGCCTTCTGATCTTTGACTATAAGGGCGACTATAACGAGACCAAGCAGGATTTCTGCCAGGCGGCCCATGCCAGGGTCTTCAAGCCCTATCATCTGCCCTTCAATCCTCTGGCCCTGATCGAGACCGGGACCTTCCGGCCCCTGCTGCCGACCCATACGGCCAACGCCTTCAAGGATACCATCTCCCGGGTCTACCATCTGGGCCCCAAGCAGCAGAGCGTCCTCTTCAAATGCATCATGGACGCCTATAAGCTGCGGGGGATCCTGCCCGAAAGGCCGGAGACCTGGAAGCGGACGCCGCCTACTCTGGCGACGGTCTACAATCTCTATGCCCAGGACGATACCATCGCCAGGAAGGACTCCCTTTCCGCCGCCATGGAAAAGCTGAGCATGTTTGAAATCTTCGAAAAGGATCCTGCAAAGACCCTGTCCTTGTATGACATGATCCGGGGAACGGTGGTCATTGATCTCTCGGGCTACGATCCGGACATCCAGTCCCTGATCGTTGCCATTACCCTCAACCTCTTTTACAGCCAGATGGTCGCCATGGGATCCTCCCGCATGAAGGACCATTTCCGCCAGGTCACCAGACTGATTCTGGTGGATGAAGCGGACAACTTTATGAGCGAGGATTTTCCTTCCCTCAAGAAGATCATGAAGGAAGGAAGAGAATTCGGCGTGGGCGTCATTCTGGCCACCCAGTCCATGAAGCACTTTGAAACAGACGACAACTCCTATGAAGACTATATCCTGACCTGGGTGGTCCACAATGTTTCGGACCTGCGGGAGAAGGATGTGGACTTCGTGTTCCGGGTCCCGCCCAAGGGGAACCGGGAAAAGGAGCTCTACAATGCCATCAAGAAGCTGGAGAAGTTCCAGAGCATCGTCAAGACCGGCAATGAGGAGCCGGTCCTGATCCGCGACAGGGCCTTCTGGGAGCTTTACCGGGATCTGAAGGGGGATACGCATTGAACCTGGGAATCGATTTTGGAAGTACCTATACAGTCCTGTCCACCTACAGGAAAGACAAGAAGACCGTCGAGACTCTCGACGCCAGCGAGGCTTCCCCCTATATTCCCTCTGAGGTGTCTCTGAAGGGAGATAAATTTGAGGTGGGCCGGGCGGCCAAGGTCCAGAACGGCCGAAAAGGCGTCCGATGCTTCAAGGGCTTCAAGATGCTCCTTTCCCAGGAAAATGCGGAGGCCAGAAGGACCAGGGGCTATGACGAGACCAATACCCCTGAAGCGGTCACCGCCATCTTCCTGGAGAAGATCCTGCGCAAGGTTCTGGCCGACGCCAACGAGCAGAGGGTGGAGTCTCTTGTGATCTGTGCGCCCGAGATCTGGCGCAAGGATATCTATACCATCGATGCCAGGACCAAGCTGCGGGACATCTGCGGCGCCTATCCCTTCGTGGGAAGGACAAGGATCGTCAGCGAGCCTGCAGCGGCTTCCGCCTATTTTGCCTATAACTACTACCTGAATACCGGCAGCTGCTTTGAAGGGAACATTCTCCTGATCGACTACGGAGGAGGCACCCTGGATATCACCGTGACCAATGTCAGCACCACCACCAGCAACAAAAAGGTCCTGATGGAGATCCTGCCCCTGAAGGGGACAGGCGCCGGTGAGAACCAGGAAGGCCGGATCGGGTCTGCCGGCATCGTATACATGGAATCCGTCGTGGCTGCCGCCGTCCGGAAGGCCGGTCTGGATCTGCCCGACAAGGAACTCTTTGAGGACTCCAGGTTTCTCAAGATGGTCAATGAATTCGAGGACCAGCTCCAGTCCATGACCCAGACCGTCACCGATGCCTTCAATGAATTCGGCGACGACCTGGACGATCTGGATGAAGACGAGGACGAATTTACCGTTCTTGGCTATAAGGGTGAGGACATCGTCATTACCTATTCCCTCATGATGGAGGTCTATAACAGGGTCATTGCCCCGGTCCTGAACGATACCCTGGACGAGATCCTGCACCAGATGGATGAGGCGGGGATCGACTATCACAATCCTGACACGGGCAACTTCAAGATGGCCCTGGTGGGAGGCTTCTGCAACTTCTGCCTGGTGGACAGACAGATCAGCCAGAAGCTGGGCTGGGGCGGCATAGACAGGAGAAAGGCCGGCCTGACCATGGAAAGAGGCGACAGGGAGAAGGCCGTTTCCCTGGGCGCTGCTCTTCTGGCGGAGGGCATCATCGATATCCATAACACGGCGCCCTACTCCGTTGGGATCTTTGCGACCAGGAACGGGAAGGACCAGTTCGATTATGCCTTCCACAAGGGCCAGGATATTGAATTCGGCACTGCCTACTATCCGGTCCGGGAGGACGGCGGCATTATTCCCTATCTGATTCCCAACGTGGACCGCTTTATTCTCCGCTTCGATGGAGAAGCCAAAAAGGATATCATTGCCAAGGTCAAGCTGGAGCTGCGCCGCCGCATGAACAGGGAACTGGGAGAAGGAGAACTGAAGCTGGGAAGCATCGGCTTCTCCCTGGACAGCTATGAGTGCCTGTGCATGCATTTCAGGGAATATAACATCATGACCAAGCAGCTGGAAGGTCCTGAGAAGAAGATCGAGCTGACCAAGCTCCAGGATCTGATCGAGCCCATCGCCCTTTGATTCTATCCAGAGCAAGGAGGATTATAGTAAGATGAAGTGTCAGTTATGCGCCAGAGAGATCAGTGACAATGTCTCGGAATGCCCCAGATGCGGCTTTCCGGCCATCAATACCACGGATGAGAGCGAAGAGACCAGAAGATATATGCAGAAGCAGGCGGACCAGTTCGCGGCCGGTCTTCTGAAGGATTATTCCGTATCTGTGAAGGTCTACGCCTACGACCGGAAAGAGGACGGCAGCCTTTCCTTTAAGGAAGAGCGGGAAATGCCCCTGGCTCCCCAGGGAAGCCTGCTCTATGGACAGACCTTCTGGAATGAACAGGAATTTTCCGCCAACAAAAAGCTTACCCTGGATCTGGTCTGCCGGGGCAGAGGGAAAGAAAACAGGGTACAGGTGACAGCGCTTTCGCCCGCCCTGCCCGCCCCCTGGAAGGCCGGCGTTCTGGTATACAGGGACCTGACAGCGGCCGTAATCGTAGGAAATGAAGATGTCAATACCACTTCGGAGACTTTTGATCTTCTCGGGTGAGGAGCTGCGTTTTGAGAACTGTCAGAGACGGGTGGAAGCCCTATGTATGGCCTGAATGGGAAATCGCAGGCCCCATCGGCAGCGGAAGCTACGGAAGTGTCTACCGCTTAAGGCGCCAGGATATGGGCGGGACCTATGATGCCGCGCTCAAAGTCATCACCATTCATCCCGGCGGCCCTCTGCCGGGGGAATATTATGAAGACGGGACTGCCTCCGCCACCTCCAGAAGCAGGACGGCCGAGGACTATGCCAGAGAGCTGGCCTTTCTGGAATCCCTCAAGGGCCATACCAATATCGTGTCCTATGAAGACCACAGGATCGTACCGACACAGGAGGGCGGCTTTTACATCCTGCTCCGCATGGAGCTGCTGACCCCCCTCAGGGTATATATGGAGGAAAAGCCGCGGACCGAGCAGGAGATCGCTGCCCTGGGCCGGGATATCTGCAGGGCCCTGACCGTCTGCGAGAAGCTCCGTATCATTCACAGAGACATCAAGCCGGAGAATATCTTCGTGAGCCGCCTGGGCGATTTCAAGCTGGGGGATTTCGGCATTGCCAAACAGACCGATCCAGGTATGGCGCCTGAGAAATCCCGGAAAGGGACGCTCTTTTATATGGCCCCGGAAATGTACCATCGTTATCCCTATACAGGGAACGTGGATCTTTACGCCCTGGGCCTGGTCCTATACCGTTATCTCAACGGCTCCCGCCCCCCTTTTATCCGGGCGGACGAGAAGATCGGGAGCTATGAGCAGCTGGAGCAGGCAAATATGCGCAGGCTCTCCGGAGAATCCCTTCCTCCCCCTGCGGGAGCCTCCTTCCCCATGTGGGCCATCCTGCGCAGGGCCTGTGCCTATAATCCCAGCCACCGCTATCAGAGAGCGGAGGAAATGCTCCGGGACCTGACCCGCTTTCTGGAGGGAAAGACAGGGGAGACGGCAGGCAGGGAGAAAACGGAGCTTTCCGCTGCCGCCGACTGGATCCCCCAGGTAAGCGCCTGGGCCGGCAAGGTCAGGGACTTCGTGGAGAGCCTGGATGTCCAGGGGCCCCGTACGGAGGCCGCAGCGCCTGTCATTTCCAAAGAAAAGCCGGGGACCCAAGCCCCGGACAGGGCAGAAAGGGCAGAAAGAGAGTCCGGCGGGGAAAAGCCTGTGAACTATTTTAAGAGACCGGGAGATTTATAAAAATGGTATATTTATTGCTGATCCTTGCGGCAGCGGCCGCAGTCTGGTACTTCTGGAAGCATAAAAAAGAAAAGAAAGCCCCAGAGGCGGAGGAGGAAACAGATACCCCTACCCCTCCTCCGGTCATAAAGCCCGGGCCTGCAGTGCCTGCGAAGCCGGAGGAGCCTGTCTTTGAGACAGAGAGGATCTATAAGTATTACAGACCGCCCGGAGGCTGGGACTGTCCCCTGTGCGGAGGAAGAAATTCGGACAGCGACCCATACTGCCGTATCTGTCTGGGAAAAAAGACCGGCTGAGAGAGGTAAAGGACTATGTATTGCCACAACTGCGGATATAAGATCGTACCCGGAAGGGACAAATGCGGCCACTGCGGACATACGGCCCAGGCTGCGGAAATATGCGGAGGCTTTTACGGCCTGGCGGGGACTGCGGTCCCGGACAAGGCCCTGGAGGCCGAAAAGGCCATGGCGGCTGTAAAGGAGCCTGCAGCTGATATAAAGGAAGCTGAAAAGCCTGTCCGGAAAATGCCGGAGAGCGAAGACGGCCGTCAGAAGAAGTATGAGAAAAAGCTTCTGGCCCAGAAGAAGGCGGCGGAAAGGAAATTTACCGCTGCCGCGGTCCTGTGTGCCCTTCTCCTGGTCTTTTCCATAGCCCAGAGTCTGAGACTGGGCGTCAGGACAAAGGAGTTCAGGTCTGCCGAGATGGACAGGACCTCCTTTGAGGAGATCCTGGACCTGAAGGATCAGATCGCCGCCCTGGACACAGAGATCGCCCTGCTGACCCTGGAGGAAAGCAGACTTCTGGAGGATACGGAGCCTGCCGGGCAGGGGACAGAAAAAGATCAGATAAACATTCCCTGGGTCGATGGGGGTCATGCCCCCCAGGAAGATACGTCGGACGCGCAGGAGCAGCTGGAGCAGGTCCGTGCCCGGCTCCAACAGGCCCGGCAGGAAAAAGAGGCCCTGGAAGAGCAGCTGCAGGCCCTCCTGGCCGGGTTTGGCATGGAAGGCTGAAAGGAGAAGGAATGGGAAGCAACTATAAAGTGACATACGGCGTGGATATGGTATTCTGCATCGACGCCACCGGCAGCATGAGGCCTCTTCTGGATACAGTCAAGGACAATGCCCTCAATCTCTACGAGGACTTTCAGAATATCATGCTGGAAAAGAACAAATATGTGGAGCAGCTCCGGATCCGGATCATAGCCTTCCGGGATTACCGGGCAGACAAAGACGATGCCATGCTGGTGACGGACTTCTTCGAGATACCCCGGCAGCAGGAGGATCTGAAGAAATGCCTGGATTCCATCGTTCCCTTCGGCGGCGGAGACGATCCCGAGGACGGTCTGGAGGCCCTGGCCTATGCCATGAAGTCGGACTGGGTCAGAGAATTCAAGAAAAAACGCCATGTGATCGCAGTCTGGACCGATGAAGGGACCCATGAGATCGGATACGGCAAAGCCTATTATCCGGGCTATCCCAAGGGAATGCCGGCGGATTTCGAAGCCCTGTCCAGGTGGTGGGGCAGCGCCAGCGAGCCCGGGATCATGGACGAAAATGCCAAGCGTCTTCTGATCTTTGCCCCCGGCAAGGACCACTGGAACAAGCTCAGGGAGAACTGGAACCAGGTCCTGCACTATGAATCCGAAGCGGGCGAGGGCCTGAGAGACTGGGGCTATGAAGACATTCTGCAGTCCATCTGCGGTTCTATTTAAAAAGAGAAGATGAGCACATTTCTTGAACAGTTTGACGATTTATTCATAGTGAATATCCCGGCCAGAGAGGAAGCCGGCGAGGACAGCATGTTCGGAGCGGTCACGGGAAGCCGGGCCGCAGCCGGGGCCTTTGACGGATGCGGCGGCATGGGAGCCCGCAAATATCCCATGTTCCGCCAGCATACAGGGGCCTACATGGCTTCCCGCTGCATCAGCGGGGCTGTCCGGGACTGGTTCTTTGACCAGGCAGGGAAAGACCTTGGCGGAGAAAAGGAGATCAAAGAGGGGATCCGGGCCTATGTGGACAGGGCCTACGGAGTATGCGCCTCCTATGCCGAAAGCGGCCAGGCCTCCCGCCTTAAGGGCTCCATGATCCGTCCCTTCCCCTCCACCTTTGCCATGGCCATTCTGGAGGAGGGACATAAAGGCAGCTTCAGGGTCCATGTCCTCTGGGCAGGGGACTCCAGGGTCTATCTTCTGAACGGCCAGGGACTTGCCCAGCTCTCCGTGGACGATACCCGGTCGACGGACGCCCTCTGGGCCCTCCGGAACGACCCGCCCATGACCAATGTCTTTTCCTCGGACGGCAGGTACAGTCTCCATTACACGAGCCTGGAGATCCCCCTTCCCTTTGCGGTCTTTGCGGCCTCGGACGGATGCTTCGCCTATCTGCCGACCCCCATGGACTTTGAGAATCTCCTCCTGAAGGCCATGATGGAGGAAGAGCGGCCGGTCCTCTTTGAAAAGAGGCTCAGGGAGGATTTCGGCAGGATCCGCCAGGACGATACCACCTTTGCCTGGATGAGCGCGGGCTTCGGCTCCTACCCTGCCATGCAGAGCCGCCTGAAGGAGCGCTATGAGATCCTTTTGAAAAACTGGATCCGGCCCCTGGAAGAGGGAGGAGACCAGGCGGCAGATGCCCTGTGGCAGACCTACAGGACATCCTATGAAAGATATTTCCCCCACCAGTAACGAACGGAAGGACAAGGACCCTTGGAAACGATCAACGCTTATGTACTGACAGAACCCTTTACCAATAAATCCGCCGGTTTTTCCAGGTGGACCTTTGCCAATAAGGACGGAGAGACCTATTTCCTCAAGGAATACTTAAGTCCCGTATATCCCATTGAACCGACCCTGACGGATTCCTTCAGGGAAAACAGGATCCAGAGCTGCAGGCGCTTTGAGCTGGCCCATTCCAGGCTCTGCGAGGAGGTCAACAGGGTCTCGGACGGCAACCTGATCCCCATCGAAGAGTTTTTCCGCTGCGGCCCCAAGTACTTCATCACGACCCGCAGGGTCATAGATACGGGGATCGGCCCGGAGGAATTCTCCGCAAGGCCCTACCGGAGCAAGTGCTATACCATGCTGGCCCTGGCCCATTCGGTCATGTGCCTGCACAGCGCAGGGATCGTCCATTCGGATTTAAAGCCCGACAACATCCTTCTGGAGGAGCTGGAGGGCGGCAACCTGGCGCCCAGGCTGGTGGATCTGGGCTCTGCCTTTTTTGAAAGCGCCCCGCCCACGGATCCGGATTCCCTGGAGGGAGACCAGGTCTATTTTTCCCCGGAGGCGGTCCGCTTCATCTGTGAGGAAGAGGTCCCCCTGACCTGCAGGATGGATGTCTTTGCCATGGGCCTGCTCTTCCATCATTACCTGACCGGAAAGCTGCCGGGCCACAGCAGCGAGTATTTTTACTGCAGCGAGGCTGTCCTGGAGGGGGAGACGCTGGAGCTGAGCAGCGAGCTGCCGGAGGACATGCGGGAGCTGATCGGGCACATGGTCTGCCGGGAGGCAGAAGAGAGATGGTCCATGCAGCAGGTCTATGAGGAAATGATCGGCATCATGGGCCTGAAGGCACCGGAGGCGGAAGAGCCCCCCGCCCCGGATAGTACGGATACAAGCGAAAAAGCAGAGGAGCCTGCAGAGGAAAAACCGGCCGGAGACTGGTTCAGGAAGGCAGGAGATCTCTGAGTTCTGACACACTGACGGTAAGACGGAGCGGCAATGGAAAAACTGTACCTTTCGGCACTTTCTGAAGAAGAGATGTTCGGCGGTTCCCTTCTGGGAATGTTTATATCCTATCCGGGCATCCGCTGCCTTCAAAGCGAAGGCGGCCTTTATATAGGCGAAACAGACGGAGACAGCAGGAACGGATTCGGCATGTGGATCCGCGGGGACGGGAATCTCTGCATAGGACGCTTCCTGGAGGATGCCATGGTCGGAAAGGGCAAGATCTTTGCCAGAAGCGGGGAAGCCTGGGAAGGAAACTTTCAGGCAGGATCTCTGCAGGGAAAGGGGATCCATACCCTGCAGAGCGGAGCAAGGGTCGAAGCCTTTTTCCGGAGCGGCCTTGTCAAAGGAAACGGAAAGATCACCTATCCATCCGGGGCAGTCTATGAAGGTCCCCTTCTTAAAGAACTGCCCGACGGAGAAGGGATCCTGACCGATGCGGACGGCAGCGTCTATGAGGGAAACTTCCGAAACGGCCTCCGCCAGGGAAAAGGAAAGCAGACATTTGCGGACGGCTCTTCCTACAGCGGCGAATTCAAGGAGGATCTTTTCTCCGGATGGGGAAAGCTCACGCTGGCGGACGGGGCCTCCTATCAGGGAGCCTTTGAAGGGGGAAAGCCCCACGGAAGGGGATCCATGCACTATGCGGACGGGAGCTTCTACACCGGCGGCTGGTTCCAGGGAAAGCGTCAGGGCAAGGGCCTGATGACTTATAAAGACGAGGGCAAATACACAGGCTTATGGGCAGATGATATGCGCCGCGGCTACGGCGTCATGAACTTCCCGGACAGATCGGTCTATGCGGGAAACTGGGCCGACGACAGGATGCAGGGGCCCGGAAAAATGACCGCGGCGGACGGGACCTCCTATGAAGGGATCTGGGACAAGGGCCTTATGGTCGGAAAGCCGGCCCTGCAGCTGGAAAACGGCTGCAGATATGAAGGAGATATGGCAGACGGACTGCCCGATGGCAGGGGCAGAATGCAGTATCCGGACGGCGATGTCTATGAGGGCGAATTCGTTAGAGGAAAGAGAGAGGGCAGAGGGACGCTGATCCGGGCCGACGGCACGAGATATATGACCCGCTGGGCGGATGACAGCCCGGTCTCCTATGGCCCCTGACCCGGGCAAAAAAATGAAGCAAAAGACGATGAAATACAGGGACCATGCAGCCTTCTGACTGGCTGCATGGTCCTTTTGGCTGCGATGTGCGCATCTGATTATATGGCCGGCTTCTG
Source organism: uncultured Lachnospiraceae bacterium (assembly GCA_946541955.1). Lineage (GTDB taxonomy): Bacteria > Bacillota > Clostridia > Lachnospirales > Lachnospiraceae > CAG-791. The sequence goes on along the minus strand of CAMNJZ010000055.1, from coordinate 1,886 downwards.
ACAGAAGAGGCTTTTTGAAACGCTTAGCGAAGGGTCAGGTTCTCCGTCGCATAATAATCCTCCAGGCCGGCTTCATAGTAGACAGTGGCCTGTCCGCTTTCCAGATCGATCCTGGCGCTGCCGCCGGTGATGGCGCCGTCTCCCTGAGACTTGAAAAGCATACCAGAGAGGATATTTCCATCCAGGGTCCGCTCTGTCAACTCATAGTTGTATTTCAGCTGTGACTGGAGCCGGTAGACCAGGTCGGATATGTTGATGCCGTGGGGATCGGTATCGGTAAACCATCCCAGACGGTCGTGAAGGTCCGTGTTTATGTCATCATAGGTTCCGTGGAAGGCGGAGACCTGTTCCAGAGAAAGCGTCAGGTCGGAGAGGCTCACCGCATAGTAGGTGAAATCGTACTCCTCTTCATAGTACTGGTTCATGAAGCCGTTCTTTCTGGAGTAGAGGAAGGCTGTGCCGTCTGCCGCTGCGCCAAAGAGGAGGATCTCCTGTTCCTCTGCCTGGTAGTCCAGCGTCAGGGGGACCACATGACCGCTTCGAAGGGTAAAGACCTGGAAAAAGGGCTGGTTGACTAAAAGCTCGAAGATCCCGTCGCCGTCGATATCGAAGTAATCAAAGCTCAGATAGCGGTAGTTTCCAAGCTGAAGCCTGAGCTGGGGCAGGAAGGTCTCGTAGGCGGCGTCCTGTTCCTCCCAGGTCATTTCCTGCCAGGTCAGATCTTCTTCCTCCCGGATGACATAGTCAATCAGGAAAACGCGGAAGTTGTCGGTGTAATCCTCCCTCTGCAGACTGTTTCTGACGAAGGCTGCCAGAGGTACAAAGGAAGGATCCTGGTAGAGCCCCCGGGGCAGGAAAGTTTCTCCATCGAGGACGGGAATTCCTTTTGCCGACAGATTCCGCAGGACTTCCCAGAAGCGCTGGACCCTGGGCAGGTCGCCGTCCTCCATGAAGTTGTCATAATAGGATCCCGGCGGATAGAAGAAGTAGTAGAGGGTATCCAGATCCGTTTCCGAAGGGTCCTCATCCCCGACGGGGGTCCTGGCAATCTCGGCGCCGTCGTATACGTAGCGGTGCAGCGCCCAGCCTGTGTTGTCCGCAGAGTTGGTGGAGTAGGCTTCGGTATAAATGGCAAAGGCTCCATCTTCCTCCCGCAGGAAAACGCACTTGTCATAATCAAACATGATATTGCTGATCAGGAGCTGGGAGTCGGCGTCTTCCAGGTCCCGCCTGGCTGCCTCTGTCCAGGCTCCCTCCCCGTACTCCAGGACATGGAGATAAAGGGCGTTCCTTCCGGCGCCCAGGGCGTCTTCCCCTTCCAGGGAAACGACCAGGATCTCCTGCTGGGCGTCGCCGTCCAGGTCCCGCAGGATGGCGGACAGATAGCCTCTGCCGTCATAAAGGTCTCTGCTTTCCTGCCAGTTAAAGGATTCATAGTAATTGGTGTTTCCGATATAGGCAAGGCCCAGGACCTCCTGGACGATCTGATCGATATCGATCTCGGAAAGCTCCAGATGACGGCGGTCTCCCTCCTCCCGGATCCTGCGGAGCTCTTCCTCACGCTGACGGATATCCTCCGCGCCCTCTTCCGTTTCGGAAGGAGGCGTCAGCTCATCCGCCTTTTTCAGATCTTCCTCCGCCCGGTCCAGATCCTCCCGGGCTCTTTCCAGGTCATCCTCTGTCTCGGCATCCGCGATGGTCTGCTCGGCTCTTTCCCTGTAGACATCGGACCGGCCAAGATAGCCTCTGGGATCTCTTTCATCGATTTCAATGGCGGCGGCATAGGCGTCCAGAGCCATATCGAAATTCATTTCCTCCAGATAGGCAGCGCCCAGGCGGAGCTGCTCCTCCAGCCGCTCGGCCTGGGATCCGCCCAGAAGGCCGGA
>CAMNJZ010000054.1 GCA_946541955.1 uncultured Lachnospiraceae bacterium | reverse complement strand
GTCTTTGCAGCCTCCGGATTCTCCTCATTTACGGCCTTGGCCCTGAGTACGGGAAATCCTTCTTCGTTGTATTCTACACTGATCTTTTTTCTTAAAATCTTATCCAGTAATGACATAGCTTTACACTCCTTGATGTGAAGCGGCAGATGGTCTCCCGCCCCTTTTCTTATGACTTACAGCCTGACCGGAATGCCTTTCTCCTTCAGGTACTCTTTGACTTCCATAATTTCCAGCTCTTTATAGTGGAAGAGAGATGCCGCCAGCGCCGCATCCGCGCCCCCCTCTGTCAGGGCCTCATAGAAATGCTCTTTTGTTCCGGCGCCCCCGGAAGCGATCACAGGTATGGAAACGGCGTCCGCGATGGTCCTGGTCAGCTCCAGATCGTAGCCGGCCTTGGTCCCGTCCCCGTCCATACTGGTCAGAAGGATCTCGCCGGCTCCCAGCTTCTGACAGCGGACGGCCCATTCCACGGCGTCGATTCCTGTATCGATCCTGCCGCCGGACCGGAAGATGTTCCAGCCGCTGCCGTCCTCTCTCCGTCTTGCATCAATGGCTACCACAATGCACTGGCTGCCGAAGCGCATGGCCCCTTCAGAGATCAGCTCGGGCCGGAGGATAGCCGCGGAATTGACCGAGACCTTGTCGGCGCCTTCCCGGAGGATCGCTTTCATATCCTCCGTAGTCCGGATCCCGCCTCCCACGGTAAAGGGAATGAAGACCCGTTCGGCGACTCTTCTGACCATATCCGCCACTGTATTTCTGGCGTCGGAGGTCGCCGTGATATCCAGAAAGACCAGCTCGTCCGCTCCGGCTTTGGAATAGGCCTCTCCGCATTCCACCGGATCTCCGGCGTCGCGCAGCTGCACGAAATTGATACCCTTAACGACTCTGCCATTATTGACATCCAGGCAGGGGATGATTCTTTTTGTCAGCATACTTTTCCCCTCCTGCCTTAAAGCTTTACAAAATTCCTGAGGATCTGCATGCCGACCCGCTCGCTCTTTTCAGGATGGAACTGGCAGGCAAACACGTTATCCTTTTCCACAGAGGCGTCAATGGTCACGCCGTATTCTGTCTGTGCCCGGACGATATCCCGGTCCTGGGCGTGCAGGTAATAGGAATGGACAAAATATACATAGGATCCTTCCGGCACGTCTTCAAAAAGCCTGCCCTTTTTGGGATAGGTCAGATCGTTCCAGCCGATCTGGGGGACCTTGCGGCCCTCTCCCTCCGGGATCCTGATGATCTTTCCGGGCAGAATTCCCAGACCTCTGGCCCCGGGGCTTTCCTCGCTTTCTTCAAAAAGAAGCTGCAGGCCCAGGCAGATGCCCAGAAAAGGGGTTCCCCTGTCTGTAACGGAATGGATCACATCCTCCAGGTCATAGGCCCGGATCCTGTCCATGGCGTCGCCAAAGGCGCCTACGCCGGGCAAAATCACCTTGTCGGCCTTCCAGATCAGATCCCTGTCCCTGGTAAGGCAGGTCTCGTGCCCCAGGAATTTCAGTGCGTTTTCCACGCTTTTTATATTTCCCGCTTCATAATCGATCAACGCTATCATAAAGCCTTACACCTCTCAATTACATCATTAAAGCGTAGTATAGCAATTTTGAAAAATCTCTTCAACATTTTGAGGGGATTTCCCTTTCCTTCCCTGCCATGACAGACCGAAACCGAAAAACTTATGATCAGCAGCTTTTTGAAGCACAAAGCGGAAAATGCCTTAAAGCAGCAGACAGGCGGTCAGAATCTGTCAAAAAAAGCCCTGATTCCGAAGAATCAAGGCACTTTTCAGAAGTCCCCGTTTCTCCAGTCGTTCTCTGAAGACAGGGATGATATTTTCAGGCAAAAAATCATCGCTTCACAGCGCTTTTTCCAGCACCGGCAAAAGCTGGTCCATCACCAGGTCATAGCCCTCCACATGCTTTTCTCCAATCATGCCCATATTTCCAAAGAAGCAGCCCTCCATTACTGGCTGAGAAGATTCTGCCTCAGCTGCCTCTGTTCCAGCCAGAAGGAAACGGCCCTGTCGATCCAGCCCTCTGCCGCCGCTCCGGTCCCCGGGCCCACGCCGTGGTCTAACCCGGGAAAAGTCTCGCAGAGGAAAGGAACGCCCTTTTCCATAGGTATATGCTCCTTTTCCTTATCTGGCGATAAAGCCCCTGTCATCCTCTGCCAGAGGAATGGTTTTGCAGTTCATGTTTTCGATTCTTACGTAGTGTCCCCTCTCGACTGCCAGGATGACCTGATCAATGTTTTCTTCCTTTCCCTGAATTTCCATGGTCACGCTGCCGTCCGCATTGTTCCTGACCCATCCTGTGCAGTCATATAAATTCGCAGCCTGACGAGCCCGCCAGCGGAAGCCCACTCCCTGGACCCAGCCGTAAAAAATGATGCGTTTTCTGACCTTATCCGATGAATTCATTCGTCTTTCCCCTGCAGCCGCTGCCGGCCGGAAATTTTAGAGAGTCTTTTTTGCGTTTCCTACAGCTGAATATATTCGCCATCCATGATGTCGTCCTCACCGGACTGGTCCAGATAGTCTCCGCTTTCGATCTCCGGCTTACTGACCCCGGTATCCAGTTCGAACCAGAACATGACGCCGTCCTTGTAGTTGATGACGCCGTACTGCTGGTGGAGGAGATTCATGATGGCTCTGACGATGGACAGGCCCACGCCGGACCCACCGTATTCCCGGGTCCTGGCCTTGTCCACCTTGTAGAACTTCTCCCAGAGATGGGGAAGGGCCTCAGCGGGGATGGGCTTTCCGGTATTGAAGACGCTGATCCGGACGCACTTTTCCTTCTGCTCGAAGCGGATGTCGATGACCTTATCTCCCTCTACGTGATGGAGGGCGTTGGAATAGTAGTTCTGGAAGACCTCCTCCACCAGAAACTCATCCGCCCAGACCTTGATGGGGCCGGATTTCTGGACATTGAGCGAGATCCCCTGCTGCTCGGCCAGCAGCCTGGCGCTGGAAATGTAGTTGTTTACCAGATCCACCACATCGAAATGGTCCATGTTGACCACGTTGTTGCCGAATTCCAGCTGGTTCAGGGTCAAAAGCTTTTTGACCATGTCGTTCATCTTACCGGCTTCGTCCACAATGACCTCGCAGTAGAAATCCCTGCTTTCCGGGTCCTCCGCCATGCCGTCCTGGAGCCCTTCAGCATAGCCCTGGATCAGGGCCAGCGGAGTCTTGAGCTCATGGGTCACGTTGGAAAGGAAATCCTGCCGCATGGCTTCGATCTCTTCCTTGCGCTCCAGATCCTTTTGCAGCTCATTGTTGGCTGTTTTCAGCTCCGAGATGGTTTCTTCCAGGATATCGGAGAGCTCGTTGATGTTGCGGCCCAGCTCCGTCACTTCCTCGGACCGGCTGTTTCCCTGGTATTTTCTGGAGAAATCCAGGCTCTTCATCCGGTTGGAAATATCCGTGATCTCCCGGATGGGCTGTGTCACATTGCCTGCCAGGAACATGGCCACCAGGGCCCCGATGCAGGCCATGGCAAGGCCGATCCGGAGGAAGAAGGCGTTGGCGATCCTGGAGGAATTGCGGATCCCCTCCAGGGCGCTCCGCAGAAGGAACATGCTTCCGTCGTCCAGATAGCCGAACATTTCCAGATACTGGGTCGAGGTCCTGCGGTCCAGAATGATCTGCAGAGAGCATGTCTCATTGCTTTCCAGCTCTTCTACGATGTAATAATCATAGATCTTTTTGCTGCTCTGGCTTTCCGATTCAGAAGAGGCGTCTTCCTGACTGCCTGCATCTTCTCCTGTTCCCTCCGCCCCCTCTTCCGTTTTCCTGCTGTTCCAGAAGGGAAAGGGATTTCCGCTCCTTTCCGCTTCCTCCAGCTCACTGATAGGAGGGGTCGTTCCCAGCATCCGCTCCCACATCCGGCGGTACATGGTATCGGCGTCTGTGGCATAAGATTTCAGGGTCATGGAATCGGCGTCGACGATCATGATGCCGATATTGTCCTTATTGCTGATCTGCAGAAGCTCTATGTCATATGCATCGGATGAGATCGTCCCCTCCTCCACAGCCTTTGTAAGACTCTGATAGCAGTTCTTCAGGGCCGTGACCCGGTTCGTCCTGTAAAAATCGTCCAGGAACACATTGTTCAGCAGGACGGTACAGAGGATCAGACCGGCGATCAAAAAGAAAAAGAGGATCGTAAACTGGGCCTGCAGAGATATTTTCTTCCGTTCCAAGAAGCAGCCTCCTCTGTCTTATGCTTCGAACTTATAGCCCATGCCCCAGATGGTCTTGATCAGTTCTCCCTTATCGCCCAGCTTGGAGCGGAGCTTTTTCACATGGGTATCGATGGTTCTGGCGTCCCCGTAATAGTCGTAATTCCAGACATTGTTCAGGATCTTTTCCCTGGACAGGGCGATGCCGTTGTTCTCCATGAAATAGGTCAGCAGCTCAAATTCCTTGAAGGACAGCTCCAGGCTCTTTCCGTCAATGGTGACCTCATGGGCAGATTTATCCACCCGGATGCCGCCCAGATCCATGATGTCCTCGGTCTTTCCGGCCCCGCTCCGTCTGAGAATGGCTTCCACCCGGGCCACCAGGATTTTGGGGCTGAAGGGCTTGGTCACATATTCGTCGATGCCAAGATCAAAGCCCTTCAGCTCATCCCGCTCGTCGGATTTGGCCGTCAGCATAATGATGGGGACCCTGGACTCCCTGCGGATCTCCTCACAGACCTCATAGCCGTTCATTTTGGGCATCATGACGTCCAGAATGATCAGGGCAATATCCTTCTGCTCATAGAAAACATTGACCGCTTCCTCTCCGTCTGCGGCTTCCACCACGCTGTAACCGGCCCGGACCAGGAAATCTTTGACCAGCTTGCGCATTCTGGCTTCGTCATCTACAACAAGTATTTTCAAATCTGCCATCTTTTCCTCCAAAAAATCGGATGGGCAGGCTCCCGCCCCCCATCCGCAGCGATACAGACTGCCCCGGTCCTTTCTTAGGCCGGGCAGCGCCGAAAAGCATATCCTTGTTACTGGTCATACAGGGTAAAGACCGCTACGCTTCGTTCCTTCAGAAGGAACATGGGTCTTGTCATAAAAACAGGCTCTTCATAGTAATAGACCTGGTCCGGCGCGTCCGTATCCAGGCAGATTCCCCAGGACAGACCGGCCTTGAGAGCCGGCAGGCGGATCTCACAGGGCTCCCAGTGAGCGTTGATGGCCACATAGATCACGTCGTCCTTTCCGGTCTCCTCGTTATAGCCTGCAAAGAGGACGCAGAGGACCCGGTTGTCCCTGGTAATGATTTGGTCATCGGGGTTGGCCCCGCAGGTCACAACGCCGGGCAGACCGCACCGGGCGCTCTCCAGCTGCCTGCGGATGACCGGGTGCTTTTTGCGCAGGCGGATGACGCTCTTATAGAACTCGAAGAAGTCTCTGTTTCGTTTCAGATAGTCCCAGTTGAGCCAGGAAATCTCATTGTCCTGACAGTAGGCGTTGTTGTTGCCGAACTGGGTATTGCCGAACTCGTCTCCCGCCAGGATCATGGGCGTGCCCCTGCTCATCATGAGCACGGTGATGGCGTTGCGCATCATTTTGAAGCGGAGACTCCGGATGGCCGGATCATCGGTGGGGCCTTCCACGCCGCAGTTCCAGCTGCGGTTGTCGTTGGCGCCGTCCGTGTTGTTCCAGCTGTTCATCTCATTGTGCTTGCGGCTGTAGGTAAATAGATCATAGAGGGTGAAGCCGTCATGACAGGTAATGAAATTGACGGAGGATTCATGCCCCTCGTATACGCCCTGGTAAAGGTCTGTGGAGCCGGTCAGTCTTCTGGCGGTCTCCGGGGCGTTCCAGTAGTTGCCCTTCAGGAAATCCCTGAGGGCGTCCCTGTAGCGGCCGTTCCATTCCGCCCACCTGTGATAGGCGGGGAAGTTGCCGACCTGATAAAGGCCGCCTGCATCCCAGGCCTCTGCGATCAGCTTGGTGCTGTGGAGTATGGGATCATAGGCGATCCGCTCCAGAAGGGGCGGGTTCTTCATGGGCGCGCCCGACTGGTCGCGGCCCAGAATGCTGGCCAGGTCGAAACGGAAGCCGTCTACATGATATTCCGTGACCCAGTATTTGAGACAGTTGACGATGAACTGCCTGACAATGGGATTGTTGCAGTTGAAGGTATTGCCGCAGCCTGAGAAGTTATAGTAGGCGCCCGTATCCGGCAGGAGCATGTAGTAAATGTTGTTGTCCAGGCCCTTGAAGGAAATAAAGGGGCCCTTGTCATCTCCCTCTGCCGTATGGTTGAAGACCACATCCAGAATGACCTCGATCCCGTTCTTCTTCAGGATCTGAATGGTCTGCTTCAGCTCCGTGCCTTCCTCGTTATATTCCAGAGAGGCGGAGTAGGCTGTATTGGGCGCAAAAAAGGCCACAGTATTATAGCCCCAGTATTCCAGGAGCAGCTTGCCGTTGATATTTCTGGCATTGATGGTCTCGTCAAATTCAAAGATCGGCATCAGCTCAACGGCTGTGATGCCCAGCTCTTTGAGATAGGGAATCTTTTCCACAATGCCCGCGAAGGTTCCCGGATACTTTACGCCCGAGCTTCTGTGCCTGGTAAAGCCCCTGACATGCATCTCGTAGATGATGGAATCCTCCATGGGAATACAGGGGAAATTGGTCTCATCCCATTTGAAATTCTCATGAATCACTCTGGCATGATAGGTGGTGGCCGTTTTGGCAGCGCCCCAGGCTCTCTGGCCGGCGACTGCCTTGGCGTAGGGATCCAGTACGACTTTCTTCTTGTCAAAGAGCAGACCCTTCTCCTTATCATAGGGCCCGTCAAAGGAATAGCCGTATTCGAAATCCTCCGCCTTCAGGTCAAAGACCAGGATGGAGTAGACATTGCCGATCTTGTATTCATCCGGTATGCGAATGATGGCAAAGGGCACTGTCTGCTGCCTTTTGAATAAAAGAAGGTCACAGCTCGTTGCGCCGAAGGAGGTAATGGTGAAATTGATGCCTCCATGGACCTCTGTCGCCCCATTCAGGGAAAAATCGCCCGGACGGACCTTAAAGCCGGAAATCTCAGCCGTGGGCTTGTAGATCTGGTTCATTCTGGCTGAAATGCGGCGCTTCCCGAGACCCGGGACCAGTTCCATTTCGCCATGATCAGCCTGACCGGTCTTGGCCTGTTCTTCCCTGTCCTGTATAATCCTGCTGACAACATAGTTGCGTTTCATAGATCGTTTCTCCCGATGAACCTTCCTGCCGCATACCGCGGGCTGTGCCCCGTATGGGCCTGGCAGGACAGATAGTCGTCTTTTAATATAGCATAAAAAGGAGCGAATAAAAAGGACCATATGCCGATTGTGGCATATGGTCCTTTATTAAGCATGAATCATTATGCAGGATATGCGCCGTTGGCTGTGTCAGCCTTGGTCACATCCACTTTCTTCTGCTGGGCGTCACGATACTTGAAGTAATCGATAGCGACCTGCGGGAAAAGGGCGTAGGAAAGGACATCCTCATCCTGCTGCTTGTACATCTTGCACTCTTCTTCGAACTTGGGAAGCTGAGGCTCGATCAGATCTGCAGGACGGCAGGTGATCTGCTCTGCATCCTTGCCCAGGATCTTCTCAACAACTTCTTTGTTGAAGGGCTTAACGGTCTTGCCGTACTTGCCTGCCAGGAAATCCTTGGTCTGGCCGGTAGCGACCTTGTAACGCTCGCCCATCAGGACGTTCATAACAGCCTGGGTACCGACGATCTGGGAAGAAGGTGTAACAAGCGGAGGCTCACCGAAGTCTTTACGGACTCTCGGGATCTCTTCCAGAACATCCTGGAACTTATCTTCCGCACCCTGCTCCTTGAGCTGGGAGATGGTGTTGGAAAGCATGCCGCCGGGAACCTGATACAGAAGGGTCTTGATGTTGACGCCAAGAACCTTGGTGGACATCAGGCCGCTTTCCAGGCACTCTTCACGATAAGGTCTGAAGTAGTCAGCGATCTCAGCCAGAAGCTTCTGGTCATAACCGGTGTCATAGGGAGTGCCCTTGAAGGTCTCGACCATAACTTCGGTAGCGGGCTGGGAAGTACCCAGAGCGAAGGGGCTGATGGCACAGTCAAGGATGTCTGCACCAGCTTCTACGGACTTCAGATAAGTCATGGAGCCGCAGCCGGAGGTGTAATGGGTATGCATTTCAACGGGCAGAGAAGAACCAGCCTTCAGAGCCTTGACCAGCTTCTCTGCTTCATAGGGAACCAGGAGGCCAGCCATGTCCTTGATGCAGATGGAATCTGCGCCCATGGACTCGATTTCTTTTGCGATGTTCATCCAGTACTCTTCGGTATAGGCGTCGCCCAGAGTATAGGACAGAGCGATCTGTGCATGACCGCCTTCCTTCTTGCAGGCCTTTACAGAGGTCTCAAGGTTGCGAAGGTCGTTCAGGCAGTCGAAAATACGAATGATGTCGATGCCGTTGGCGATGGACTTCTGAACGAAGTACTCAACGACGTCATCTGCATAGTGGCTGTAACCCAGAAGGTTCTGGCCGCGCAGCAGCATCTGCAGCTTGGTGTTCTTGAAGCCTGCTCTCAGCTTTCTGAGTCTGTCCCAGGGATCTTCCTTGAGGAAACGGAGGCAGGAATCAAAGGTAGCGCCGCCCCAGCACTCGACGGCATTGTAGCCGACCTGGTCCAGCTTGGGAACGATGGGAAGCATCATCTCGGTAGGCATTCTGGTGGCAATCAGAGACTGATGAGCATCACGCAGAATGGTATCCGTAATTTTAACCGGTCTTTTCACCTGATCTGACATAATTTATTAACTCCTATTTCAATCAAATAATCTTGTTGTCAATTGCCTGCATTCTGATCAGCCTACTCCGAAGACGGCCATGAAAACGCCGGCAACAACGGCTGTACCGATAACGCCTGCGACGTTGGGGCCCATGGCGTGCATCAGAAGGAAGTTGGTGGGATCTTCTTCAGAGCCGACCTTCTGGGATACACGGGCTGCCATAGGAACCGCGGAAACGCCTGCGGAACCGATCAGAGGGTTGATGGTGCCGCCGGAGAACACGCACATGATCTTGCCGAAGAGGCAGCCTGTAGCGGTACCGAAGGAGAATGCGATCAGACCCAGGGCTACGATCTTAAGTGTATCGATATTCAGGAAGGCTTCCGCACTGGTGGTCGCACCTACAGAAGTGCCCAGCAGGATAACAACGATATACATCAGAGCATTGGAAGCGGTGTCTGTCAGCTGTCTGACAACGCCGGATTCACGGAAAAGGTTGCCCAGCATCAGCAGACCTACCAGGGGTGCTGTGGTGGGAAGGATCATGGCTACCACGATGGTAACGATGACGGGGAAGAGGATCTTCTCAAGCTTGGACACAGGACGAAGCTGGCCCATCTTGATCTGACGCTCTTTCTTGGTGGTCATCAGGCGCATGATCGGGGGCTGGATGATCGGGACCAGGGACATATAGGAATATGCCGCGACCGCGATGGGGCCCATGATCTGGGTCTGGCCCAGCTTGGAGCAGAGGAAGATGGAGGTAGGGCCGTCAGCACCGCCGATGATGGAGATGGCTGCAGCTGCCTTGCCGTTAAAGCCCATGGCGATGGCACCGAAGTATGCGGCAAAGATACCGAACTGGGCGGCTGCGCCAAGGATGAAGCTCTTGGGGTTGGCGATCAGGGGACCGAAGTCCGTCATGGCGCCGACGCCCATGAAGATCAGAGAGGGCAGGATGGCCCACTCATCCAGAACATAGAAATAATACAGAAGGCCGCCGGCCTTACCTTCGGAGAAGGGTGTCATGATATCGGGGTAGATATTGACAAGCAGCATACCGAAAGCAATAGGCACAAGCAGAAGGGGTTCGAAGCCGTGACGGATCGCAAGATACAGGAATACACATGCTACTGCGATCATCAGGTAGTTGCCCCATGTCAGGCTCATAAATGCGGTCTGGTGTACTAAGTTGGTTAAAGTGTTAACAATATAATCCATTAACTTAGACCTCCGTTAGTCGTTCTTTCAGTTACAGCAGATTTGTATCAGTTCACTGTTGCAACGACCTGACCAGCTTCTACTGCATCACCGACGTTGCAGTCGATGGATGCAACTGTGCCGTCATTGGGAGCGACCAGCGGGATTTCCATCTTCATAGCTTCTACGATAACAACGGCGTCGCCCTTCTTGACGGCATCGCCAACCTTCTTCTCGATCTTGAAGATCTTGCCAGCTGCGCCAGCTTCAACCTTGTACTTGCCGGCACCGCCTGCTGCAGGTGCTGCGGGAGCGGGAGCTGCCTTGGGAGCTGCCTTGGGAGCTGCTGCCTTGCGGGGAGCTGCGGGAGCTGCGCCGCCTGCGGTCTCTTCTACGGTTACATCATATGCTACGCCATTGACTGTAATGGTATAATTCTTCATTTTAAATTCCTCCTGTGAATCTTAGGATTTACTCACCTGAATGGCTCAGGCACTTTTCTTTCTGGATTTTCTGATGGATCTGACTACAAATCCGTCAGCACTTGCCTGGCCTTCATAGGCAGCGACGGCTGCCGCAATGACTGCGACCAGTTCCATATCATCTGCAAGCTCCTCTTCCTCCTCAACAGCAGCAGCTGCGGGTGCGGGTACGGATGCTCTGCTCTGTCTTGCAGCTTCCTCAGTTTCTTTTCTCTTCTTCTCTTCAATCTTATGCTGAATCATAGGAATGAACTTGAAGAGGGAAATGATAGCGATCAGCAGACCCAGTACAGCAAAGGTAATGCCCATACCAAGCACTGTATTCAGAGCGGCCTGGACCATCAGCTCTCCAAAGCTGTAGATGGTATTGGTGGTAATGCCTGTAATGGAGAATTCTCCATCTTCTTCCGAAACAGTAACGATGACTTCCGCATCATGATCGGATCCGTCTACGTTAACAGTGATAATGACTTCTTCGTCTTCACCCTTTTCGACCGATACTGCCTTAAAACCGCTGATTTCTCCCATTTCCTCTTTAGAAGAAGCATAGGCCTCCAGAGCGGGTCCGAATATTTCATCATCGGCGTAGGTTTCAATTCCGCCGGCTTCCAGGGCCTGGTCCATGGACTGGACAAAGGCTTCACCGGAATCAAGCCAGTTCTGCTCTTCTTCAGGAGTAAAAGCAGGAGCGGACGCTGTTTCTTGGGAGGAACCACAGGCGGTAAAACTAAGGACACATACGATCAGTGCCATAGATACTAACCATTTTTTCATACTTCTGTGTCTCCTTTATTATTTTGTACCGTGCTTTTTGGAAGGTCTATCCTCTCTCTTTGTATAAAGGACTTCCATGGCACCGATCAGATATCTGCGCAGATCTGCGGCTTCCACGATCTGATCGATATAGCCTCTGGCTGCAGCGCTTTCAATGCTGTTCTGCAGTTCATCATATTTCTTTGCAGTCTCGGCGACCTCGTCAGCACTCTTGTCTGCTGCAAGGATCTTGGCAGCCATGCCGGCATCCATCATGCCGATCTTTGCATCGGGAAGAGCGAAGGTAAGATCCGCGCCAAGGCCCTTTGCATTCATAACAGCATAAGCAGAGCCGATGGCACAGCCTGTCACGACGCCAACCTTAACGGTGGTGGCATGGGCAAAGGCAAAGGCCAGCTTGCCGGCTGCATCAGCGATCTTTCTTTCCTCGGACTCGGTTGCGGCAAAGCCTGCAGCGTTGGTCAGTGTGATGACAGGAATGCTGAAAGCATCGCAGAACTTTACAAAGTCAGCAGCCTTATAGCAGCCGCCGGTGGTCAGAGCAGCCTCATACTTGCAGGCAGCCTCTGCATCCTCGTTGTAAAGAACGGTGCGGTTAGCAACAACGCCTACTGTAATGCCGTTGAGCTTTGTGAAGGCTGTGACCATCTCCTTGGCATAGTCCTTCTTGATCTCAACGAATTCGCCGTAGTCGCCGATCATGGAAAGAACCAGAGCAGGATCTGCAATGGAAGCTGCAAGATCGTCGCAGGAACGGTTCAGATCATCTTCGCATTCGCCTGCAGCGTCATCTTCATTATTGGAAGGAAGGAGTTCCACAAGAGCACGTACCTGAGCAAGGACTTCGTCTTCGCTGCCGATTCCGTCGACCATGCCGGCCTCAGCCTTAGCCTTGGCGGATGCGGTATCGTTCTTGTCTTCTCTGTTGTCAGCCAGGGCATTGGGTGCATTGACAAAAAGCTTTGCATCGCCAGCCATGAATGTGAAATCTGTCAGACCAGGGATCAGGGCCAGACCGCCGCCGCAGCTGCCGAAAACAGCTGTGATCTGAGGAATGACGCCGGATGCCTTAGCCATCTGGGAATAAACAGTCGCGAACGCATTGAGCGCATCGGATGCTTCCTGCAGACGAAGACCTGTGGAATCGATCAGACCGATCACGGGCGCACCAGTCTTGATAGCCAGATCATAAAGACCAGCGATTTTTCTGGCGTGCATCTCACCTACGCTGCCTCCAAGAACTTCTGCGTTCTGGCTGTATACATAGACAAGATTTCCGTCGATTACTCCGTAGCCGGTGATAACACCATCTGAAGGAGTCTGTGCCGGTTTCAGATTGAAATCGGTTGCGCGGGCTGTAACCTTTGCGCCGATCTCAACGAAACTGTTGTCGTCGAGCAGAGCAAGAATTCTCTGCATCGCTTTTGAAGTACTGCTCATATTGGACCTCCATACTTGTACTTATAATTTAGCAGCCTCTTGCCCGGCGCAGAACGCCGGTTCGAAACTACTGAATCTGCCAAATCAGCAAATTTTCGTATTTTAGTATATCACAGACGATTTTAAAACCATATTGTTAAATCTGTTCATATTTTTTGAAGGAAGATTTAATGATTTGGTAATAATCACAGCCTGCTTATCCTGTTCCTATGCTTCCTGTTTTATCATAGGTTGCAATTTGTGGTATTTCAAATAAATGTTTTCTTTAAAACCATACAATTTTTTAATAAACAGGCGCACCGCCCCCTATCATAAAACAAGAGGAGCAAAGCCGCAAGCCCTGCTCCCCATGAATTTTAAACGGAATTTTAAACGTTTTCTGTTTCCTGTTTTTATATTTCCAGTGAGGTTCCCGCTTCCTCTTCTGCCTCCTGCTGGAACTCGGCCAGCTTGACCGCGTCGGTCTGGGGCAGCTCATCCAGGGATGAAATGCCGAAGGTCCGAAGGAACTGCTCCGTCGTGCCAAAGAGAAGGGGCCGGCCGGGTGCTTCCTTTCTTCCCACCTCTTCGATCAGGTCATAGCTGAGAAGCTTATTGACGGAATGGTCGCTGTTGACGCCCCGGATATGCTCGATCTCCGCCCTTGTCACCGGCTGCCTGTAGGCGATAATGGACAAAGTCTCCAGCGTCGCATTGGAAAGGGTCTGCTTTTTAGGGACCGATGCGATCCGGATCAGGTATTCGTAGTATTCTGCCCGGGTCGAGAGCTGTACGGCATCATCATAGCGATTGATCTGAAGACCGCTCTTCTCATAGTTGAGCTTCTGGCGGATCGTTTCCACTGCCTCCCAGGCTTCTTCTTCTGTGATTTCCAGGGCTGCGGCGATTTCTGATACCTCCACTGAACCGCCCATGGCGAATAATACAGCCTCGATGGCTGCGGGGATTCTGCTTGCTTCCATGTTTCCTCCACAGATTCCTCCGGGGAAGGCACTGCTTCCTCCTCAGAATCCTGTTTTATTTCGGGGATTTCCTCTGACTTAGGTTCCTCCTCGGCTTCGGGGACTTCTCCCTCTTCAGGCGCTTCCTCAGCTTCGAAGTCTTCCTCTG
>CAMNJZ010000053.1 GCA_946541955.1 uncultured Lachnospiraceae bacterium | reverse complement strand
GGCAGTGCCTTCAGAGGCCCCTTCCAAATCTGTGATTTGGGTGGGGAGCTTCACTCAGCTGTAAAATCGTCTTTTCCTACGCCGCATAAGGGGCACTCGAAATCCGCGGGGAGATCCTCCCACTTGGTGCCGGGGGCGATGCCGAAATCCTCGGCGCCTTCCTCTTCGTCATAGACCCAGCCGCATACGTCACAAACATACTTCATCGACTTTTCCTCCATTCTTTGTATTTGGATTTTACCTTCTGCTCTTTATTCATTGTATCGGATGCCGAGGTCCATGACAACTGTTTTAAACAAGCTGCCGAAGGGGTAAAATTCGAGCCCTCAGGGGATCTTCGGGAGATTCTTTTGACTAACGAAACTTCGTATTTAAGCCATTTTTTGGCCCTCCCCCTTCAAAAGGGCAAAAAGTATGGAAGCTTTTCACAAAATTAAGAAAGTTGTTAACTAATACTTGTATTCTTAATTCTGAATTCTTAAAATCATAGTGAAAGTTAAATAAGCAACTCACAGCACATTCGTGCAGAAAGGGGCCGCATGCATTTCTTAAACAGGGTTCTCCTGTTGGTCCTATTGGGAGGAGCGGTCTATACGGACCTCAGATCAGGCCGGATCCTGAACGCCTGGCTGATTCCTCTGGCAGTCGCCGGAGCCCTTCTACGAGTCCTCGAAGAAGGGCCTTCGGCATTGCCTCCTATCCTCCTCCCCATGTTTTTCATAATACTTTTTCTGTTTCCCTTCTATCGCACCGGCGGTCTGGGCGCTGGTGACGTCAAATTTCTCATGGCCATATCTGTATACCTGAAGCAGGGCGAATTATTCCCAACTCTTACAGCCATTCTTGTCTCATCTGCTGTCTTTTCACTGATTTGTCTTCTTATCAGGAAAGAAGTGTCTCATCGACTGCCATTTGCCCTTCCTATTGCGGCAGGCGTCCTGCTTCATCTGGGAGGGCTCCTCTGATGCAGACTGAATATGAAAGCTATCTTGTGATCTGTGACAGTGATCTGCTTTATGCCCGGCACCTGCAGGAATATCTGCTTGTCCGGCAGAAGCTCTCCTGCGACGTCAGGATCTGCCGGGGGCCGGAAAGCCTGAGGGCGAGCGGCGCCCTGCAGGAGGCCCTCCTGATTATCGCAGCGGAATCCGTCTGCGGCAGCTGGATGGAGGAGGCAGAGCCGGACCGGCTTCTGATCCTGAGTGAAAGCGGCGCCATGCCCCAGGGCCAAAGCCTTTGCATCAGCAAGTACCAGTCCGCTGAACTTCTGGCGGAAAGGATCCTGTCCATGCCCCTGGCGGAAGGACTCCTGGCAGGCGCCTCCATCCGACACGGAAGGCCCCTGGAAATGATCGGCTTTTATACCCCTGTCAGCAGGGCCCTGCAGACGACCCTTTCTCTGACCATGGGCCAGCTGCTTTCCTCAGGAAGACCCTCCCTGTATATGAATCTGGAGCCCTGCGCGGGCCTGCAAAGCCTTCTGGGGCTGACAGGCACAGAGAGCCTGACCGATCTGATCTATTATAACGAATGCGCTCCGGACCGGTTTCCGGCCATGCTGGGCAGGATGGCTGAAGAGGTCAACGGACTCTGCTGCCTGCCCCCTCCCTCCTCCTTTATGGAACTGCATTCCATCTCAAAGGACCAGTGGACCGGGCTTTTCAGAGCCATAGACAGGACCAGCGATTACAGAAATCTGATCCTGGATCTGTCCGGCGAGACAGACGGTCTTCTGGAGATCCTGCGGCTCTGCGACAGGATCTATACCATTGAACGGGACGATCCGGTCTCGGCCGCCAGACTTTCGGCCTTTGAGGACCTGCTCAAACGCTTTCATTATGAGGACATATGCATGAAAACACACAGACTTTTGCTGCCCCGCTTTAAGGAGCTCCCCGCCTCCATGCGGTTTCTGACCCATGGAGCCCTGGCCGATTACGCCAGGAATCTGATCAGAGAGTGGGACCAGCCCTCATGATGCGGGAACAGTCCTATGAGGAGATCCGAAGCAGGATCCAGGAAGACATTCTGGAGCGGATCGATTTTTCCAGGGAGATCCGGGACGAGCAGATCCTGGAAATGATCGATGAAGAAATCGTCCGGGCCGGAAAGAAGCTGCTTTTTGGCCTTGAGGAGAGACGCCGCATGCGTCAGGATCTCTTTCACTCCATTCGAAGGCTGGATGTCCTTCAGGACCTTCTGGATGATCCGGGGATCACGGAAATCATGATCAACGGGCCGCAGAAGATCTTTATCGAAGAAAAGGGGGCCCTGCGCCGGGCAGAAAAGTCCTTCAGCACGCCGGCCAAACTGGATGACGTGATCAGAAAGATCGTTTCAGACTGCAACCGCGTGGTAAATGAATCATCCCCTATTGTAGACGCCAGACTTCCCGGCGGAGAACGCGTCAATGTCGTCCTTCCCCCCGTGGCCCTCAACGGCCCCATTGTCACGATCCGGCGCTTTCCGGACCGGCCTGTCCGTATGAAGGATCTGATCGCCTTCGGATCGATCTCCGAGGAAATCACCGCTTTTCTATCCTGCCTGGTGCGAGCCGGCTTCAACATCTTTGTGAGCGGCGGTACCGGATCCGGCAAAACAACCTTTCTGAATGCCCTGTCTGAATTTATTCCCCCTGATGAACGTATCATAACCATTGAAGACAATGCAGAGCTGCAGATCCGTCAGGTCGACAACCTGGTCAGCCTGGAAGCCAGAAACGCCAACGTGGAAGGCGAGAACGAGGTGACGATCCGGGACCTGATCCGGTCCAGCCTCCGCATGCGGCCGGACCGGATCATTGTCGGAGAAGTCCGCGGCGCGGAAGCCCTGGATATGCTGCAGGCGATGAACACAGGCCATGACGGATCTATGTCCACGGGACACGCCAATTCCGCAAAAGATGCTCTTTCCAGACTCGAGACCATGGTCCTGATGTCCAGCCTGGAGCTGCCCCTTGCAGCCATCCGGGGGCAGATCGCCAGCGCCATAGATATCATTGTCCACCTTGGCAGGCTCCGGGACAAATCCAGAAAGCTTTTGGAAATCAGGGAGGTGACCGGAATCGAGGACGGAAGAATCTGCTTAAGGAGTCTTTATGCTTTTGAAGAAGAAGGAGAAGAAAACGGAAGAATATACGGCAGCTGGCGAAAAAAAGCGGACCTTCTGGACAGGCATAAGCTGGAATCGGCCGGGATCCGTCTTCCGGAGGATCCGGCCTGATCATCTGCTGGTCTCCCTGGGCCTGGTCTGTCTCCTGGCGTTTGTCTTTTACCGGTCCTGGCTGGCGGTGCCCTTTCTCCTTCCCCTGTGCGTGCCCATACAAAGGGGCCTTGGGGAAGCGGCCCGGATGAAGAGAAAGGACCGGCTTTCGGAAGCCTTCGGGGAGGCCCTTGCCAGCGTGATGACCGGCATGCGGGCCGGCTATTCTCCCGAGAACGCCTTTCGGGAAGCGGCCTCCGATATGGAATTCCGATTCGGCCAGGGCGCCGAGATGACCCGGGAGCTTCGGGCCATCTCGGCGGGCCTGGACAATCATATCCCGCTTGCCCAGCTTCTGGACGAATTTGCCGCTCGCTCCGGCATCGAGGAGATCCGGGATTTTGCCCAGGTATTTTCCATTGCCTCCAAAAACGGAGGAAATATGGTCCAGGTCATGGAGGATACGGCAAGGCTGCTGCAGGGGAGAATGGAAATAGAAGGCGAGATCCGGCTCCTGCTCAGCAGCAGGCAGCTGGAGATGCGGATCATGGAAGCGGTGCCCTTTTTCATTATCCTTTATATCAGCCTGACCAGCCGGGGGTTTTTCGATCCCCTCTACCATAATCCGGCGGGCACGCTCTTTATGACCATCTGCCTGGCCCTGTACCTGGCGGCCTGCCTGGTCGGAGAAAGAATCAGCAATATCAGACTTTAGGAAGGGAGGGATCGGCCTTGCAGACCCTGCTCGGGCTTGGCCCTTATCTGATCCTTCCTGCCGTCATTGGGATCCTGATGGCGGCAGGGAGAGGAGAGAAAACAGCAAAGAAAGGCCCCGGCGGCGCGCTGGACAAGGCGGCGGCCCTTCTCTACAGGCTCTATCGGAAAAGAAGGTCCTTTCCGGGAGAAGGGGCGGTTTATCAGGCGGAATATCTGCTGGATGCGCCCATGGGAGCCAGAGAGAGGACCCGGCAGTGGTATATTGACAAGCTCCGGATCCTCCTGCTCTTTCTTCTGGCGGCGGACCTTGTTTCGGCAGCCCTGCATTTTAATGCCCTCTCCGAAAGGGAGCTTGGGGAAGGAGGCGTCATTGCAAGGAACTCCTACGGCGGAAGCGATAAGGAAGTGGATCTGGAAGCCTTTGTGGTCCGGGAGGACGGGGAGGAAGAAAAGCTGGGAGACTACCATCTCAGAGTCCAGGCCAGGCGTTATACCCGGGAGGAGACCGAGAAGATGGCAGAGAAAGCCATGGCCCTCCTGCCGGCCCTGATCCTGGGTGATAATACCGGACCAGGCAATGTCTGCAGGGATCTTCTTCTGCCATCCTCTCTGGAGGGATATCCCTTCCGGATCAGCTGGAAGAGCAGTTATTATGCCCTGGCAGACACCGACGGATCGGTCTATGCGGATTCTCTTTCGGAGGGAGAAAGCGAAGAGGTGACCCTGACGGCCCTCCTTGCCTATGATCCCTGGACCTTTGAAAAGGACATCCCTCTGACCATTGTTCCGCCCCGGAAGACGGAGGCCCTTTCCAGGCAGGAGGCGCTTCTTGCCAGGCTGGGAAAGGACCAGGAGGAGACGGTCTCGGAAGAAAGGATGATTCTGACGGACTCCTTTGAGGGCCGGCCTCTGATCTGGAAGGAAGCCGTGCAGGACCTTTCCCTCCCGGCGGGACTGGCCCTGGCGGGCGCCGGGATCGCGGCCTTCTTTCTGGGAGACAAGGATCTGAGGAAGAAGCTGGCTGACAGAGACCGCCAGCTGACCCTGGACTATCCGGGAATCGCCAGCCGCTTCGCCCTGTATCTGGGAGCCGGCATGAGCATCCGCAACATCTTTTTCCGTCTGGGCCGGGAATATGAAGAGGGCAGGAAGGAAGGGGGAAAGGCCCGCTATTCCAGGGAAGAGATCCTGCTGATCTGTCATGAGCTGGAAAGCGGCGTCTCGGAAAGGGAGGCCTATGAGCACTGGGGCAGACGCTGTCATCTGCAGCAGTATGTCAGACTCTCCTCCCTGCTGGGACAGAATCTGAAAAAGGGAAACAAAGCCCTGCTGTCCTCCCTGCAGGAAGAGGCGGCGGAGGCGTTTGAAAGCCGCAGGAATATGGCCAGAAAGCTGGGAGAGGAAGCGGGCACAAAGCTCCTTCTGCCCATGGGTATGCTGCTGGCTGTGACCATGCTGATCATCATGGTGCCTGCATATTTCAGCTTTATGTAAATAAGGAGGTTTCTGCGTTATGAAGAAGAATCGAAAAAACACACTGTCTGCTTTCTTTTGGAGTGAAGAGGGGATGGGCACAATCGAGATCATTTTGATCATTGTTGTCCTGGTGGGGCTTGTGGTCATCTTTCGAAAGCAGCTCAATGACCTTGTGACCCGGATTTTCAATCAGATCAATGCGGACAGCAACTCGATCCTGGGCTAGAAAGGACGGATACCTTACGGTATTCATGGCCCTGGTCCTTCCCCTGATTCTGAGTCTTTACTTCGCTCTTCTCCAGGGCGCCCGCATGAACGCCGCCAGACTGGAGGTGACCTGCGCAGCCGACGCGGCAGCAGACGCCGCCATGGCCGAGTTTTCTGCGGCGCTCTTTTCCAGATATGATCTTTTCTTTATAGACACATCCTACGGAACGGGGATCTGCTCCGAAACCGCCCTTGCGTCCAGACTGACCTACTATTTTGATAAAAATCTTATGCCCTCTCCCGTCCTGTCCCTGCTTGGCGCAGGTTCCTTTACGAACCTGCAGGGGGCAGGCGTTATGGTGACAGGGACCCGCTATGCGGCCGACGCCGGATTCCTTCCTCTCCGGCAGCAGATCTATGCCTATATGTCGGCCGACCCTGCGGGATCCCTGGCAGCTGGCCTGGCAGAGGTCCTGGATCTGTGGGAAGGACTGCCCATAGATCCGGGGGCCTGGTCCGGGAGAATGGAGGAGGCAGGAAAGGGGCTGGAGGATCTTCTGGACAGGAGCCGGAGAAGGCAGGAGGCGCAGAAGGAAGAAGAAGGGGGAAGCGGGGAGGAAGACGCCGGCAGGGAGGAGAACCTCCTGTCAGAGTTCCTTTCCTTCAAAAAGCAGCCGGTCCTGGCCCAGGTACTGGGGGAGGAAGCCCGGGTATCTTCCTGCAAAGCGGACCTGCCCGCCCTGTTTTCCCACAGGGGGCGGATCCTGGGGACCGGTCTTGTGACCGACAACTGCCACGATTATCCCCAGGCCTCTTCTCTGATCCTGAACGCCTATCTGGCGGAAAAATGCGGGTCCTATACAAAGGCCCGGGAGGGGAGCCTTTTGCAGTATCAGCTGGAATACATTCTGGGGGGCAGGGAGAGCGATGAGGCCAACCTGGAGCAGGCGGTGGAAAAGCTCCTTCTGGTCCGCTGGGCCCTGAACGGGTTTTTCCTGATCCAGGATCCGGCCAGGCAGGCGGAAATTGGCACTTCTGCGGCGGCCCTGTCCCTGGCGCTTCTGATTCCCGAGTTTGAGCCGGTGGTCAAGGCGGTCCTTCTGGCGGCCTGGGCCTACCTGGAGAGCATCCAGGACCTGAAGATCCTGCTCAGGGGCGGAAAGATCCCTCTGTTAAAAAATGCGGAGACCTGGCGGACGGACCTGGAGAGCCTGGCCCATATGACGACGTCGGAAACCGTCCAGGGAGGGGGCGGCCTTTCCTACGGGGAATATCTGCAGATCCTTCTTTATATAGAAGGGATGAATCTGCGCTGCAGCAGGCTCATGGACATCATGGAAATGGATATCCGGCGAACGCCGGGGAACCTTGCCTTTCAGATGGACGGCTGTCTGGACAGCTTTGCCATGGAAGCCATCGCCCGCGACGGACTGGGACTGACCTATACCGTGTCCCGGAACGTGACCTATAACTGACAGGCGGAAGGGAGGACAATGCGCTTTGTAAATGCAACCAATAACCTAAGCAACAGCAGAAGGGAAGTGTAAGAAGTGTGGACTCCGGAAAGACTCGAAAGAAAAAAAGAAGGTGCATTGTCTTCCCCTCCGCCTGCCAGCATGACCCTGGAGGCGGCCATGATTCTGCCGCTTTTTCTGTTTTTCATGCTGGGGATCCTTTCCGTATTTGACATGATCCTGCTCCAGTCCAGCGTCAATGCGGCTCTGTTTCGGGCCGGCCGGGAAGCGGCGGAATATGCCTGGTATTACCGCTATGCTCTGGACGGCGGGGAAAAGCCCCAGCTCCCGGCCCAGGCGGCGGCCTCCGGCCTCTCTCTCCTCTGGGTCAGCGGCAGAGTCAACGAACTGGTCAAAGAGGAGATGCCTGTAAAAGGGACCCTGGCAGGATCTGTGTCTCTGCTTGGCTCCCAGGTCCTGGATTCCAATGACGAAATCTATCTGACGGCGACCTATGGGGCGCTGCCCGGCATCCGCCTTCCGGGCGTAAAGGAGATCTCTCTGCAGAGCACCTACGCAGGACACGCCTGGACGGGCTATCAGCTGAGGGAGTCTCAGGAGGAGACGGCAGAGGAGGAAGATGAGATCGTATATATCACGGATACGGGCCGGGTCTATCACAGGAGCCGGGCCTGTACCTACCTGCAGCCCTCGGTCAGAAGTGTGCAGGGAGCCCTGGTCGCAGGAGAAAGAAGTCTGGGCGGGGCAATCTATTATCCATGCGAATTCTGCCATCCCTCTGCAGGCGGAACCGTTTTTATAACAAGCTACGGAAACCGCTACCACAGCGCTGCTTCCTGCAGCGCGATCCACCGGAATATCCGGGAGGTGCCCCTGAAAAGCGTGGAAGGGAGGATGCGGCCTTGTTCCAAATGTGGATGATGCGGGATCTGCAGGACCCTGTGACCCTGGTCCGGGCCCTGGGTCTCTTTGCCTTCCTTTTGTCGGCAGGCTTCTGGGATCTGAAAAGGATGTCGGTCCCGCTGCCCCTCCTCCTGGCAGCGGGATGCCTGGCGGGCGGCCTGGATCTTTATGGCATCTGCAGCGGGAAGCTGCAAGGCATGGGCCCTGTCTGGGCCCTGCTCCCGGGCTGCTTTTATCTGCTGCTCCATTTTGTATCGGAGGGCCAGATCGGGACGGGAGACGGTCTCTCGATCCTGGTCCTGGGCCTCTTTGCCGGGCTTTTGAATACTGTCCTGATCACAGCGGCGGCGCAGTTTTTATGCGCACTGGCGGCAGCGGGGCTGCTGGCTGTGAGAAAAGCCGGGAAAAAGACCAGGATCCCCTTCCTTCCCTTTCTGGGAGGAGCCGCCCTGGTCCTTTATCTGCTGGGAGGAATCGGATGAGAAAAGGAAGAAATCTGTATGCCGGCGCCTATTTTACAGTGGAGGCCTCCTTTATAGTCCCCATGGCTCTGGCGGTTCTCATTATGGCCATTTATCTGACCTGCTTTGCCTGCGGCCGCTGCAAACTGGTGCAGGACGGAATGATCCTTTGTATCCGGGAAAGCTCACAGAAATCAGAGCGGGCCCAGGGCAGGATCCGGGAGCTCTACGCAGTCCGGAAAGGAAGCTATCTGATGTTTTCCGAAGCCGGTGCAGACCTGTCCCGGGGAGGCAGGGTCCGGGCCGCTCTTTCAGGGCAGCTCCATCTGATACCGGCGCCGGCTCTTTCCGGCTCTGGCGGGAAGAGCCTTGGCATAGCTGCGCAAATTGAAACGCCTGCCCATGATCCTCCTGCCAAATACAGAAAATACAGGAGGCTGACCTATATGGCGGGCAGGATTCTGAAGGGGTCCGAAGACGGGAAGGAAGAGGAATAGAACATGGATCTGGAAATATCCTATTACCGGGACGCACTGAAATCCTATATGACCATACGCTGTCCGGAGGAGGCCAGGGAAGCGGATTACCGTTTTCGAATGGCGGCCTCCAATCCCATAGAAGGCATCCTGCACTGTTCTCTTCGCAGGATCGACGGAGAAATATACCTGTATTATGAGGTCTCAGCCCGACAGAAGCTCTCACATATGTTTGCGGACAGGATCCTGGATACAGCGGATCTGAGCCGGATCCTCTCATCTCTGGCCCAGGCGGGGACAAGGCTCTCCGGATATCTTCTGGATGCGGCCGATCTCCTGCTGGATCCGGATATGGTCTATTACGATTTCTCCGAAAACCGCTATTACTTCACCTATTATCCAGGGCTTTCCGAGCGGGTGAAGCCTTCGGAAAACAGGGCGCTGTTTGCCTTTCTGGCTGAAAAGACCGACAGCTCTGACCGGGAGGCGGCAGGCGCGGCCTATCAGCTGGACGCCCTGTCCGAGATGCCGGGCTTTGTTTTTACGGAAAAGATCCTTAGGGATCTTTTCGGCGAGAGAATACAGGTCCCGGAGGAATCCTTTGAAAATCCCGAAGCGGGGGAGGCGGACAGGGAAGACGACTGGTCTGAAAGCTTTCTATCGAAGGAAAAGGAGGGGGAGCCCCTTCTGCCGGCCTGGGAGACGCCCCTGCCTGCGGCTGATCCGCCGGGAGGGGAGAAAAAAGGCAGGGGGGCGGGAAAGCCTGGCCTGCTTTCCATCCTGGTCCCTGCCGCCTTTTTCGCCGCCGCGGCAGCCTTTGCAGCGGCGGGCCAGCTTCTGCCTCTGCCTGTCCGGACCCTGCGTCTGTTTACGGCAGGGGCTCTGGCAGCAGGCGCGGCAGGAATCCTGCTTGTCCTGCGCGCCCTGATCCGCAGGGTCCCTTTCCGCAGGAAAAAGGAGGCGGACAGGGAGCCTTTGCCGGAAATGACGAGGCTTCCCGCCGATGAGTTTGATTTCTGGAAGCAGGAAGAAAAGGAGGATAAAGGGCCTGCGGAAACGGTGTTTGTTTCGGCCGCAGCCGCCCAGTCGGAAAAACGGCTGTATGGAAACGGAAAAGCCAAGGGCATGGTCATCGATCTGGACGCCCTGCCCCATACCATAGGGACAGCCGCGGGATTTGCGGATGTGCTCCTGGATGATAGTTCCGTCAGCCGCATGCACGCCCGGATCAGCCAGGGCCCGGACCAGACGCCGGTCCTTACGGATCTCAATTCCACCAACGGGACCTGGGTCAACGGGATCCGGCTGCAGCCGGAGGAAAGCATCCGGATCGGCAAGGGGGATGTGATCCGTTTCGGAGAAACAGAGTTCTGCTGCAGGTAATGGTTATGCAGATAAAAAAGTGATATAATTGCATTCGTATATATAAGAATCCGTTACAGAAACGATCTGTACATCTGCCGAAAGGATTTTACTTATGAAAAACGACAATTGTATCTTCTGTAAACTTGCATGCGGAGACATCCCGACCAGAACGATCTATGAAGACCAGAACTATCGTGTCATCATGGACGCTTCTCCGGCCACAAAAGGACATGCACTGGTCCTTCCCAAGGATCACTATGAAAATCTCTATGAGATTCCCGAGGAAGTGGCGGCCGGCGCCATTCGCGTTGCCAAAAGAGTTGCCCTTGTCATGAAGGACAAGCTCGGAACGGCCGGCCTGAACCTCGTACAGAATAACGGCGAAGCGGCAGGCCAGACAGTCATGCATTTCCA
The DNA here is from genome assembly GCA_946541955.1 of uncultured Lachnospiraceae bacterium. Classification (GTDB taxonomy): domain Bacteria; phylum Bacillota; class Clostridia; order Lachnospirales; family Lachnospiraceae; genus CAG-791. Next base: position 3,239 of record CAMNJZ010000053.1, on the reverse strand, counting down.
TATGCATATCATTCCCAGATATGAAGACGACAGGGCCATGCTGCTCTGGAAGCATCTGGATCTGTCTGATGCAGAGCTGGATGCGATCAGAGACCAGATCAATGCCTGAGAGATCGCAAGAGGATACAGGGGCTTTCTGACAGAAAGTCCTTGTTTTGCATGCCATGATATATTAAAATAATCCACAAACGTGTATTATGTTTGTTCCCAAGAACATGGGCGGCTAAGCTGCAGGGGGCAGACAGAAAGGAATGATAATGAAAAAGCTTATGATTATGGGCGCCGGGATCTATCAGGTGCCGTTGATCAAAAAAGCGAAAGAGATGGGAATCCATACGATTGCGGTCAGTATACCAGGCAATTATCCCGGGTTTGCCTATGCGGATGAGGTCAGCTATACCAATACGATCGATTATGAAGCGGTCCTGAAGGTCGCGAGGGAAAAACAGGTGGATGGCATCGTCACATCCGGTACAGATGTGGCTGTGATCACCATCGGCCGGGTATGCGACGCCCTGGGGCTCAAGGGCCTTTCCTTTGAGGCCGCTAAAATAGCCTCTGATAAGATGCTGATGAAGGAATGCTTTGAGAAGGAGGGTGTCCGAACAGCCCGCTTCCGTAAGGTGGGCTTTGATGAGGATGTACTGGAGGCCGTAAAGGAGCTTACCTATCCTTTGATCGTCAAAGCGGTGGATTCCTCCGGAAGCCGGGGCATTACCAGGGTCAACGCGCCTGAAAATATGGCGGCGGCGGTGGAAGCTGTCCGCGGCGTGACCCATAAGGACTATTTTATCGTGGAGGAATTCATCATCGGAGAGGAATTCGGAGCCCAGGCCTTTGTCTATAACGGCAAGGTCCAGTTTGTACTGCCCCACGGAGACTATGTTTTCGTCGGCGATACGGGCGTTCCGGTGGGTCACTTTGCTCCTTACGATCTTCCGGAGGAGGTCCTGCGCGATGCGTCTGAACAGTGCGAAAAGGCAATTCATGCCATGAAGCTGGACAACTGTGCAGTCAACGCGGACTTTATTTTAAAGGACGGCAAGACCTACGTCCTGGAGCTGGGCGGCAGAGCGGGCGCCACCTGCCTGGTAGAGCTGGTAGGGATTTTCTACGGCTTCGACTATTATGAGAAGATCATTGAGGCGGCCCTGGGCGAGGATCCCGTCTTTCCTCTGAACGGATCGACCCCCAACGCCAGCCATCTGCTGATGAGCGACAAAGACGGCGTGATCCGTTCCATTACAAACAGAAATCAGCCTGATCCGGATATTTGTGAGATCCAGTTTGATTTCGGCGTCGGCGACGAGGTGCATAAATTCCGCATCGGCCCGCACAGGATCGGCCATGTGGTAACAAAGGGCAACAGCCTGGAGGAAGCCAAGGCGCTTCTTGACCGGGCCCTGGCCAATATATCCATCGAGGTGGAGTAAAAGCTGATTAAGGAGGAAACCATGGATCCGAAACTGGAGAAAAAACTGATGAACGTTTATCTGGCAGCAGATCTGACCAAGATGAAACGGCATTATACCAATGATTTTTCTGATGCGATTGCAATGCAGAACAGGCGCCTTCAGAAGCTGATGAAGATCGCCTACGATATTCCTTTTTACAGGGAAAGATTCGACAGAGTCGGCATGAAGCCCGAGGACTTCAGGACCGGCGACGATCTGGCCAAGTTCCCGATCCTGACAAAGGACGAGCTCCGCGAGTGGATGGCCAAAGAAGTAGAGAATCCCAAATATAAGGACTGGATCATTGACACCACCAGCGGCTCCACCGGAAAACCGCTGTCCATTATCTTCTCCCCCAGGGAGAAGGCCTATATGAAGGCCAACTGGTACCGTGTTATGAATGTGGCCGGCTATGACCCCATCCGGGGCAAGATGATGAGCCGCATCAACATGCATGATGAAAATCCCGGCGGCAGAGATACCTTCCTGCAGAGACTGGGCATCCTGCGCCATGAGTTCGTAGACCAGTATGCGCCGGAGGAGGAAGCCATCGATGTGATCAATGCTTACGAACCCGACTGGCTCTATATGAATAAGACCGAGCTGATGAGACTGGTCCTGTACGCCAACAAGACCGGCAAAAAGATCTATCACCCCAGGTTCTATGATCCCATCAGTGAGAAAACGGACGAGAACAACCGCAAGCTCTTTATTAAGGAACTGGGCCCCGGCATCATCGATTCCTACGGCAGTGCCGAGACCGGCGCCTGCATGATCCGCCTGCCCGACAAGGATTACTATATCATTCATCATGATTCCTTCGTTGTGAACGTCATCAACGAGGAAGGCAAGCTGGCCAGGGAAGGCGGTCTGGTCATCACGCCCCTGTATAAGACGGATCTTCCGCTGATCAACTATGCGATCGGCGACAAGGCTACCTGCAGATACAAAAAGGGCGTCCGTTTTATCACCAGCATCCAGGGCCGTATGAATGATTACTTCTATTATGAAGATGGAAGAGTCACCAGCTTCTTTGAGGTGACCCCGGTGATTGCGCACTGCCCGGATATCCTGCAGATCCGCTTCATCGAAGAGACCTATGATCTCATTCATGTACAGATCGTTCGTGACGACAAGGCGAAAATGAGCGAAGCCGAGCTGGAGGAATACCTGACCACAAATCTGAATAAGATTTTCAAGAGACCCTTCAACTTCGAATTCGAATGGATGAACTCGATCCCGCCGGATGAGAACGGCAAGCTCCGTATGATCGTCTGTAAGGTGGATCACGACTGATCCCTGTCTGGAAAGCAGAAATACGGTTTAAGATCCAGGGCCCCGGCAGCACACTGCAGCCGGGGCCCTGCCTGCCTGAAATTTGGCTGAATTCGCTGAAAATCCTGAAATTTCCCTTTGACAAGGGCGGGATGTTTATGTATAATAATCAGTGCGTCACAATTAAGGGACGCGCCCAATTACATAATTGGTAGAGGTTTTCAGACCAGGAGAAATACTCAAGAGGCTGAAGAGGCGCCCCTGCTAAGGGTGTAGGTCGCGAGAGCGGCGCGCGGGTTCAAATCCCGCTTTCTCCGTTTTATGGGGTAAAAGATCCCCGTAAATTCATCTTCAAAAAAAGATGAAAATAAAGCTTGACAGAAATAACAAACAGCGTTATGATGTCAAAGTTCGCTTGAGAGAGCGGCGGCTGAGACCTGCCAGGCAGGCTCAGGAAGCACCTTAAAAATCAAATATATGACAACTTAACAGAAATGCAACCCTGAAGAT
>CAMNJZ010000052.1 GCA_946541955.1 uncultured Lachnospiraceae bacterium | reverse complement strand
CATGACCACGGTCATGGTCATGCTCATCATCACCATACGGGCATGGGCGAGATCGAAAGGATCATCGAAGGCCTTGCCGTTTCAGATAAGGTCAAAAAGGACGTCCGGGCTGTCTATGGCCTGATCGCCCAGGCTGAGAGCAGGGTCCACGGGGAGAGCGTCGAGCTGATCCATTTCCATGAGGTCGGCGCCATGGATGCTGTGGCGGATATTACCGCGGTCTGCATGCTCCTGGAGCGTCTTTCTCCGGACCAGGTCATTGCCTCCCCCATCCATGCAGGCAGCGGCCATGTCCACTGCGCCCACGGGATCCTTCCCGTGCCCGCCCCCGCCACGGCCCTCCTTCTGGAGGAGATCCCCTGGTACAGCGGCTCTGTAAAGGGCGAGCTCTGTACCCCCACAGGGGCTGCCCTGGTCCGGTATTTTGCCGATTCCTTCGGTCCCATGCCGGTGCTTCGGGTCACCCGGATCGGCTATGGCATGGGCAAAAAGGAATTCCCCATGCTCAACTGTGTCAGAGCCATGCTGGGTGAGAGCGAGGACCGGAAGGACCAGATCATTTCTCTTTCCTGCAACGTGGACGATATGACGGGAGAAGAGATCGGAGCGGCCATGGAGGCCCTCTACGATGGCGGCGCCAGGGAGGTCTTCACCACCCCTGTGGGCATGAAGAAATCCAGGCCCGGCACCATGATCACCCTGTTGACCAGCCCAGACCTGGAGGAGGCCATGGTCTCCCTGCTTTTCAAAGTTACGACTACTTTGGGAATCCGCAGATGCCCCATGGACCGCTATGTCCTGGACAGAAGGGAAGAGATCCTGGAAATGGAAGACGGGAGGGTCCGCTGCAAGACCAGCACGGGCTACGGCGTGACCAGAAGGAAGTTTGAATATGATGACATTGCTGCCATTGCCAGGGCAAAGGGCCAAAGCATCCGAGAGGTCCGGGAGGCGCTTGCAGGCAGCGTCGAGAGGTGAGCATTTTGGAACAGAAGGAACTGAAGGAACTCCTGGACAGAGTATCGTCGGGAGAGGTTTCTGCGGAGGACGCCTTCCACAGAATGAAGATGGAGCCCTTTGACGACCTGGGCTTTGCCAAGGTGGACCATCACAGGGCCATCCGCCAGGGAGCGGCCGAGGTGATCTACGGAGCCGGCAAGACCCCGGAGCAGATCGAAGGCATTGTCAGGAACATGCAGGAGCGGGGGCAGAAGCGGATCCTCATCACCAGACTGTCCAAGGAAACGGCTGCCTGGCTGCAGGAAAGACTTCCCCTGCGCTATGAGGCTCTCCCCAGGATCGGGATCCTGGGCCAGATGCCTGAGCCCGACGGGATCGGGACCCTTGTCGTTGCCACCGGCGGGACCAGCGATATTCCCGTCGCCGAGGAAGCGGCCCTGACGGCCGAGATCCACGGCAACAGGGTCATCAGGCTCTATGACGTGGGCGTGGCCGGCCTCCACAGGCTGCTGGCCCACAGGGAGGAGATCATGTCCGCGGAGGTCATCGTTGCCATCGCGGGAATGGAAGGGGCCCTGGCCTCTGTCATCGGCGGTCTCGCCGACTGCCCGGTGATCGCCGTTCCCACCAGCATCGGCTACGGGGCCTCCTTCGGGGGCGTTTCGGCCCTCCTTTCCATGCTCAATTCCTGTGCCTCCGGGGTATCCGTCGTAAACATCGACAACGGCTTCGGAGCAGGCTATCTTGCCTCTATGATCAATCACCGCCGCCTTTAACGAGGGAAGGCTTTCTTTAATAACAAAAGGGCAATGGACGCCGGATGGGAGGATTTATGAACGCTTTATCCCAGGAAGAAAAGCAGGCAGCGCTTGCAAAGAAAAAGGCCCTGGAGGAGATCTTGCAGGGGCACGGCAGGGTGGCCGTGGCCTTTTCAGGGGGCGTGGATTCCACCTTCCTTCTAATGGCGGCCAGAGAGGCCCTGGGGGAGGACGCCTTTGCCGTCACGGCCGTCGCCGGGATCTTCCCCGCAAGAGAAGCCAGGGAGGCCCAGGAGCTTTGCAAAAAGGAAGGAATCCGGCAGATCCTGGTCCCGGTCCAGGCCCTGGAGATCCCGGGCTTTCGGGAAAATCCCCCGGACCGCTGCTATCTATGCAAAAAAAGCCTCTTTTCCAGGATGCAGGAGACCGCCAGGAGCCAGGGAGGCGCCGTCCTCTGCGAAGGCTCCAACATGGACGACCGGGGCGATTACAGGCCGGGCCTTCTGGCCATCAAGGAGCTGGGGATCAAAAGCCCCCTGCGGGAAGCCGGCCTTTATAAAAGGGAGATCCGCTTTTTGCTGCAGGAGATGGGCCTGCCCACCTGGGACAAGCCTTCCTGCGCCTGCCTGGCCTCCCGCTTTCCCTACAAAGAGACCATCACAGAAGAGGGCCTTTCCAGGGTGGACCAGGCGGAGGAATTCCTTCTGGGACTTGGCTTTTCCCAGATGCGGGTCCGGGTCCACGGGAACCTGGCCAGGATCGAGGTCCTGGCAGAAGACATCCCCCGCCTTGCCGGCGAGGAGACGCGGCAGGCTGTCCAGAAGCGCTTCCGGGCTCTGGGCTTTGCCTATGTGACCCTGGACCTTCTGGGCTATAGGACCGGGAGCCTCAATGAAGTCCTTTCCGAGGCGGAAAAAAAGAAAAATCTACTGCCAGAATGAACAAGCAGCAGGCCTCCTGGCCTGCTGAATTTGTATGATTTGCCAAAAACCGCCCTGGCAGGTATAATAGGCAGTGCCGCATGTATAACTATTCTGATCTGCGGACAAATATTCAGAAAATTTGAGGTAAACACTATGGCTTGGTATGACAATGCAGTTTTCTATCATATATATCCCCTGGGGCTCTGCGGATGTCCTCATGAGAATACGGGAGAGAGCGGGTCTCATTTCGATATCCTGAACGAATGGGCCGCCCATGCCTCCCGGATCGGCTGCACGGCCATCTATATCGGCCCCCTCTTTGAATCCGGCAGCCACGGATACGATACCAACGACTACCGCATGGTGGACAGGAGACTGGGAACCAACGACGATTTCCGGGACTTTGTAAAGAACTGCCACGCCAGGGGCATGAAGGTCATTGTGGACGGCGTCTTCAACCATACCGGCCGGGGCTTCTGGGCCTTCCAGGATCTTCTCCAGTACAGGGAGGGCTCCCGCTACCGCAACTGGTACTGCGACGTCAATTTCTGGGGCAACAACGAGTACAACGACGGCTTCTCCTACGCCAACTGGGGCGGCCACAACATGCTGGTCAAGCTCAATGTATGGAATCCTGAGGTCCGGGAATATCTTTTCGAGACCGTCCGCTTCTGGGTCCGGGAGTTCGATATCGACGGAATCCGTCTGGATGCGGCGGACGTTTTGGATTTTGGCTTCATGCGGGATCTGCGGGGCGTCTGCGACAGCATTAAGAGCGAATTCTGGCTCATGGGCGAAGTCATCCACGGGGACTATTCCCGCTGGGCCAACGAGGGCATGCTCCATTCCGTGACCAACTATGAGCTCCACAAGGGCCTCTACTCCGGCCACAACGACCACAACTATTTTGAGATCGCCCATTCCATCAAGCGCCTGAACGGCATCGTGGGCGACAAGATCCGCCTCTATACCTTTGTGGACAACCACGACGTATCCAGGATCCGGTCCAAGTTAAACAACAAGGCCCACCTGGCCAATGTCATGATGCTCCTCTATACGGTGCCCGGCATCCCTTCCCTTTACTACGGGTCCGAATTCGGCATTGAGGGAGAAAAGCAGAGGGGCTCTGACTGGAATCTCCGCCCGGCCCTTAAACTGTCCGATTTCTCGGAGGATATGCCTCTTTGCAGGCTGATCAGCGCCCTGGGCAGGATCAAAAAGCAGTTCCCGGAGGTGACCTGGGGCGAGTATAAGGAGCTCCATCTGACCACCAGGCAGTTCGCCTTCGCCAGGATCCTGAACGGCAGGGCCGTGATCACAGCCCTCAACAACGACGACCAGGGGACCCATCTGGAGATTCCCCTGCCGGTCTATGCCAATGAAGCGGTCAATCTTCTGACCCTCCAGGAGGAAACGAAGGAGGACCAGGAGGACGCAGCCAGAGCCAGGGCCCTGAAAATGAAGGAAGACAAGAAGGCTCTGACAGAGACCCTGAAGGACCTGAAGCTAGCTTCCGCGGACCTCACAAAGGCCGTGAAGGAGGCTGTGTCTGCGGCCAAGGGAGCGGACGAAAACGGGCCTTCTTTGAAGGACCAGATGGAAGGGGCCCTTCGGGATCTGGAAGGCGCCATCCGCCAGGTCCAGGCCGCCTATGACAGATCAGCAAAGAAGTGCGGCGCCCCCGCGCTGGAAGCCCAGGGAAGCCCTGAGGGGTGCGACCACATGGAGATCCGGGACGGAAAGCTGATCGTGGACCTTGGTCCAAACAGCGGCCTGGTCGCCTGCGTGTATAACAAATAGGCCTTTGGGGATGCGGTCATTGACCCGGGGAGGAGATACGCCATATGAATCAGGAGAAGGAGACCAGGGGAAAAAGCAAAGAAAAAGGGCTTGGGCCCCTGTCTGCCTTCTGCCTGGACGTGCTCTTTCAGTGCATACGGGACCAGGTCGGGACCTACGCGGCCCAGACCTCCTTCTTTTTCCTGATGTCCATCTTTCCCTTTATGACCCTGCTCTTTCAGCTGATGATGGTTCTGCCCATCAGCAGGGAAAGTCTTCTGATCGTGGTCAACGCCGTGGTCCCGGACTACCTTCTGGAGCCGGTCCACTTTCTGATGCAGGAGCTTTTCATTTCCAGGATCTCCCTGGTCTGGGTCACGGTCCTGGCCGCCCTCTGGTCCTCCTCCAAGGCCATGCACGCCCTGACGGCGGGCCTGGACCACATCTGCAGCGCCAGAAAGCCCAGGGGCTGGGTCACAGAAAGGCTCTGGGCCCTCCTCTATACGGCCATCGTGACCTTTGCCCTGCTGATCCTGATGACCATGAACGTATTCTGGAAGCCCCTCCGGAGCCTTTTGCTGCGCTTTCGTCCCCCGGGGATTCCGGTCTACCTGGCCTCCTCCGGGATTCGCTTTGCCGTCATGGTCACGGCCATGACCCTGATCTTTGCCCTGATGTACAAGGCCTTTCCCAGCAGAAAGCTCCGCTTTTTCCGGCAGCTGCCGGGCGGCCTCTTTTCCGGACTGGGCTGGTATATCTTTTCCGACCTTCTGTCCGTTTATATCAACCGTTTCCACGGCTTTTCCATGTACGGGAGCATGACGGCGCCCATTCTGGTCATGTTCTGGCTGTATTTCTGTATTTATATCGTCATGATCGGGGCGGAGATCAATGAAAGGCTCCGGCTCATCGTTTTCGAAAAGGCAGACTGGGCGCCGGCCGGGAAGAAAGGAGAAACAAATGAAGTTTCAGACAGTGAATGAACTTGGCCGCTTTGATTTCCGGGACTGCCAGGTCCTCTCGGCAGCCATGGAGGAGGAAGGCCTTGCCCTTGTGGTGGACGCCCTGATCGTCAGACAGGGCAACAGCCAGAACCGCCAGCCCTTTGACAGCTATGCGGGGGAAGCCAGGATCCTTTTTCGGGACGCCCGGGTCCACAGGGCCGTCCAGGAGGGCTATAAGCACTATTCAGCAGACGAAGTTCTGGTGGAGGAGGTGCCGGACAAAGACCTGACCCCGGACCAGATCCAGGGCCTGCCCGCCCTTTTGCAGGGGGCCTACCTCTATGAGGTGGAAAAGGATCATTTCGAAGACGGAAAGACCGTCTACGCCCTGGAATTTGAGATCCCCGGGGAGGATCCCTATGACATTCTCTCCTCCAGAAACTACGGCCTCTTCCTCAGCTTTTCCCAGGCGGAGATCGGCTGGGACCAGTATATGAACCGGGTGGGCGGCTGAATTTTTTTTTACAAGATTTGGCCATTCAAACCTCCAAAAATGACTTGCATTCTTCGAAAAAGAAGGTAGAATTCCTAGCATCACCTGCTTGAAGCAGGGATGTGCGCACGAAACAGAAAAAAATAAGTTGAAGAATGTAAAGAAACGATCGCAACGATTGCAGAGAACCATCGGCATATTTTGAAAGGTATGTGCCGATCCGAACCTTACAGATTGAAATTATATGGGAGCTGTAAAGTTGTTGTGAAATCTAAGTAGGAGGTTAAACATTGAGAACACTTAGAGAGGAAATCGCAAGAACAGCCAACCCCCGCGTTGAGGTAAGGCCTATAGCGGGTCATGTTGAGGCTGTCGTTTTTGATCAGGATATGGAAACAGGCGTGAAGACCCAGTTTGGCACCATGGTAAAGGCAGATCTTGCCCTGACGGAAATGGGACTGGTCAGAGTCGAGAATAAGGATATGGCCGGTGCACTGGCTGTCTATGCCAAGGCTGCCTGAGAAGCCGGATAAGATATCCGAATAGGAATGCAGGAAATCCGTCTCTTACAGACGTTTGAGAAGTTCCTGATCTGAAAAAGTTCATATTAACTGTGTATATAAGCAGGGCCCGAAGCGTGAGTGCTTCGGGCCCTTTTTAAAAAAGCATTTATTGATTGTTTGTTTTGTTAATTTTCCTTGGCGCTTTCCTCTGCCCCTTTGTTTTCTTCCTCTTCCAGAACCGGCTGGGCCACCAGGATGAAGCGGGCATCCTCATAGGCGTAGTCGCAGGTGGAGAGGACAAAGATCTGGTCTGCCTGGTCCGCAGAGAAGCGGCTGACGAAAGAGGACTTGGGAACGGCGTAGTCCACAAAGGCCTGGACATCCTCCGGATTCTGATAGAGGTCATAGACCGGGTGATTGGCGTTTTCTATATAGCCGGAGAGGATGTTGAGGCGGTAGACGCCCTGGGGAGTCAGATACCACATGAAGGGGTGGCTGTCATAGAAGGCCTGGTCCTTGTAGGATTCCAGGACCGCGAACATGGAGCCGTCGTGCATGTTGTGGCCATATATAATGGTGGTGGGCTCCGTCATATCGGCCGGGCAGCGGTAATCCACAAAGAGAGACCCCGCCATGTTGTATTCGCCGTTTGGCAGATGGCGCAGGTAGGTATCGTTGGTCTCGCCCCGAAGGACGGGATAGTTGATGACGGAATCCGCCATATAGAGCCAGCCGATGATATCGGGATTTTCCGCCTGCAGGGCCTTAAAATCCACCTGGACAGGGCAGGCATCCGAAAGGACCACGGGGTCTTCGGAAGATGCGGGCGCCTCCTCGGGCTCTGCCACGGTCACATAGTGGGAGGCGGTCTCCTCGTAGGTCTGACTGCCCTTATGGTATTCACTGTAGATCAGATAGAGCCTGTAGCCGCTGTATAAAAAGATGGATAAAAAGACAAGGAACAGGATGCTGGTGAGCACTTTTTTCATAATAATTACCTCTGTCTGGACTTTTCCGGCGGATTCCCCGCCGGGACCAGAATCAGTATAGCAGAAGATGGTCTTTTTGCCCACCGGCAAAGCCCTGCGCTTGCCCGGAAAGCGGAAAAGGTATAGTATCGGTTCATACACTTTTACAGGGAGAGAACCATGGATGACAAGGACTTTCTGCCGGGAAGGCTGACCGACCTGGCCCGCAGAACGCAGTACAGCGACTATATGACCCATTCCGCCTTTCTGGACCCGGCAGGCCAGCTGACCTTTGACCGCCTGCTCCGGAGGGAGGGGACCGGCAGCAGCGAGGGAGGGGCCCTGGAGGGGGTGCCCTGCTTTCTTTATGGCGGCTTTTCGGACGCAGAGCGAAGAGCGGCCGTCTTTCTCCCCTCCTACCTGGACAGGGAGACCTTTCTGCTCCAGGAGCAGGAGGATCCCCAGGTCATCAGCTGCCTGGAGATCCTGCCCCTGCAGGAAAAATTCGCGGATGACCTGAGCCACAGAGACTTTCTGGGAGCCCTCATGCATCTGGGGATCGAAAGGGAGCAGATCGGCGATATTCTGACCAGGGATTCCGGCGCCTGCGTCTATGTGATGAAGGACATCGCCCCCTTCATCGCCGGGGAGCTGACAAGGGTCCGCCATACCGTGGTCATGGTCCGGGAAATCCCTCCTTCAAAATGCCAGATCCGGCCGGTTTTGGAGGAAAAGACCGGGTCTGTGGCCTCCGAAAGGCTGGACTGTGTGACGGCCATGGCCTTTAAGCTGTCCCGGACAGCGGCGGCCAAACTGATCGAAGGGGAAAAGGCAGCCATAGACGGCCGCCTTGTTACAGACCCGGACGAGCGCCTTTTGCCCGGGCAGAAGATCTCCCTGCGGGGCTACGGGAAATGCCTCTATGAGGGACCCGTCCACAGGACCAAGAAGGACCGGCTCATGGTCCGGGTCTTTTTGTACCGCTAGGCCCCGATTTAACAGGGAAAGACGCCCTGAAAGGCCCCCTTTCCGCTAGGATGGAGACAGGGCGGGAAAGTTGACAGGGGCCCCTGTCTGTGCAAAAATGAAGCTGTCCGGGAGGCCTTTTTGCAGGCTGCCGGATATATGGAGGAGATCCTATGAAGAAAAAACTGACAGCAATGCTGTGCATGATCCTGCTTGCAGTGATCATCCTTCCGGGCGCCGGACTGGACGTCCGGGCCGAGGATGACTTTTCTGTGGAGGCAGACGCAGCTATTCTGATCGATCTGGATACAGGCAAGGTCCTGTATGAAAAGGATGCGGACGAGCAGCTCTATCCGGCCTCTGTCACCAAGATGATGACAGCCCTCATTGCGGTGGAGTCCATCGAGGAGGGGGCCCTGGATTTGAAGCAGGTGGTGACCGTGCCCCAGGAGGCCCTGGATTCCATCTCAGACCCCGATGCCGTGACCATCTTTCTTGCTGCCGGGGAAAAAATGAAGGTGGAAGACCTGCTCTATGCCACCATGCTGCCCTCGGCCAACGATGCGGCCAATGTCCTGGCCTACGCCATTGGCGGGAGCGTGGACGCCTTTGTGGACCGGATGAATGTCAGGGCCAACCGGCTGGGCTGCACGGGCACCCATTTCACGACGCCCAACGGGCTTCATGACGACAATCACTATTCAACGGCCAGGGACCTGTCCAAAATCGCCAGAGAAGCCCTGAAGCACCCCCTCTTTGCCGAGGTGGTCTCCACCCCCCGCTACGAGCTGGACGCCACCAACTATTCCGCCGCCCGGGAGATCAACAACACCAACTATCTGATCCATGAAAAGAGCGCGGCCTACTATGAGTACGCGGTGGGCGTCAAGACCGGCTATACCAGCAAGGCGGGCCACTGCCTGGTGGCCGCGGCCGAAAAGGAGATCGAAGACCAGGCACTGGCGGAAAAGACCGGCCTGGAAAAAAGACGTTTCCTGACGGTCATCCTGGGCGCGGACCGGGACGGCTACAACGGCAACACCGCCTTTGAAAAGACGGTCTCCATGATGGAGCACGCCTTCAACGACTTTACCTACCAGACCATTGTCAAGAAGAACTATGTCCTGACCTCCGCTTCCGTCGCCCTGTCCGAGGACGGCGACAGCGTGGACCTGAAAACGGACCAGGATATCGAGGACTGGGCCGAGGGGACCATCGACCCGGGCAAGGTCCAGTTCGAGATCAGCGCCGAACGAGACCTGGTGGCCCCGGTGGAAAAGGGCGAGGTCCTTGGCACAGCCAGGGTGATCTACGACGGGGAGGACTACGGCAGAGTGAATCTGGTGGCCTCCAACAGCCTGTCTTTTTCCAGAAAGCTCTATATCCGGGAAAAGGTGACGGATTTTCTGTCCCAGTGGTACGGGAAGGCCGTCGTGATCCTGGCCGTCCTGATGCTGGCCTTTCTTGGGGCCCTGATCGGAAGACTGGCCAGAAGATAGGAGAAACACATGGGCCTGCAGTACCAGATCAGAGAAAACAGAAATGGTCCCTTTATGGAGATCACGGGCTATGAGGGGGAGATCAGCCTTCTGAAGATCCCCTCTGCCATCCAGGGCCTTCCGGTGCAGAGCATCGGAAGGCATGCTTTTGATGGAAGAAAAGACCTGCGGGAGATCTACCTGCCGGAATCGGTACAGAGCCTGGGGAGCTTCTGCTTCTACAATACAAGGTCTCTGGAGACGATCTCCCTCTTTGACAGCGTCGAGGACTATTATGACGGGGCCATCCGCCAGTGCACGGGCCTTCGGGAGATTCATATCACCTTCCGCAAAAAGGACAATTATTCCCTGCTCAAAAGCATGCTGGGCGACAACGAAAGGATGCTGCGCTTTTATTTATCCCTCCCGGAGGGAGACCTGCGCCTGACCTTCCCGCCCTATTATGACAGCTATAAGGAAGATACCATGGCCAGGGCCATCCACCATTCCCTCAACGGGGCCGGCTTTTCCTACCGGGAATGCGTCATGCGAAGGTCCATCGACTTTCGGACCTATGACAGGAGCTTTTCCAGAGTTATCTATGACAACTATGAAGCTGCCATAGACATTGCCCTGGACAGGCTCATGTATCCCCTCCAGCTCTCCGACCAGGCGGCGGCCGTCTATGAGAGGTACCTGGTGGAGACGGCGGGCCAGGTCCTGCCCTATTTGATCGGCCGGGGAGACAGGGCCGGGATCCGCTTTCTGACGGACCGGAAGATGATCCCCCGCGAGGACCTGGCAGACGCCATCCGCCTTTCCTCCGAAAGGAAGGAGGCGGAGATCTGCGCCCTGCTTATGGAATACCAGAACCGGTATTTCGCGCTCCACGCCAGCGCATCCCAGGACCTGGACCTTTTTTCACTGGAGGACTTATAACCTGGAGGAAAGGGAGAACCATGAGCAATCAGACCAGAATCCGGCTGGAGGAGACCGGGAAAAAGATCCTCTCCGCCAGCCGCACCGAGCTCTATCTGTCCATGCGCTTTCTGGCAGTCCCCTTAAGCAGCCTGGACTACTGCATGGATCTGTCCACCACCTCTGTGGGGACGGACGCTTCCTATATCCGCTTCAATCCGGCCTTCCTCATGCAGCTCTATATCGAGGACCCGGCGAAGCTCAACCGGACCTACCTCCATATGCTCCTGCACTGCCTCTTCCGCCATATGTTTTTTGCGGAGGAAGCGGAGGACGCAGAGCTCTGGGACCTTTGCTGCGACATTGCCGTGGAATCGGTGATCGATACCATGCGGTACAGGATCCTGAACCGGGTCATCTCAGACTTCCGGACAGACCTCTATGAGCGGCTGGAGGGGGAGATCGGGGTCCTGACGGCCCAGAAGCTCTATCATTATTTCCAGACCAGGAAGCGGGACTACTACAACGAAGCGGTCCTGGCCCGGGAATTTCATCTGGACGATCATTCCTTCTGGCAGCGGATGGAAGACCTGCCGGACCAGACAGACCAGAAGGCCCCGCCCTCGGGATCCCCGGACGCCGACCCGGAGGGGACAAAGGAGTCGGAGGAGAAGGGCCGCCATCTGAAAAAGACCCATCCCAGGGACGAGGACTGGCAGAAGAACGCGGACCGGGTCCGGGCCGAGCTGGATGTGATCGGCAAGGAAGCCTCGGAGGAGATGGGGTCTCTGGACAGGATTCTGCGCTTTACCGCCAGAAGGCGGACGGCCTATACGGAATTTCTGCGGAAATTTGCCGTGGTCCGGGAGGAAGCGGTCATAGACATTGATTCCTTTGACTACGGCTTTTATAACTACGGCATGAGCGTCTACGGGAACATGCCCCTTATTGAGGAAAATGAGTACCGGGAATCCAGGAAGGTGGAAGATTTGGTCATCGCCATCGATACCTCCGCCTCCTGCCAGGACGCTTTGGTCCAGCGCTTTTTAAATGAGACCGCCTCCATCCTTCTGAGCCAGGAGAGCTTCTTCCACCGGATCAACGTCCACATCATTGAATGCGACGACCAGGTCCAGAAGGACATCGTCATCACAGATCTGGAGGATATGAAAAAGTATGCCGAGGGCTTTACGGTCAGCGGCGGCTTTGGAACGGATTTCCGCCCCGTCTTTGCCCATGTGGAAAGGCTGCAGAGGGCCGGAGACTTAAAGCACTTAAAGGGCCTTATGTACTTTACCGACGGCCTTGGCACCTACCCCACAAAGCCCACCCCCTATGACACCGCCTTTGTCTTCTGGACGGAGGAGGAGCATGACGATCGGGCGGTACCGGACTGGTGCCTGAAGCTCTATCTCCAGGGCGACTGATAAGAAAAAGGATTTAAGGAAATGAATATACAGGAAGCCAAACAGGAAATCATCCATACCGTACAGGCCTATCTGAAAAAGGACGAGACCGGATCCTATGAGATCCCCACGGAGCGGCAGAGGCCCATCCTCATGATCGGACCGCCCGGTATCGGCAAGACGGCCATCATGGAGCAGGTGGCCAGAGAATGCGGGATCAACCTGGTCTCCTATACCATCACCCACCATACCCGCCAGTCCGCCATCGGCCTTCCCTTTATCTCCAAGCGCAGCTACGGGGGAAAGGAATACTCCGTAACGGAATATACCATGTCGGAGATCATCGCCTCGGTCTATGACCAGATCGAAGCCTCCGGCGTCCAGGAGGGCATCCTCTTTCTGGATGAGATCAACTGTGTTTCCGAGACCCTGGCGCCCACCATGCTGCAGTTCCTCCAGTATAAGACCTTTGGCCCCCACAAGGTCCCGGAGGGCTTTGTCATCGTGACGGCGGGCAACCCGCCCCAGTACAACCGGTCCGTCCGGGATTTTGACATCGTGACCCTGGACCGGATGAAAAAGATCGTGATCGAGGAGGATTATCCGGCCTGGAAGGACTATGCCTACCGGATCGGCATCCACGGCGCGGTCATGGCCTATCTGGAGATCCGCCGGGATCATTTCTATTCCATCCGGACCGAGATCGACGACCGATACTTTGTGACCGCCAGGGGCTGGGAGGATCTGTCCCGGGTCATCGGCGTCTATGAAAAGCTGGGGATCCCGGTGACCGAGAACCTGGTCCTCCAGTATATCCAGGACCCTGAGATCGCAAGGCACTTCGCGGCCTATTACGATCTCTACAACAAGTACCGGAATGTCTACCATGTGCCGGATATCCTGGAAGGCCGGGCGGCGGCCCCTCAGGGCATGAAGAACGCCCCCTTTGACGAAAAGCTCTCTCTCCTGGGCCTTCTCATCGACGCCCTGGGCGGAGAATTCCGGGACTACGCCTTTGGTCTGGACAGGCAGAGGCTCCTCTATGACCAGGTCCTTTCCCTCAGAGCGGGCCTTGCCGAGGGCGGCCGGGCCTCCCAGCTGGCGGAAGCACTGGGGGCTGCCCTGACAAAGGACCTGGAGAAGAAGCTCCGGGCCAAGATGATCTCCAGAGACGAGGAAAAGGTCCGGCGCTCGGTCCTTGCCCTCCTGGGAGACCTGCAGAAAAAGCTGGTCCTGGAGGAGACCGGGGACAGATCCCAGGACTTTGCCCTGGTCAAGACCTGGTTCCAGGAAGGCGAAAAGGCCAGAAAGGACCAGGCAAAGAAGGCCGGAGACCATCTGACCCATGTCTTTTCCTATCTGGCGGATACCTACGGAGAGGGACAGGAGATGGTCATCTTCCTGACAGAGCTTTCCGGCGGTTACTACAGCCTCAAATATGTCAGCGAATGCGGCAATGAAGCCTACTACCGCTATAACAGGCTTCTGCTCCTGAGGGACCAGCGGGAAGCCCTGCAGAGCCAGGTCCTGGAGCTGATGGATTTATAAGATAAAAAGTACAGTCTGATATTCAGTCACGAGGAAGGGAGAAAACAATGATCCGATACATACTGGCCTCCAGATCACCCAGAAGAAGAGAGCTCCTGGCCCAGGCAGGCCTTACCTTTGATATCATTCCTGCGGAGGGAGAAGAAGCAGTCCTGTCGGAGGATCCTGCCAAGACCGTGAAGGCCCTGGCCAGATCCAAGGCGGAGGAGATCGCCGACGGCATAGAAGAGGGGAACATTCTCCTGCCGGAAAAGGAAGGCGCAGACAAAGCGGACAAGCTGGTGATCATCGGCTCTGACACCGTCGTAGCCATCGATGACCAGATCCTGGGCAAGCCCAGGGACTGGGCCCATGCCTACGCCATGAT
>CAMNJZ010000051.1 GCA_946541955.1 uncultured Lachnospiraceae bacterium | reverse complement strand
TCGCTGTTCGATGTCCGTTCGCCGCCAAATGTCCGCTCGTGCAAGCACGGCGGCCTCCTGGCGGCTTTATCGCGCAAAAAAGGAGCCTGCCGGGGCAGACTCCAAAGAAACTCGTTATGCAGGACAGACAGGAGGCTCAGGCTCTTTCTGCCCCCTTGTACTCCAGGCACAGCATGGTCAGATCGTCGAACTGTTCGGCGCTGCCGGTGAACTGGTCGACGGATTGCCGGACGCAACGCAGGATCATTTCCGGAGGGGCGTCGGGGTCCTTGTTGAGGGCCCGGAGCATTCTTTCCTCTCCGTAAAGGACGTTGTGGTCGTCGGTAGCTTCCGTCAGGCCGTCGGTATAGACAAAGACCTTGTCTCCGGGGGAGAGCTGAACGGAATACTCCTTATAGGTAATTCCCTCAAAGCCTCCTATCACCAGGCCGTGTTTGTCCTTTACGCACTGGAACATCTCCCCCTGCTTGAAGCAGGGATATTCGTGGCCGGCGTTGGCCGCTGTCAGAATGCCGGTGCTGATCTCCAGAACGCCCAGCCAGACTGTCACGAACATTTCCTGAGGATTGTTGGCGCAGATGGTATTGTTGGCCGCCTCCAGGATTTTTGCCGGAGACAGATTCATCTGGGCAAAGTTGGCCAGGATGATCTTGGAGGCCATCATAAAGAGGGCCGCCGGAACGCCCTTGCCGGCGACGTCGGCCATGACCATGACCAGATGGTCGTCGTCCACCAGGAAGAAATCATAGAAGTCGCCGCCCACCTCTCTGGCCGGGTTCATGGAAGCGTAAATGTCAAATTCTCTCCGCTCGGGGAAGGGCGGGAAGATCCCGGGCAGCATGCCCTCCTGGATCCGGGTGGCCATCTGCAGTTCCGTCTCGATCCGGGTATTGTTCCTGGCCAGGACTCTCTGCTCCTCGACCATCTTTCTTCCCCACCTGGCTATGTTGACGGCAAGGACTGCGGCCAGGGCGAACATAAAGAGCTTGGGCACATAGGAAAAGAGGAGGGTCCCCGGCAGATAGGCCTGCCGGTCCAGGGTCCCTTCCACAGCGCTGCCCAGAAAGACCCCGGTGGTGGTCAGGGTCGTTCCCACGGGCAGGGTCACGTCGTTCATGTTGATCCAGCCGTAGAGACCGCCCAGAATGGCCGAGATCAGAAAGGCCACAGAGGTCAGGACGGACATGGCCAGGGTCAGCCCCTGGGAGAAATACCGGCTGGAGATCAGGACCGGCAGGACCATCAGGATAGCCACCTTGTGGGTCAGGATACTGTCGATCATGGCGTAGACAAGCAGGACTCCCAGAAGGAGGAAATACTTCAGCCACCAGGTATCCTCCTTCACCTTCCTGGAAATGAACCAGAGGATCAGGATATCGACCAGGGCATGGATCATGGCGGGCACGATGGCCCCCGAGACCAGGAAAAAGCCGCTCAAAACGCCTGCCAGCACCAGGACCAGGATCACGGCGTTGACAATAAGCAGCGTCATGATCAGCTGGTTGGCCTGTCTTTCATTCTCATGGAAGAGCGGATCCTTTTCATACTGGTCCTTCATCCTCTCATTCCAGGCTCTGATTTTTTCGATCATACTCTATTCCTCCCCGGGCGCTCCGCCTGCCTGGTCCAGCCAGGCCCGCAGGGCCTGTTCCCAGATCGCTCTCCCCTTCTGGTTGATGTGGATCCCATCCTCATCAAAAAGCTCCCAGTTGTAATAGGTCCCGTCTCCCGCGGCCCATTCCTCCGGCCCTTCTTCCAGCAGCATCTGGTCCGTGGTATCGATGCAGTCAAAGGCCTCATGGTCCCGGCACCATTCATGGATCCAGAGAGTGGATTCCTTCACCGCCTCCCAGAAGGAGGGCCTGCCCGGCTGGGGCAGGGGCGCCATGATGACAAAGCGGGTCCCTGGCAGATTTTCCTCCAGGGCCCTGTAATAGACCTCCCGGGTCTCCAGGACCTGGTCCAGGGTCATGCCCCGGGAAAAGTCGTTGGTGGCTGTCTGGATGAAGACCAGGTCCGGCTCATAGGCGTAAACGGCTTCCGGGGCCGCTTCGAGCTGGCTTTCATCCGTACTGCCGCTGATGGCCGTATTGACGGCGTCGATTTCCGGAAAGAGGTCCGCCAGGTCCTTCCACCTGGCAAAGTTGGAGGCTCCGTAAAAGACCACCCTGAGGGGGGCTGTCTCCTCCGGCGTTTCATCTGCCGGCTCTTCCGGGACCTGGGTCTCTTCCGCCACTTCCTCCCCTGCTTCGGCCGGGGCTTCCCCGCCGGTCTCTCTGCTTTCTTCCAAAGTCTCTTCCCCTCCGGCTGCCGGGCGCTCCGCCCTGCCGCAGGCGGCAAGGACCAGGGCCAGGCACAGAGTCAGGAGGATTCCCGTCTTCTTCATTCTGCATGCTCCTGTATTTGCTGAAAACACTCCGCCTGACGGCCAGGATGCACCGCGGCCTGCAGGGAATGTGAAATCGTGTGTATCTTAACTCATTCTTCAGTATACACCAAGGAGGGACCGGCTTACACGGGATTTTACTCCGCCCGCAGAATCTGAAGGGATACAGGCGGGGACCGCCCCTGCCATAAGACCTGGAAGAAAGCTGCCTGCGGGGCCGGCGTCTGACATTTTGTCCTGAAAAAAGGCCCGCCGGGAGACCGGCGGACCTTTCTGTTTCTACACTGTCTTGTTTTTTAAGAAAGCACCCCTTCTCAGCGGATCTGAGCTGCCAGAGCCTCTGCATCTTTCCTGGAGATGGTCGGCATGGACAGGACTGCATAGGAATAGCCCTCCTCCAGGGAAGCTGCCTCCCGGAAGGGATTGGGCATCTAGGCAGATTCGGACGTCTCCTCGATCTCCAGGACCGAAACGCCGCCCTGCAGATCTTCATAGATGGTGACGATATACATCTTCGTCTCCCCGTCCGGAACAACGGTGGTTCCTTCACAGAGGAACTTATAGTTGGTCCCTGCCACGACCTGGGTGGCCAGAAGCTTCACCGGCACATAGTCTACGCCGGTCATGCCCTCCATGGCCTTGTCAAAAAGGGCCTGGAGATCTTCTGTGATGGCCCCGTCCTGGGCTTCCTCCCAGCCCCCGACGATTTCTTCCTTATTTTCCTCCGCGGCTTCTTCAGCCGTTTCCTCTGCAGTTTCCTCAGCGGCCTCTGCGGCCTCGGGCGCCGGCTCTTCTGCCTTTGTCTTTCCGCATCCCGCGGCTGTCAGGGCCAGGATCAGGACCAGGCCTGCTGCGATCCATTTACTCATTTTTTTCTTCATCTTTGCCTCCTTTAACGGGCCTCTTTCCTGAAGAATTCCACCATCCTGACCAGGCAGTCGGTCCTGCCACGGTCACAGGCTTCAGGACTGACCCTTTCTGCCTTCAGCATTCTTTTGTAAAACTGCATGTTTCCTGCCGTCATGTCATAGGATCCGCCCATGATATGGCTGGCTCCCTCAAGGACGGCGGTTTCCACCCTGTAGGGGTATTTCATCCGTCCCAGGCGCTTCCCGATCCGGACCGCCGCTTCCTCCGAGGCCCAGACGTCGTCATAGGAAGGAACGATCATCAGAAGGTCTCCCTGCATCTTTTCCACCTGGATCCTGGCCACCAGGCGGACCCTGGTCTGGTCATTTGCGTAGCGAAGAAGCCTTCCCATCCCGTAGTCCGGATCCTGCAGGGCCCCTCTTAAAAGCTCATAGGGGGTGAAGTAGGCCCTGGCGTGCTGCACAAAGCTGATCCGCTTTCCCTGCCAGGTAAAGACCGCTTCGATCCTTTTGCCTGCAGAGGGGGCCGATGCCACATAGTCCAGAGGGGTCACGGCGCAGACCGCTCCGATCTCCTTGTTGTATACGGCGGCCAGAAGGGTATACACGGCTCCCTCTGCGGCGCCTGCCATGATGATCCGGCTGATCCCCCTGTCCTCTTTCAGCCAGCGGATGGCCTCTCTGACATAGTCCACAGGGACCTTCTCCATCCTGGAGGGGGTTCCCTCCCATCCCATCCATCCAAGGACCAGGGTGTTGAAGCCTGCCTCCCGGATAAAGGACGCCGCCTGCAGGGAGGCCTTTTTGTCTTCCCCTGCTCTTCCTGCGTAGATCACGCAGGTCCCGGGGTAAATGTCTCCCTGGTAAAAAGCACCGGCAAAGCCCTGGTCCTTTGTGCTGCATGTAATGTATCTGTCTGTCATGCCCTTTTCCTCCCGGTTGTTTCTGCTCATGTCTTCCTGTTCTGCCCGGACCGGGGACGCAGACGGACCTGTCCGGCGGCCAGTCGTCCTTCCTGTCAGCACATCTTAATTATAAGACAAAATCCTTCCCCTGCGCCATAAGAATTCCAAAAGCCGCCTAAGCCTTCCTGCATACAGTCCCCTGCCTTCTGTACAGCTCAGAGGTCCCGGACCAGGGGCGTAAAGCCTCTTTCCCGGAGCTTTTCGTCCACCGTCAGAAGGTCCATTCCCTTCATAAAGCCAAACCAGATGACCACGTCCCGCTTCCTGCGGACGTAGAGGGGCGCCTGGCCCGCATAGCGGAGCAGGTACTGGGCCTCCTCCAGACTCGTCCCCATGGCCAGGCAGATGGAGAGCAGGGCGCTGCGGGAGGGATTTTTCTTCTTCCCGTTGATGATGTTGCCCACATAGGAGGCCGCCAGCATGGCGTCCTGGGATACGGCCGAAGCCTTTTTGTCATATTTATTGAGGAGGTCTGCCAGATAGTTGCCCACATGGGCGTCCTCATCCAGGAGCTCTGACGGGAACCGTCTTTCCAGCTCCTCCAGGGTGTCGATGTGCTGCAGACTCATCTCCAGCATGACCGTCATATGATTGTTGATATAGAATTGTTCCCCTCTCAAAACCGCCTCCTTTGATCTGCATGGATCCGCCGGGGACGGGCTCTCCGCCCCCCTTTAACCCAGAATAGCATCCTGCCGGAAGGGGGACAACGGAAAATGAGAAAATACAGAAAATTGCCCGGCATCTTCCGGCATATTTCGAATGTTTTTGTGATATATGAACAATTATTATTAAATTTCTAATAACTTTACATAAAATAAGCTGAAAAATGATGTGACGAAACGCCAAATCTATAGTATCATTTACAAGTAACAGGTAACTACTCATTTTTAGTCTCTCAAAAGGGAGGAAAACACTATGGCAAAAAAAGAAGGCGGCGGATCGCAGGCATTTGCGGTCGCCCAGCAGATCGGTAAGTCACTCTTCCTGCCGATCGCAGTATTACCTCCGGCAGGTATCCTGCTCGGTATCGGCAGTTCGTTCACGAACCCTACCACGATCGCGACCTATGGACTTTCTGGAATCCTGCATGAGGGCAATCCCCTCTTCATGTTCTTCCAGATGCTCAACGGCGCAGGCAATGCCATCTTCGGCAACCTGGCTCTGATCTTCGCACTCGCAGTAGCGCTCGGCATGGCCAAGAAGGAAAAGGGCGTCGCAGTCCTTTCCTCCGCGATCTTCTATCTGATCATGCTGACCACCATGAATGTCCTTCTGACCATCGACGGTTCCATTCTGGCCGACGGCTCCATTGCGCCCACTGTCAAGAACGGCGCCATCGCCTCCGTCCTGGGCATCCAGACCCTGCAGATGGGCGTATTCGGCGGTATCCTGGCAGGTATCCTGTCCGCCATCGTCTGCAACAAGTTTTATAAGCAGCAGCTTCCCCAGTCCCTGGCCTTCTTCTCAGGCACCCGTTTCGTACCCATCATGTGTATGGTATTCGGTATCCTGACAGGCCTGATCTGCTACTTCGTATGGCCCATCATCCAGACCGGCATCTATGCCCTGGGCAACCTGGTCAACGCAGCAGGTCTCTTCGGCACCTTCATCTACGGCTGCATCGAGCGTGCCCTTATCCCCTTCGGTCTGCACCACATCTTCTACATGCCCTTCTGGCAGACAGGTGTCGGCGGATCCGTTATGGTAGGCGGCGAGCTGGTCGAAGGCGCCCAGAACATCTTCTTCAGAATGCTGGGTGATCCCAACACAGTCGTATTCGATGAATCCGCCAAGTTCCTGGCCGGCAAGTACCCCTTCATGATGGGCGGTCTTCCGGGTGCAGCCCTTGCCATGTACAGCTGCGCAAGGCCTGAAAAGAAGAAAGAGGCAGGTTCCCTCCTCTTCTCCGTAGCCCTGACCTCCTTCCTGACCGGCGTTACCGAGCCCATCGAGTTCACCTTCCTCTTCCTGGCGCCCCTGCTGTTCGCAGTCCACGTAGGATTTGCCGGCCTGGCATTCCTGCTCTGCGACCTCTTCGACGTCCTGGTAGGCACTACCTTCTCCGATGGTCTCATCGACCTGATCCTCTATGGTATCCTGCCCGGCAACGCCAAGACCCACTGGGTACGCCTGCTTCCTCTGATCGCCATCTACTTTGTCCTTTACTTCATCGTATTCAGGACCTTCATCCTCAAGATGGATCTGAAGACCCCCGGCCGTGAAGGAGACGACGAAGAAGTCAAGATGATCTCCAAGGAAGAGTACCGCAAGGCCACCGGCGTCGGTGTCGCAGGCGGCGCAGCTGCCAACTATGACATCGATCCCAAGTCTGCCTCCATCCTGCAGGGTATCGGCGGTCTGGGCAACCTGACCGGCGACATCGACTGCTGCGCCACCAGACTCCGTCTGACCCTGGTGGATCCCGAGAAGGTAGACCAGCCTCTGCTGAAAGCCACCGGCGCTTCCGGCGTTGTTGTCAAGGGCAACGGCATCCAGGTCATTTACGGACCTTCCGTAACCATCGTCAAGTCCAACTTCGAAGAGCTGGTCGAAAAGCTCCGCAACGGCTCCATCCCGCTCTCCGCTGTCCAGGCTGAGGAGGCTCCCGCAGCCGCCGCAGCGCCCGCAGCAGAAGGCCCCAAGATGACCGACGAGGTCCTGGGCGCCTGCCTGACCGGTAAGATGGTCCTGATGAACGAAGTCGAAGACGATGCCTTCGCCGGCCGTATGCTGGGCGACGGCGTTGCCATCGAGCCCACCGTAGGCGAGCTGGTCGCTCCCGCTGACGGCGAGATCACCATGGTATTCGATACCAAGCACGCTGTGGCCATGACCACTGCAGACGGCGCTGAGATCCTGATGCACATCGGTATCGACACCGTCAAGCTGGAAGGCCAGCACTTCGAGACCTTCGTCAAGGACGGCGACCAGGTCAAGAAGGGCCAGACCCTGATCAAGTTCGATATTCCCGCCATCAAGGCTGCAGGCTACAAGGTAACCACCCCCTGCATCGTGACCAACTGGGAAGACTACGGAACCCTCCGTCCTCTCAAGAGCGGCGATGTCACAGTCGGCGACGACTTCATCGAGCTTCTGGGCTGATCCGCAGGGCTGTGAATCAAACCACAGACCACAGATACGCAAAGTACATAGTGGGAAGGGGAGCTGCCGCGGCAGCTCCCCTTTTTACTTTTTCCCCTTGACCAGGGCCTTTGCGGGCAGGAAAATATGACTATATAAAAACACTGACTTTTCCTTTTGGAGTTTTGGAGGAAACAGAAATGGAGAAAAAAGCTTTTGGAAAAACAGGTATGATGGTGACGCCCCTTACCTTCGGGACCTGGGGCGTTGGAGGCGCCGGCTGGGACCCCAATCCCGATGAGACAAGGGTGGACGCCGTAGCCGCCGCCATAGAGTGCGGGATCAACTTCATCGATACTGCCCCCGCCTACAACGCCGGCGAGGCCGAGCGCAGGGTCGGCAGGGCCCTGAAGGCCCTGGGAGCCAGGGACAGCGTCTATATCGCCACCAAGTGCGCCAACGCCTTTATAGACGGCCAGTATGTCCGGTCCGGCCGGGGAGATCTGATCCTTTCCCAGTGCGAGGCTTCCCTGAAGAACCTTCAGACCGACTATATCGACCTCATGATCGTCCACTGGCCCGATCCCGTCGTTCCCTATGAGGAGACCTTCGGAGCCCTGAACAGACTCAAGGAGGAGGGCTGCATCCGCCATATCGGCGTCTCCAACTTCAGCCTGGACCAGCTCCGGCACGCCCTGGAAGTGGCGGAGGTGGAGGCCATCCAGCTCCCCTTCTCCATGGTGGACCAGAAAAACGCAGGGACCCTCCGCTGGGCCCACGAACAGGGCCTTGGGACCATGACCTACGGGTCCCTGGGCGGCGGCATCCTGACAGGCCGCTACAGGACCCTGAAGACCTATGAGACCATGGACAACCGGAACCGCTTCTATCCCTATTTCCGGGAGCCCCTCTTCTCCAAAGTCATGGCCCTGCTGGAAGTCATGGAGCCTGTGGCAGAGGGCCGCAGCGCGACCCTGGCCCAGACAGCCCTCAACTGGGCAAGGAGCAGGGACTTCATCGACACCTGCATCTTCGGTTCCCAGACAAGAGAAAAGATCCTTGCCAATGTATCCTGCCTGGACTGGGAGCTTGATGACGAGGAAATGGCCCTCCTGGACCAGGCCGCCCAGAGCCTCCTGCAGTAAGGCGGAAAAAGAGCCATACCAGTTCACTGCTCTGTGCGTGAACCGGTATGGCTCTTTCTTATGCTTATGCTATTCTGTGCACGCTTATGCCTGCCTGTGCTTCCTCAGGGCCCCGGCCAAAGCCGTTTTCCCTGATTCTTAAAAGCCGGTCCGCTTTTCATCCACGTAGCGGACCATGCCGGCAAAGTCTCCCTGGGCCAGCTGGGCGATCTCTTCAGAGTAGCCGGTGACCAGGTAGGGTGCGAAGGTATTGATCTGGGTGATGATCTGGCCGGATTCCTCTTCGTTCTTACAGGATCCCGTATGGGTCTTGTTGTCCCTGTCCACAAAGAGGACGTTGTGGGTCACGGTCTTGCCTGTGGGAATGATCCCGTAGAGCTTATGGACCGTGGTATGGGTCTGTCCGTATACCCAGACCAGCTCGTCATAGAAAAGGATCTCCGCGCTGGTGCCGGAAAGCAGGACAAAGGAAGGGGTGACCGTGAGATTCTTATAGTTTGTCCCGTTGGAGAGATCATAGCTGATCCGCTCCGGGCTGATCCCCTTCTCCTGGATCCTGGCCATGACTTTCTTCTGATAGCCGCCGCCAAAGAAGCCCCGGATGGAGAAGATCAGAAGACCCAGGCCGATGGCGGCCAGGATCCCGCCCATGACATACATGCCGGTCAGGCTGTCAGAGGTATCCAGGGTACGGAAATCCGCCTCGGATACGATCTCCTCGGCCGACCAGCCGCCGCTTTCCATCCACTGACGGAAGAAGTCCTCTTCGTCGGAATCCATCTTCCGAAGCCGGCCTTTGACGGAAATGGTCTGGCTGCTGAAGCTGTCGCTCGTGCCGTCCAGATAGGCCCAGTTCTCCTCCATGATGGCTTCCGCCTTGGTCTTGTCAGCGCCCTTCAGATAAAGGGCCATCCATTTCTCATCCCAGTTTCTGTAGATAACAAAATACTCGCCGTCGGAATCCTCCGCAAAGCTATCAATGACCATGTTGTAGTCAGACAGCTTATAGTAGTCGCCCGTCTGCAGCTGGTATTCGCTGTAGTCTGACATCTCCCGGTATTCGCTGCTGGCCGTGGCAAAGGCCGCTCCCAGAAGAAGGCCCCCTCCCGCAAGCAGGATGATGGCCACGATGATGAGCGGGATATAGGTCCCCCTGGCCTTGGACTTCAGCTTTTTATTCAGTTCTTCCATTTGTCTCCTCCCTCTCCCCTCCGGCCCCCCTCACAAGGCCGCAGGCGGCATCTATACTGTTTCCCTATCAGTATAGCAAGCTTTATAAGGAAAGTGTACGCTTACTGCCTGCTTTTTTGGACCGGCGGCCTGGGAATCACCACCTGCATGCGCAGGCCCCTGCTGTCCACGTCGGGCTGGGCCGGCACCGTCTCAAAATAGCCGTGGGCCTGCATGCAGGCCGTCAGGGCCAGGACAGCTGCGTCCATGACATCGTCCGCCCGGCAGGAGTTGGCCTTGGCCAGCTCCGAAGCCCGCTGGGGCGTCAGGGTCGGGAAATAGGGAGCCAGGATCCCGGCCCTGTCCCGGACCCCGTAGAGGGCGTCCTTTTTGGTCTCGATGGGCAGGCCTGAGATTCTGGAGAAGCACAGATCCGGCTGGCTCTCACAGAGGAAATTTTTGTAGGAGGGATGGGTCTCCAGGAAGGTGTCCACCTCCCGGATCCGGGGCACCAGGACCTCGGTCTGCCGGGAGAAGGCCATATCCAGGACCTTCCTGTTGGCGGCCGCCTGGGCCTCCTTTCCCTCGGCATAGACAGCCTGCCTGCAGGGAATGGGGGCCACTGCCGAACCCCGCTTGCCCAGAAGGAGCCTGGTCTTGTTGTCCGGTCTCTTGTCCAGGGGCGACTCGGGCAGGCCTATGGCCATGTAGACCAGGCAGGCGTCCCGGTCCGGATAGGCCGCCATCAGTTCCTCGAAGGTATCAAAATAGGCAAAGGAGAGGCCGCCGAAGTCCAGGGCCGCAGCAAGCCAGCCCTTCCGGCAGTAATCGATCCCCAGATGCCGTCCCTCTTCGATCATGGTCCTGCCGGGAATGGGGCAGGTCAGGGCCACGTTGATGATATGGGCGATATTCTGCTCTCCGGCAAAGCGGTCCTTATCGGTGAAATCCTCGGTCAGGGGGAGCCAGACCAGGGGGTTCTTTTCCTCCCTGAGGTCTCTGTCCTGGTCCAGCCTGCCCACATAGAGCTCCAGTACAAAGCCCCTGTGATAGTAGGTCATGTCCATGAAGTGGTAGAGGGAAACCTCCCGTCTGCCGATCCCGGTCTCCTCCTCCAGCTCCCTGCTGGCGGCGTCCTCGGAGGTCTCCCCCTCCTCGACCTTGCCGCCTACAAAATTGAGTTTTCCTGCATAGGGGTCCCCTGTCCTCTTACAGAAGAGGACCCTGTCCCTGTCCTTGTTGAACAGGACGATACAGTTCATATGCTGCATGGTATTCTTTTCCTTTTCCACTTTGTCCCTGCCTGCAGAGCCTATTTTTTGAAGACATAGAGGTCGGCCCGGTGGCAGACTGCCTCCAGGTCCTTTCTCTTCTGCAGGGCCTCCTTCCAGGCTTCAGGCACCTTTTTATAGCCGTAGTAAAGGCCCGCCAGGCCTCCTGCCACGGCGCATGTGACATCAGCATCATTGCCCAGATTTGCGCCCTTTAAAAGGGCCTTTTCCAGGCTTCTGGTGGTCGCCAGACACCAGATGGCTGTTTCCATGGTTTCCAGCACGTAGCCGGTGTTTTCCATCTCATCGGCCGGTATTTTGGCCAGGGCCTTCAGATCCAGGATTCTGGCAAAGGCGTTAAGCTCGCCCTCCAGGCCATGGTCCCTGCAGTAGGCGGAGGCCCGGTCCAGGCCCCTCTGCAGGCGGCCGTTGAGGCTCTTTTTGTCGCTGTGCAGGATCTCATCGATCATGAAATAATAGAGGAGGCCGAATACCCAGGCCCGCATGTCCTTGTGGGTCAGGCCCACCGTACTCCGTACAAGCGCCAGGGCTTCCTCCTGGGTCATCCCTGCCTTTTCCTGCCTGTCCATGACATAGAGGGTCACCGGCATGATCCTCGTCAGGCCGCCGCATTCCTCGGTGTCCTCCTCGTCCTTGCCGCAGCGTTTCCAGTCCCTGCGGGACCGGTAGCAGTCGATGGCGTCCATGCAGATGATCGACTGATCAAAGCAGGAGCCGGTGGGCGTATAGGCGCCCTCCTCATCCCATTTGAGGAAACGCTCCATGATATCATTGAAATCCACACACCCTCTGGAGGTCAGGCTGGTCAGGACCGCCAGGTTCATGCTGCCGTCATCCGACCAGCAGCCGGCAGGCCGTTTAAACACGCCGCCTCCCTGCATGCCGGTCACGCCGCCTCTTTCCTCCACCATCTTCCTGTTACGAAACTGCACAGGGCTGCCCAGGGCGTCTCCGCAGATCACGCCCATGATACCGTCTGTCCATCTTCCCATGACAATTCCCCTTTTATAATTGAATCCCCTATTTCCAGGCACCCTTTCTCTTTGGTGCCCTTTTTCTCATCCGGCTGCCTGAGCTTATAACACGTGCTCATACTGCCGTCCTTTCATTGTATCACAGGGCAGGCCGGATGGGTATCCCCCTTTTCCTCTTCTCCCTATGCAGAGAATATTTCCCCGAAAACAATCCCGGGAAGATCTCCCAGGAAGTTTTTTGTCCATTTCGGCCCCTGTGTGATTCTGCCCTCTGTACTTATTCTTTCAGAACCGTTAAACTGGTATCATAAGCTGTTGATACGATCAGCGAAGCGCTAAGGAGGGAACTATGAAACAGTTTCAGCCCTATCTCAAATATCTGGATTTCTGCTTTTACAATGAGGAGACCGAAAGCCTGGAGGTCCGCGCCCTGCCCGGGGCCGAAGAGGTCCTGTCCTTCCACGAGGGCATCGTCCGGGAATTCGGACTGGACCGGGAAGACCGGTGGATCCTGGAAATGGCTCTTTGCGCCCTCAAAGGCCTGTCTCAAAAGGACAGGGACTTCCTGTCCCTGCATCCGAAGGCGTCTGCCCTTTCCGCCGATCTGGATCTGCAGATCCAAAGGACCTGTGTCCTTCCTGCCAGGCAGCACGCCGTCCTTTCACCGGGCGCCGTCTCCTCTGCTGCAGTCCGCTATGTTTTCACCATCCTGCATCCGGTCTATGATTACCGAAACGAACGCCTCTGCCGCTTCTTTGCAGAGAGCGAATTTCCGGCCCTGCCTGCCGACCTTGAAACCGTCTGGCAGAAGGAGCGGGACGCTGCCGCGGCGGCTCTGGCTGAAGGGTCCCTTTCCTCTGAAAAGGCCCTGGCCCTTCTCAGAGAAAGGCTCCATCTGGCCCTGGGCAAGGACGGCTTTACAGGCCTCCTTGAAAAGGCCTGCCGCTCCATGCGGACTGATCCTGCCTTCGAGAGCTTCGAGGACTATGCCGGCCTGAAAAAGAGCCTGCAGGATCTGAGAGACCTCTATCCTCTGGAGACCAGCCAGTTCATCGCTCTGGCAGACCTTGGCTATGCGGACAGGGTCGCAAACCTTGGCTACGAATCCATGGAAGCCTGCAGACAGGACATCCTGGAAGGCCTGGGCCTCCAGGAAGCCTATGCCGCCTCCATGGCCAGAGCCCTCTTCCTGGCATGCCATGCCGCAAGGGTCGGCATCCTGGACGAGCTGCCCGTTTCCACCTTCGATCTGCCCTTTGAGGCCCAGAGCCAGCTGGAGGACGCAGGCCTTCGCTATATCGGAGACGTCAGGGCCTTTGGCACAGACCACCTTGGGACCTTCTCCTTCCTGACAAAGGAAGACCTGGAGAAGATCCGCTCCCGCATGGACTTCTGGGACAGCCTCCGGGACATGCCCTAATGAAGCAAGCAGGCAAAATTTAGTAAAAAAACTGAATGATGAAGCAGAATCAGGCTGAATAAAGCAAAATCAAGCAGGGGCGCCACTGACGGCGCCCCTTTATCGTGCCATGCTATGGGCATGGCACGCCCTGTGCTGCCGGTCCGGGCCTGGCCCTTCTCATCTGGAAAGATATCTGCAAAGGACCTCTTCGTCCCCAGGCAGGATGCTTGTAAGGGTGCCGTCCTCCTGCATCCGCAGGGCGGCACATCTGCTGTAGAGCCTGAGGTCCAGCTCCGGAATGACCGCCAGGGGCTTTAACTCATAGTTTTCCTCTCTGCGCAGTCTGTCCCTCTCTTCCAGCCGGCTTTCTTCCCTGTAGCGGTTGTAGACAAGGACCAGTTCCTCCGAACCGGGGATGCGGACAGAGGACCTGTCAATGGGCTCTGTCACCGGAAGGCTGTAGTCCAGATAGCCCAGAATGAGGGCGTCCAGGTTTTCCGGCTCGATCCGGGTAATTGTCTGGTTGCCATAAATGGCCTGGATCATGATGGTCAGCGCCCCGTCCTTTTCCCTGCGGGCCTCTTCCTGCCTCAGCATTTCCAGAAACGCCTCGTCAAAAGATTCTTCTTCGCCGCACGCCTCTTCGGCGTCTTCTTGCTCCTCCCCTCGCTGGAAGAGCACTATGCTGGGAAGGCGGTCCTCAAAGCCCACCGGGCAAAGGGCGCCTCTTCGTACCTCCATGATGTCGCGTTCCGGGACCCGTCCCTCCGGGCTGCAGTTAAAGCGCAGGTCCTCGGTATATTCGTCCAGGTAGCACAGACCGCTGCTGCGGAGAATGATCACCCCAATGTCGGCGAGCACGACGCCCATCTCCTGGCACCGCATGGTCACAATGTCGCCTGATTTGAGGTCCTCGACGGTGAATGGATTCAG
>CAMNJZ010000050.1 GCA_946541955.1 uncultured Lachnospiraceae bacterium | reverse complement strand
TGTATTCTGCTTGGAATATCCCTGCTTTCCTGCAGGGGAAAGGCAGAGAAAGAAGACGGCCATGAAGACCTGGACGGCGCGGAGGAAGTCTCCGCCTATGCAGAGGATTTCCTGGATTTTTATTATACCTACGACCATATTCATTACAACGCCTTCTATCAGCGCTACCGCATCTATGAAGAGGAAGGCCGGCATATGTTCTTCCATGAAACCAGGCAGGTCAAGGATGACTATGGCCCCGCTTCGGAAAAGGATACGACCCGCAAGGGCTGCTTTGAAATGACCGGGGAAGAATGGAAGGAATTTCTGGGCTTTCTGTCACAGGGAGAAGCCAGGCCCCGGTCGGACTCTGCGGAAGCGGGCGATGCCGGGCCCTGGCTCTATCTGTATCTGAAAAATGGCGATTCCCGGGGGCTGGAGTTTCATTTCTCCTCCGTCAGTGACCTGGGGGATTTTGAGGCCTGGTGCGAAGATATGGCGGCCCGGGACAGGTAAAGGACCTGCCGGGCCAAAATACGAAAGCTGGAGGAGGAACTGGGGACCAGTCTTTTTGTGCGAAGTCCAAAGCTGGCCCTGACCCAGGCAGGCTCTATTCTTTATGCTTCTCTGCGGCGGATCCACAGGATTGAACAGCTGACAAGGCAGTCCATTGCGGAGGATTCTCCCTATATCCATGCCAGACTGAATCTGGGGATCCATGCGGACCGGTCCCATATCGTCTTTCCTGCCCTCTTTCCGGCCTTTCATGCCATGTATCCCAATGTTGTGATTTCGCTGGTGAATGGCCATACCAAGGAGTTTCTGGAAATGCTCTATGAAGGCAGGCTCGATCTGATGATCGGCCATGATACGGCTGCCCGGGAGGATCTGGAAAGAGAAACGATCTTTGAGGAGATGATCTATCTGCTGGCCGTGCCGTCCTTTTTAAAAAAGCACCTGCCTGCCTGGCAGGATGACCGGGATTCGATCAGACCGGAGGAGATTCCCCTCATGCCTCTGACCTGTACCTCCTTTGGCTGTGCCGTCATGGACCATCTGGGCAGCTTCTTTATGCGGGAGCATGTAAATCCCGTCTATCTGTGCGAGGTCGTGGACTATGTGACCCAGCTGGATTTGTGCAGAGCCGGCCACACAGCCTTTTTCTGTCTCGAATCCTACTTCGTGCAGGAAGACTTTCAGAGGGCCATGTACAGGGAAGGGCCGGAGCGCGTCATAGCAATTCCCATCCAGGGGATGGAAAGCCAGATCCATGTCGAGGCGGTCAGTATCCGGGAGGACATTATGCCCCGCTATCTGCAGGATTTCAGACGGCTCCTGATCGATACCTACCGGAGCAGAGTCCTTCCCAGCCAGCGGATCTGCCGTGTGCCCGGGAAAAGGAATGAAACTGACAGGGAAAGAGAAATGTGATATATTGGGAATACCGATATAAGAGGTATGTAATTTCAATTCCAAAGAGTCTCCTGAACCTGCAAATGCCGGAAGAAAAGAAAGGACCGGCCTCTGGGGCGTCCTCTGACAGGTGAGGCGCGGTAAGGATCCTAAAGGCAGGAAGGCAGATGCGGGAGGCCGCTTTGGACGATCTTGAAAGGAGGATATTTGTGAAACATGGAAAAGCAGGGAGCCTTCTGGTTCTGATCATGGCACTGCTGCTGGCAGGCTGCGGCGGCATTCATTTTTCCCTTACCCTTACCGAAACAATGAACAGCTGCACCATCGAGGCTGACAATGCCAAAGACGGCGATACGATCGAATCCAATGCTTTTTCGGCAGGGCCCGGCGCATCGGCCGTGATGGAATCCTCCCTGGAAAAGGGACAGCTCCAGATCGACGTTGCTGAGGCTTCGGTCATTGCCAATGATGAAGGCCCTTCGGATGTCATTCCGGGCATGGTGGTCGAAACAGTTACCCTGGGAGCAGGTGACACTGCATCTGTTTCCCTGGAGGGAGGAGACTATGTATTTCAGATCACCGTGATTGGGGAAACCAGCGGCAAGGCTGTCATCAGAATCGAATAAAGCCAGGCGCTTTTTAAACCAAACTGTCCCCGGATGGAGACAGTTTTATTAAAATGGGGGAATCTCTGTATGAAAGCAGGAGTTATTGGCGTAGGGAATATGGGAAGCAAATATGCAGTGATCGTTGCAACGCCCCATTATTCCCATGAACAGATCGCGGCCAGGGCCTTTGCGGATCATCTGCATGTATTATCCGACAAGCCCTCGGGCGTATATT
The DNA here is from genome assembly GCA_946541955.1 of uncultured Lachnospiraceae bacterium. GTDB lineage: Bacteria > Bacillota > Clostridia > Lachnospirales > Lachnospiraceae > CAG-791. The sequence continues at coordinate 12,009 of CAMNJZ010000050.1, read as the reverse complement.
CCAGGCAGGCAAGGCAGATGGAGGAAGCGGCTGCCGATGTCGTCATGGGACAGGCCCTATATTCCTGAAAACAGCTGCAGGCAAAAGGAGTCCTTTTCCGTCCGATTTGCTTTAAAAATCATACAATTTCTCAAAACCCGTTTTGTGCATATTGACGAAAATCTGCTGATGGCTTAGTTTTGAGCTTAAATGACAGTAGATGGTGACACCATGAATTTGTCTATCGAGCCGTGATGGGATACAATAAGAATGGCTTAAAGCGCTCAGGCTGCAGCAGATTATTCCATCAGCCAGCCGGGCATCCTATAAGCATTCGGAAAGGAGAATGAAAATGGACAGGCACCTGCTTATTGTATCCGCAAATTATAAAGTGTTGAAAGAGAAGCGCAGCAGCGCATCCTTTCCAGGCGCAGTTTATGCGGAAGCCGGCTTTCAGAAACCTGACGGAGAAACCTTCTACATATGCTGCAGGGAGCTTACCTGTATTCCGACATTTTATAAAACAGACCACAGCATTCTTGAGGAGCTGGTCAGGGCGGAATCGAATATCCTGGAAGCCGATCCGGCCTTCCTGGACTACCTGGACCAGTGCTGTATGCGGGAATTTGGAAAATACAGTGTGATCTATGCCCAAAAGGACCCGGAATGGTACGATCTTCTGCGGTATGTGATCTATATCATAGACAGTGACTACCAGGAGTCTGATGAATTTATTGGGGCCACCGTGGGAAAATATCTGGATGAGATCGATACCCCCGCCTCGGAGGTGGAAGGGCTCGACTAGGTCCTGCCTGGTCTCTGCGTGGTTTACAAGTTGACGGAGGATCAGGAAGCTCCCATAATGAGCCTTGTCAGACAATACGGCCCTTGCTGCCAATAAGGGAGGAGCATGATTTATGCCGTTTCAGATCATCCGACATGATATTACAAAAGTAAAAGCTGATGCGATCGTCAATACGGCAAATCCGCTGCCTGTGATCGGCAGCGGAACAGACACTGCCATCTATAAGGCTGCAGGGAAAGAGGCGCTGCTGGCAGAACGGGAGAAGATCGGCGTTATCGCCCGCGGCCAGGCTGTCAGCACGCCGGCATTTCATCTGCAGGCAAAATATATCATTCATACCGTGGGCCCTGCCTGGACGGATGGTACAAAGGGCGAAGAGGAGATCCTGCATGCCTGCTATGCCAACTCCCTGGCCCTGGCGGCAGATCTGGACTGCAAAAGCATAGCCTTTCCCCTGATCTCCTCCGGTGCATACCGTTTTCCCAAGGAAAAGGCCCTGCAGATCGCGCTCTCGGAAATCAGCCGTTTCCTTATGAGCCATGATATGGAAGTGATTCTGGTGGTATTCGATCAGACGGCCTTTGCCCTTTCCGGCAGGCTGGTGGGACAGATCGAAGCCTTCATTGATGAGCATGAGGTCAAAAGCCTCCGGGAGGAGGAATACGGCCGGGGCTCCTTTATGGAGAGACGGTACAGGCGGGAGTCTTATCGAAGCAGCGCCCGGGATAGAAAGGAAGGGGCAAAAGAGAAGGCGGCGCCTTCCTGGAATGCCCTGACAGGAGAGGCAGACGCCTATTCGATGTTCCCTGATCTGGCAAAGCAGAGGCCTTCTCACAGCTATCCGGAGGACGTCCTGGAGGACGCAGAGGCGGCGGAGCCTGTAGGGGCCTACAAGGCAGTGCAGTCTCTGGATGAGCTGATAAGGAGCCAGGGCATGACCTTCCAGGAGCGGCTTTTCCAGCTGATCGATGAGAGCGGCATGGATGACGTCACCGTTTACAAAAACGCCAACATAGACAGGAAGGTGTTTTCCAGAATCCGCTGCAACCAGGACTATCAGCCGTCCAAGAAGACGGCCATTGCCTTTGCCATTGCACTGAAGCTGGATCTACCAACCACAAAGGACCTGCTTTCCAGGGCTGGCATGGCCCTCTCGCCCAGCTCCCGGTTCGATCTGATCATTACCTATTTCGTATCCCATAAGATTTATGATATTTTTGAAATCAATGCAGCCCTGTTTCAATACGATCAGCCCCTCCTGGGAGCCTGATCCGGCTTTTAAATCCTGCGTCTGCCTGTAAGGGAGGACGCAGTTTTTTTACCTTCATAAATGCAGCCCTTATAAACAGATCACGCTGTTTTTTTCCGGGAGGATACAGATAGAATACCTTTTGTAAGGTATGAATAAACATGGTTACGGGTCCGGCGACAGGCTGTGAGGGAAAGGAGGTACAATGGAATTCTTCAGACAGCATCGTAATCATATCTATATTGGCGTAGCAGCGGCTGCCCTGATCCTTTCGTTGATTCTCTGCATTGGATTCGCAGGAGGAAGGAATCAGGCGCCCCAGGAACCGGCAGAGACTGTAACAGAGAAGCCCGAAAAGGAAAAGCGGGACAGGGTCCTGATCTCCACCAGCTCCGAGATGATCCGGGAGGGCCTGGCCAATATGGGAACTCTGGTCACCATGGAGTATGAATTTACCCAGGTGGAGACCTACAAAAAGGAAGGAAAAATACTGTTTCTTACGCCTTCCTCTGAATTTGTCTACAGCTATGACGGGAGCGTTCTGGCTGGCGTGGATTTCGAGAAGATCGGGATCGAAACAGATCAGGACCGGAAGGTCATTACGGTAAGCATGCCCAAATCGGAGATCCAGTCAGTCAATATCGACAAGGACACCTTCCAGATCTATTCGGAGAAGGAATCCCTGTTTACGCCCCTGAAGCTGGAGGACTATAACATTTCTCTGGTCGAGTTTGAAACTGCAGCCAGACAGAAGGCCCTGGAACGGGGCGTTCTGGAAAGAGCAGATGAGTCGGCCAGACGGCTGGTGGGCGAGTTTATCGCCAGCCTTCCCAATACGGCAGGATATTCCATAGATTTCAAGACGAGCAAGTAAGGGGGAAAACAGTATGGTGAATTACAAAAGAATCATGATCATTGCCCTGTTCATACTGCTGGCGGTCATCTCCATCACCGTAGCGGCGCCCTGGGCCGCCAATCCGGACAACCACCGGCATACCATCGAACAGACCGATGAGAAAATTGCGGCGGTCATGACCCTTTCAGGCGGCGCAGCAGCCACCTCGGCGACCCTGTCTCTGCTGCCCGGTGATATGTGCACGCCCCTGGCAGATCAGCTGGCCGAACTGGCCAAATACTTTCTCCTGATCTTAAGCGCCCTCTACCTGGAGAAATTCCTGATCAATTTCTCGGGCTTTGTATCCTTCACCTTTATGATCCCGGCAGCCTGTGTCTTCCTCTGCCTCGCCATTCTGACCGGCAGGGACAATATGAAGAAAACGGCTGTCAAGATTGCCAGTGTGGCGGTGATCATCTTCAGCATCGTGCCCGCCAGCGTGCTGCTCTCCGACATGGTCTATCAGACCCAGGCGGATAAGATCAATGAAACGATCGAAGAATACAATGAGCTGGAGATCGAGGGAGACGCCGACAGCGGCCTCTTCAATGAATTTACGACGATCACCACCGAAACGGTGGAGAGAGTCACCCGGTTCATGGACAATACCCTGGAGTCTCTGGCGGTGATGCTGGTGACCTCCTGTCTGATCCCCGTTCTGGTATTTGTCTTTCTGATCTGGCTGGCCAAGGTGATCTTCCCTTCCAATGTGCTGGTCCTGGATCCGGCGGCTATGGAGGCCATCAAGGGCAAATTCAAATAAAGGGAAGCTTCTGAGCCGCAAACGCCCGCAGGGCGCTGAGCAGAACCCCGCAGATCCTGCTGACAGCAGACATAAAAAAACAAGATACAGGCCCTGGCTGCCAGAGAGGCGGCCAGGGCCTGTATCTTGTTTTTTATCAGGATCTGTTTGTGGATTCTCTCAGGATCAGATCTGTAATGGCATAGGTGAGCCGGGGCTCTCTTTCAGGATTGGCGATTCTGGAGAGAAGAAGCTCCGCGGCCAGATCGCCCATGATCTGGGTATGGATATGGACCGTAGAAAGAGCGGGCGTATGATAGCGGGCTTCCGGGGAATCATCGAAGCCCATAACCAGGATATCCTCGGGGCAGCGGATCTGCATCCGCCGCAGACAGCCGATGGTGTTGATGGCAATAAAATCATTGGCGCAGACAAAAACCTCCGGCAGGGCCGGCATATTCTGCAGCATTTCGTAGAGCTTTTCAGCCTCTACAGGATAACTCGTGACGGTCGTAGAAGACTCGCCGGGCGGAAAGTCCAGAATGGAATAGGGTTCTGCCGGCAGAAAGCCGTTTAAGGCTGCGGCAGTCATACAGGCGGAGCCCCGCTCAAAAAAGGATCGGCAGTGGGACATATTTCCAATAAAGCCGATGGTTTTCCGGCCCTCCTGCGCCATTTTCCGAACGAAGGAATGGATGCCCAGCGTATTTTCCATCATCAGAGTATCGACAGGAAGGGGCTCTTTGTCCATGCAGAGAGGCGTGTCGATGGTCAGAAGGGGAATCCCCAGATCGATCAGCATTCTGCAGTAGTCATAGTCGAAAAGCTCCATACAGAAAATGGCGGCGGCTTTTTTCAGGGAAAGACTTCCGGGCAGGGTGCACTGCTGCAGCTCTGCAGGAGTGACTCTGTAAAAGGCCATGGAATAGCCGCGGCTAGAAAAGATCTGCTGCATTCTGTCCAGTGTCGTGACTGCAAAATGAGAGCCGCCAGGCATGGCGCTGGTCAGCATGGCAATTTCATTGCTGCCGGATGATGCGAGGGTGCTGCCGGAGCTGCTCTGGGACTGCGAAGAGGCAATATTCTGGACGGAAAGGTTGCGGTAGCCCATCTCGGCCGCCTTTTTCAGAATCAGATCTTTGGTATTTTCAGCGATCACGCCTGTGTTGTTGATAGCCTTGGATACAGTATTTCTGGAAAGGCCAAGTGCGTCCGCTATATCCTGCATGGTTACTTTAACAGCCATTATGAACCTCCTGCTTTCGTACCGCCAAATGCCTCAAAAGCATTTGGATGCACTAAAAGAATTATACAGAATATGAAAATATTAGTCAAATAATATGACTGTGCAAAAATGTAACATAATGAAAAGAGAAGATTTTTGAATGGTGCAAAAAAAATGTTGAATTCAAAGTTGACTGCAGGAGTAAAGAAAATTATAATGTAACATAGAATGTAAAATCTTAATGTTGCAAATGTAAAATACTATTCCTCTTGTTTCGGTGATATTTATGAAAAGTGTGCAATTGGAAAATGCAAGAAAGACGGAAATAGAGAAGGCAGCTGCAATCAGCAGAGAGAATCGTCCCATGTTTCATCTGTCTCCCTTCTGCGGATGGATGAATGATCCCAACGGGTTCTCTTTTTATAATGGCCAGTATCATCTGTTCTACCAGTATAATCCGTATCATTCTTACTGGGAGGCTATGCACTGGGGACATGCTGTCAGCAGAAATCTGATGGAATGGTCCTACCTGCCGGCCGCCATGGCACCGGATACGGCTTCTGATGAGGGCGGATGCTTCTCCGGCTGTGCGGTGGAAATGGACGACGGCAGGCAGCTCCTCATGTATACAGGCCTTCGCAGACCAAAGGACAGTGACGAGGAAAGGGAAGCGCTGGAAGCCGGCCAGAGTGATCCCTACATGCAGTGTCAGAATCTGGCCTTTGGAGATGGGACAGATTATGAAAAGTATGATGCCAATCCGGTCATTGACGGGAAGGACCTGCCCCAGGGGGCCAGCCGGGTGGATTTCAGAGATCCCAAAATTATCAGGATGTCTGACGGGACCTACCTGTGCCTGATCGCCGGCAGGGCAGCAGACCAGGACGGCCAGATCTATCTGTTTAGAAGCAGTGACTGCATTCACTGGAAGTACTGGAAGATCCTTATTAAAAATGAGGGCCGCTATGGAGTGATGTGGGAATGCCCGGATTTCTTTGCTCTCGACGGGAAATGGATCCTTCTGGCTTCTCCCATGGAAATGGAGCCCAGGGGACTGGAATATCATAACGGCGCCGGATCTCTGGCCCTGGCGGGAGATTTTGACGAGGAGACAGGAACTTTTACGCCGCAGTTTGACCAGGCCATTGATTACGGCATTGATTTCTATGCAGCCCAGACAATTCTTACGCCGGACGGCAGGAGAGTCATGATCGGCTGGATGCAGAACTGGGACACCTGTCTGATGCGGGATAAAAGAGCCCCCTGGGCCGGTCAGATGACCATCCCCAGAGAGCTGACCTTCCGTGACGGCAGGCTCTATCAGAATCCTGTCCGGGAGATCGACCTCTACTATACCAATTCCCTGACCTATAAAAAGGTGCCGGTCTTTGACGAAGTATCCCTTTACGGCATTGAGGGAAGGACCATCGACATGGAAATCACCGTCAGACCGGTGCCAGACGCCCCGCTTTACAGAAAATTTGCCGTATGGTTTGCCATGGATGAGGAAAAGAACCATCATACGGCGGTCCGCTTCATACCTTCTGACGGAACTGTCAAGATCGACCGCAAATACGCCGGCTCCAGAAAAGCCGTCGTCCATCAGCGCAGATGCCTGGTAAGGGAAAGCATGGATGGAAATATCCGTCTGCGGATCATTCTTGACAGATACAGCTGTGAGGTGTTCATCAATGACGGAAGATATGTCATGTCGGCGATTCTTTATACTGACCTTTCGGCGGAAAAGATCGTTTTCCGGACAGAGGGGAAAGCGCTGATCGACGTGGTAAAGAGAGACATCCGCCTGTAATGCATGCTTTCCTGCAGCGGTAAAGAATTTAAAAATACCCATAGAAAAAGAGACCTGCCGAAGGATATCCAATCCGGCAGATCTCTTTTTTTATGGGACCTGGAAGAGGCTTTCCGCAAAGGCCAGCGCCGCATCCCTGCGCTCCGAGTTGGCTATGATCCCCAGGTAGATCCTGCTGTCTCCGGCCAGAGGGACGAACCCCTCCAGGCCTGTCAGATCGATGGCCGTCAGTTCTGTCTTTGTCACTGCCTCATAGGGAATGCTCTCATCCAGAAGGACATCGAGATGGTTGTCTTCCAGAATCACCGTGCCCTCCCGGAGCCTGCTTTGGATTTCTTTCTCCTCAAAAAGACCCTCCAGGGGGAGAAGAAAGCCCTGGCCTGCAAAGGCATCCATAGCCTGGGCGTCTCCGATCACCAGGTCCAGCTTTCCGGCTTCAATGGCAGCCAGGATCTTCAGACGGGAGGCATAGACATAGGCATGATACTCGCTATCGGCATCGGAGAGAAGGAAAAGGTTTTCCGAAAGACTGACCGCACTTCTGGCGGAGGGCTCTGAAACGTTTCGGGCAAATGCTTCCGACCGGGGAAATTCTTCAAACTGTTCACGAATCTCTTCGCTGATCCCCACATTGACGACGGCGCCGTACAGGACCAGGTCCTGCCGGGTCAGATACCGCCAGCCTGTGTAGAGGATGATGTAAAGGATGACGGCCCCGGCAGCCATAGGCACCTTGTAGTAATCCCATATATACTGCAGGCGCTTGCGGAGGGGCATTTCAGAACGTTTCATGAGGCGTTTCCTCCCTGGCTGCAGCATCTTCTGCAGCATCGTTTCCATTCTCCGGACCGGAATCCGGGGACAGATCCGCCTCCCCGGAGGGGGCAGCCATCTCCTCCAGCCTGATCATGATGCCCCGCATGAGCCAGGCGCTGAAAAGGGCGCAGAGCCCTTCTCCAAGAAAGAGGACCGGCGTGTAGACGAAAATAATGACATAGCCCACTGCAAAGTGAAAGGCGGCCAGAAAGGCCGTGCAGTAGAGGAAATGCATGCCGGTCATCAGCGCATTTTTGATGGTCATGAGCGCCGTATTGTCAAATCTTGCAATCAGAGGAAAGACGTAAAGCAAAATGATGGCATAGGCGGCTGCCATAACGATCCATACGGCGGTCAGAAAGGTCCAGAAGGGACTCTCAAAGCGGAGGTGGAAGAGAATATAGCCGTCTGCGCCAAGGAATATGCCTGCGGCAAGAAGAATCAGCCAGACTCTGGTCGCCTGAGAAAAGTTCCTTCTGAAGGAGGAAAAAAAGGATGAAACGATATTACTTTCTTCGGATCTGACGACCCGCTGCATGACGTCATAAAGAGCAGCCGTGGAAGCCCCTGCCGTTATGATGGGAAGACTGCATAAGAACCAGAGAAGATTCAGACATACAGCATAGCCTATGGACGTCAGAAAGCGCATGGGTGGACTTTCGGGATTCAGAAAGCTTTTCAAAGTGTATGTTCTCCTTCCTTAATATTAAGTGGATGTGTAATATAGTGTAACGCGTTTATGACATTCGTAACAGATGAATTATGCACAAAATAGTTTCATGTGACTCGTCAATATGATACAAACTTTTACACTACTGGTGTAAAATGTAAAAGTTTTACTTGCACAAATGCATTACTAAATGTAAAATATTGTATATGATGAGAGATGAGCGGGGGAGAAAATCGGCCGTATTCCGACTGTCAGTAAATCTTTCATACAAGGTACCTTTTAGCATTGAAAGGAGGGACGCAGACAAATGCGTAAAACACTGCTGTACGTCAGGCAGCACTGGCAGCTGTATGTATTGTTTCTGATGCCGGCTCTGCTGCTGACACTCATCTTCCGGTACATTCCCATGGGCGGTATCATGATCGCTTTCCAGGATTACAACCCCATCAGGGGCATCCTCGGGAGCAGGTGGGTAGGCTTTAAGTACTTCCACAGATTTCTGTCCTCACCGGACTTCCTCAAGTATCTTGCAAACACACTGAAGCTGAGTATCTACGGTCTGCTTTGGGGGTTCCCCGTACCGATTCTGCTTGCACTTCTGCTGAACAGAATTCAGAGTACCGGAATCAAGCAGAAGATTCAGACAGTTCTCTATCTTCCCAATTTCATTTCCGTTATCGTTCTCTGCGGTCTGGTCAGAATCCTGCTTTCCGTAACAGGTCCGCTGAATCAGATGATGGGTACACAGATCAACTTCATGACCATGCCCGGCGCCTTCCGTACCATCTATATCATGTCAGGTATCTGGCAGGGTGCAGGCTGGGGCTCCATCATGTATACGGCAGCCCTGTCCGGCGCCAGCCAGGAGCTTCGCGAGGCGGCCATCATGGACGGTGCCAACATCTTCGATCAGATCAAGGTCGTCGAGTGGCCCGCCATCAAGGATATGGTCGTGATCCAGTTCATCCTGCAGGCAGGTAATATCATGAGCATCGGCTTCGAAAAAGCCTACGCCCTGCAGACCGACCTGAACATTTCCACTTCCGAAATCATCGCAACCTATGTGTATAAGAAAGGTCTGCTGGACGGCGACTACTCCTTCTCTACAGCTGTCGGACTTTTCAATACCGTCATCAACGTCATTCTGCTGATCGTGGTCAATAAGATCGTCGAGAAGATGAACGACGGCAAGGGTCTGTAAAGAGGAGGAAAAGGCATGAGAAAAGTTAAATTTTCAAAGATGGCGATGTCCGACAAAATCCTGCTGATCACAGGATATATCCTCCTGGGCCTGTTCGTCGTAGCCATCATCATCCCGATCATTTACATCATTATCGCGTCCTTCATGGACCCCGTCACTCTGCAGAACAGCGGCATCACCTTCGACATGGAGAAGTGGACGACCACAGCCTACGAGCGTGTTCTTTCCAACAAGCAGATCTGGGTCGGTTTCCGGAACGCCATCATTTACTCCGTGGTATTCACGTTCGTATCCGTAGCAGTTACCCTGCTGGCCGCCTATCCCATGTCCAGAGCGGATTTCAAGGGAAGAGGATTATTCAACACCATCTTCATGATCACCATGTTCTTCGGCGGCGGTCTGATCCCTACCTACCTGCTTATTTCCAACCTGGGCCTTCTCAACTCCATGTGGGCAGTCATCCTTCCCGGCGCCTTCAGCGTATGGAACATGATCATTGCCAGGACCTACTACCAGGGGATTCCTTCCGAGCTTCGCGAAGCAGCGGACGTGGATGGCGCCAACGAGCTTACCTATTTCTTCATGATCCTGCTTCCGGTCTGCACCCCCGTTATCACCGTTCTTGCCCTGTGGCAGTTCGTTGGTATGTGGAACAGCTACTTTGACGCCATGATCTACCTCAATGACGCTTCCAAGCAGCCCCTGCAGCTGGTACTGCGTTCCATCCTGATTCAGAACCAGCCTGAATCCGGCATGATCGCAGATATGCAGTCCACCGCAGCAAGAGCACAGCTGGCCGAGCTGCTCAAGTATGCGACCATCATTATTTCCAGTTTACCGCTCCTGATCATGTACCCCTTCTTCCAGAAATATTTCGATTCCGGAATTATGGTCGGTTCTGTCAAGGGTTGATGTAAAGATTTAATTTAAAGGAGGAAAAGATGAAAAAAAGTTTACTGAAAAAGGTGCTTGCATGCGTACTGGCAGCAGGCATGGCAGTCTCCGTGGCAGCCTGCGGCGGCAGCGGCGGTGCGGAGCTCAACAGCGGAGAGCTTCAGGAAGTCGATGTGGAATCCCTGCAGTTCCCTCTGGCTGAGACAGCAACCCTCAAGGGCCTGATCAGCTATCCTGCCAACACAGAGTCCAACCCCAACAACCGCACCATCTTCAAGCGTCTTGAAGAGAAGACCAATGTTCACATTGAATGGGATGCGATCCAGAGCGACCAGTGGGGCGACAAGATCTCCCTGGCCATGGCCAATCCCAAGACACTGGCTGATTTCGTTTTCACTGCCGGTTTCTCAGACAGTGACCTGCTCAAGTATGCTGACCAGGGCATCATCATTCCTCTGGAGGAGTACATTGATGCCTACATGCCCAACCTGAAGGCTGTATTCGACAAGTATCCCGAATACAGGACCATGTGTACCGATTCTGAGGGCCATATCTGGGCATTCCCCTGGATCGAGCAGCTGGGTTCAAACTACACAGCCATCCAGACCATCGACAACATGCCTTTCATCAACAAGAAATGGCTTGACTTCCTGGGCCTGGAGATGCCCGGCACAGTGGATGAGTTCGAGCAGGTCCTGATCGCTTTCCGTGACCATGCTTCCGAGCTGCAGGCCGAGTTCGGCATTGAAGGCTCCATCATTCCCATGTCCTGCATCATGAACGACGGCGGCCAGGACCCCATGGTCCTGATCAACGGCTTCGGTGAAGGCTACGGCGATCCCGACAAGGGCCGTCACATTGCGGTTACCGATGAAGGCGAAGTCATCTGCACAGCTACCAAGGAAGGCTTCAAGAAGGGCCTCGAATGGCTCCACAAGCTCTATGAAGAAGGCCTCATCGACCCCGAAGCCTTCACACAGGAATGGTCCACTTATGTTTCCAAGGGCAAATCCCACCGCTACGGCGTATGCTTCTCCTGGGATGTCGGCAACATCGACAACATCGTTGACTACGTTCCCCTGCCTATGCTTGAGGCTGATACCAAGAATCTGACCCCTCAGAACGGTTCCTTCACTTCCGGCTTTGACAGAGGCCGCTGCGTCGTGACTGCTGTAGCCCAGAACCCCGCTCTGGTCTGCGCATGGATCGACCAGTGCTATGATCCTTTCCAGTCTCCTCAGAACAACTGGGGCACCTACGGCGAAGATGACGATTTCGATATCTTCGTTCTTGGCAAGAATGAAGCCGGCGAAGACATGCTGCAGCATGCGCCTCTGGGCGACGCTTCTCCTGTAGAAGTTCGTGAAGCCGAAGCAGTCGGCGGCCCTCTGGCAGTTCTGGATGAGTACTACGGCGTATATGTCACCTGCCCTGACGATGCCCAGTATCGTCTTGACTGGATCAAGGACATCTACACACCCGACATGCACTCCAAGTATGTATTCCCCAACGTCTTCATGACCAGAGAGGACAACGAAAAGCTGTCCAACCTGACAGCCGATATCACAAAGTCCATCAACGCGCACAAGTCTGACTGGGTCATGAACGGCTTCACAGACGCTGACTGGGATGCATTCCAGACAGAGCTGCAGAACTATGGTCTTGCTGATCAGCTGGCGATCTTCCAGAAGTATTTCGATGCTTTCTACGGCAAATAATGTAA
>CAMNJZ010000049.1 GCA_946541955.1 uncultured Lachnospiraceae bacterium | reverse complement strand
CCCGTGAGCAGGTCATCCTGAACACCTGGTACGGCGGCGAAATGAAGAAGGGTATGTTCTCCATGATGAACTATTACCTTCCTCTGAAGGGCATCGCTTCCATGCACTGCTCCGCCAACACCGATATGGAAGGCAAGAACACTGCCATCTTCTTCGGTCTGTCCGGCACCGGCAAGACCACTCTGTCCACCGATCCCAAGCGTCTGCTGATCGGCGATGACGAGCACGGCTGGGACGACAACGGCGTCTTCAACTTCGAGGGCGGCTGCTATGCAAAGGTCATCAACCTGGACAAGGAATCCGAGCCCGACATCTACAACGCCATCAAGAGAAACGCTCTGCTTGAGAACGTTACCGTAGACGAGAACGGCAAGCTTGATTTCGCTGACAAGAGCGTGACCGAGAATACCCGTGTTTCCTATCCCATCGAGCACATTGAAAAGATCGTCAAGAGCGTGGCTCCCGTATCCGCAGGCCCTGCAGCTGACAACGTAATCTTCCTGTCTGCTGACGCTTTCGGCGTACTGCCTCCCGTTTCCATCCTGACACCCGAGCAGACTCAGTACTACTTCCTGAGCGGCTTCACAGCAAAGCTGGCTGGTACAGAGCGCGGCATCACTGAGCCCACTCCTACCTTCTCCGCATGCTTCGGCCAGGCATTCCTGGAGCTGCATCCTACAAAGTATGCAGAAGAGCTGGTCAAGAGAATGAACAAGAGCGGCGCAAAGGCTTACCTTGTCAACACCGGCTGGAACGGCACAGGCAAGCGTATCTCCATCAAGGATACCCGCGGCATCATCGACGGCATCCTGAGCGGCGCAATCAAGACTGCTCCTACAAAGACCATCCCTTACTTCAACTTCGAAGTTCCTACAGAGCTGGAAGGTGTTGATCCCGCAATCCTGGATCCCCGCGATACCTACGCTGATGCAGCAGAGTGGGATGCAAAGGCCAAGGATCTGGCTTCCAGATTCCAGAAGAACTTTGTCAAGTACACCACCAACGAAGCAGGCAAGGCTCTGGTGGCAGCAGGCCCTCAGCTTTAATCAAAGAGCAGGCCAGACCTGCAATGACAATGCACCAGACGGCCGTCCTCGAAAGGGGGCGGCCGTTTTTTTGACAGGAAAAGGCCGTTCCATATACCATTTTGCGACCTGGCAGCCCTTTTCCCGGGGATAGAAGAAAGATGATATAAATGAGTTCAATAAGGATATAGAAGTGGTCTGCATCCTCCTTATATAATAGGCTACAGCGAATGAATTTATGGCTCTTGATGCGAAAGGAGAAGCTATGGCAATCACTGTAGAGGAAAACGGCAGATTGTTTACGATAAATACCAGGAATACGACCTATCAGATGAAGGCTGACAAATATGGCGTTCTTCTGCACCTTTATTATGGCCGCAGGACCCAGGGGTCCATGGAATACCTTCTGACCTATGCGGACCGGGGCTTTGCCTGCAATCTTAATGATACCGGAAATGACCGCACCTATTCGCTGGATTTTCTTCCCCAGGAGTTTCCGACGTCCGGCACCGGCGACATGCGCAGCCCGGCTCTTGTCCTGGAATATGGAAATGGAATTGACGCCTGCGATCTCCGCTTTGACCGCTGCAGGGTCAGAGAGGGCAAGTATTCCCTGCAGGGCCTTCCCGCCGCCTATGCTTCCGAGGAGGAGGCGCAGACCCTGGAGATCGTCCTGAAGGATACGGCAGGCATTGCAGAAGTGACGCTTTTGTACGGCGTGATCCCGGACCTGGATATCATCACCCGAAGCGTGCTCATCCGCAATACATGGGACCAGACTGTCCGCATTGAAAAAGTGATGTCCGCGTCCCTGGACCAGCTGACGGGCGGCTATGACCTGATCACCTTCTACGGCCGCCACAATATGGAAAGAAATTTCCAGAGAACGCCTGTAGCACATATGGAACAATGGATCGGCAGCAGAAGAGGCACCTCTTCCCACCAGTACAATCCCATGATGATCCTGGCGGAGAAGGAGACGACCGAGACGGCCGGCGGCTGCTATTCCATGCAGTTTGTGTACAGCGGCGGCTTCAGCGGATGCGCCGGGATGGACCAGTATAATCAGACCAGAATGCAGCTGGGGCTTATGCAGGAGAAATTCTCCTATCCCCTTGCCCCCGGTGAGACCTTCACGGCGCCGGAAGTGATCATGAGCTTCTCCGGCACAGGCCTTGAAACGCTTTCCAACAATCTGCAGGAATGCATCCGCAGGCATATCTGCCGCGGAAAGTGGCGGGACCAGGTGCGGCCGGTCCTTCTCAACAGCTGGGAAGCCTACTATATGGACTTTGACGGCGCAGATATACTGGCGCTGGCGGAGCAGGCAGCTCTGCTGGGCATGGATATGCTGGTGCTGGATGACGGCTGGTTTGGAAAGAGAAACGATGACTGCACCGGGCTGGGAGACTGGTTCGTCAACGAAGAAAAGCTGGGCGGCGAGATGAAGGACCTGATCTACTGGGTCCACAGAAAGGGCCTTAAATTCGGCCTCTGGGTAGAACCGGAAATGGTCAGCGAAGACAGCGATCTTTATCGGAAGCATCCCGACTGGGCGATGACGATCCCCGGAAGAAAACCGGTACGGGGCAGATCCCAGCTGGTTCTGGACTTTTCCAGAAAGGAAGTGGTGGATGCGGTCTTTGAAAGCATCTGCAGGGTCCTGGATATGGGAAGGGTGGATTATCTCAAATGGGACTATAACAGATGCATCGTGGATGTATATTCCCATACGGCCGGCGACCAGGGAAGGGTCCTCTACGACTATATACTGGGGCTTTACGATTTTCTGGAGAGACTGATCCAGCGTTATCCCGATATGCTGATCGAGGGCTGCAGCGGCGGCGGCGGAAGATTTGATGCAGGGATGCTTTATTACACGCCGCAGATCTGGGGCAGTGACAATACAGATGCGATCGACCGCCTGCGGATTCAGTACGGCACCTCCTTCGGTTATCCGGCGTCCTGCCTTGGAAGCCATGTCTCCATCTGCCCCAATGAGCAGAACGGAAGAATTACGCCGCTTGCCACCAGGGCCATTACTGCCATGTCCGGCACCTTCGGCTATGAGCTGAATCCCGAGGTGCTGACAGAGGAAGAAAAAGATGAGATCCGTGCACAGATCCGGAAGAGAAATTCCCTGGCGGACCTGATCCATTTCGGATCCTACTATCGCCTGGAAAGTCCCCTTGACGGCGAATGCTCCGCATGGGCCTTTGTTTCCAGGGACCGCAGCGAAGCACTTGTTAACTATGTCAATCTGAAAATCCAGGGCAACCGGTACGTTACCTATATCCGGCTGCGAGGCCTTGCCTCAGGCGCCTCCTACCGGGATACAGAGACCGGCAGGGTCTATCCCGCGGATGCTCTGATGCAGGTCGGGCTCCCTATGCCTGTGCCTTTCGGAGACTATGGATCCCTGCAGATCCATCTGGTCAGGATCTGAGCCTGCAGGGACCGCCCGGATGCAGGGGAAAGGATGGCCGGAAATCACACAGGGAACGATACCGGATCCTCTGCCTGCGTATTGGCGTTTCTCCAGTTTTTGGGAGAGACGCCATATACTTTTTTAAAGGCTCTTGAGAAATGGAGCTGATTGGGATAACCCACCGCATAGCCGATCTCATTGATGGAGTAGCGCGTCCGTCGAAGGAGCTCTGCGGCCTTGATCATGCGATAGCTGATCAGAAATTCCTGGGGCGATCTGCCGACGGATTCCTTGAAGATTTTGCCAAAGTAGCTGCGGTTGAGACCTGTGCTTTCAGCAATGCTCTCCACCGAGATGTCATTCATATAATTGTGATCTATATAGGCCAGGGCTTCTTCGATATAGTAGTCCTTGACTTTATTGACTGCGGGCTGGTCATCTCGGAGAGACCGCATCAGCGCATCGATAAAGATATAGAGGTGTCCGATCAGGTGAAGGGGCGCCTCTTTTTTACTGCCCACAATATAGAGCATCTCATCCTTCATGATGTTTGCGAATTCGGAATAAACGGGCGTGTAGATGGGATTGTCGGCAGAGAGGCCGATGGCCTCCAGCGACTCCTTGGCTTTTAAGCCGTCAAACTCCAGCCAGCAGTAGTCCCAGGGCATGTCCACGTCCGCCACATAGGTCGTAATCTGCCTGGGGGAAATCAGAAAGCCCTGTCCGGCCTCCAGAGGCAGGGCGTGCTCGCAGCCCCCGGCGTCCTGCCACATAAAGGTGCCCCGGCCCTCCAGTATGTAATGAAACAGATAATGGCTGCGGATCGCCGGGCCATAAGAGTGCGCCGGTGCACAGTCTTCGCGGCCATACTGATACAGGCCCAGATCGACAAAGGTCATATTTGGAAATAAGATGAATTCGTGTGCCATGGGAGACTCCTTTTTTGAAAAAGCAGGGGCAGGGACAGCATTTTGTCAGAAGATCCCGCCAAAGCCATCATACACGAAAAGGCGGGACTTGAACAGTAAGGGATTGAATACGTGTATCGTGCCGGCGCCGCCTGCCGCCCTTAGAATTCTCCCTGGATTTCCAACTCAGCCTCCGATTCAGCAAATGGCTGCACAGGATAGCAAAAAGCGCCTGCAGAGAGAAAAAAGTAAAATATAATTGACATAATGCTATTAATCGGCTATACTCAGGATGTAAGAACAGTATGGTATTGATTCATTCCAATTCAGGAGGCAGTTATGATCGCATCTATTCCCGTCCTTCTCATTATTGTAATCTTTGCAGTGGTTGCTTTTATTGTCAGCCGGAGAGACCGGGCCCGCCAGTATGATGAGCGGCAGCTTGTGGTCCGGGGCAGCGCCTATCAGGCGGCCTACATGGTCACAGTAGTATTTCTGGCAGCCGCCTGCATCTGCCAGGGGGAGGAGACGGCCTTCCTTTGCAGGATCCTTCTCTGCCTGGCCTTCTATGGAGGCCTCGGCGTCTTTGCCGTTTACAGCATCTGGAAGGGGAGCTTTTTCCGTCTCCACCAGAATCCCCTCCCCTACACGATCCTCTGCTTTGTGATCGCTCTGCTGAACGCTTTTACCACAGGCTTAAGGCTCCGGGCAGGGGAGAGCTTCCTGCAGATCCTGGCAGGCAGGGAAGGCCTGAACTTCTTTATGAGCGTCCTGTTCGCCGTCGTCGGTGCGGCGATCCTTGTCAGAAGACTGGCTGACGCCGGAGAGGAGGGCTGATCCGATGAAGAATCTCCGTCTCAAAGCCGCCAGGGCGGCCAGGGATTTGTCCCAGCAGCAGCTGGCGGACCTGGTGGGGGTATCCCGCCAGACCATCAGCGCCATCGAAAAGGGAGACTATAATCCCTCCATCAAGCTCTGCATCGCCATCTGCAAGGCCCTGGACAGGACCCTGGACCAGCTTTTCTGGGAGGACTGATCATGTCGTTTCTGAAGGTTTTCTGTCCCTTCTGCAGGACCCAGCTCCGGCGGATCGAGGTCAGCGACACAGCCCTCTCCCGCAGGGTCCCGGTGACCTGCTTTCAATGCGGGAAAAGCTTCTCCTATGTACCCGGAAAGGGAAAAATCTCTTATAATAAAGGGAGATTTAAAAACCGCCTTCCCGGGAGCCAGGGGGGCGCGCCCGAGTAAAAGGAGGAGACAACGTGGCAGCAGCGGCAGGCAATACATTTTATTTTGACTGGGAGGTCCTTCTGGAGATCTGGCTGCAGAGCCATCTGCCGGCCCCGGTCCTTTCCCTCATATCCTTTTTCTCTGCCTTTGGCGAGGAGACCCTCATGATCCTGCTCCTGGGCCTGATCTACTGGTGCCTGGACAAGGAAATGGGACGCTATATCGGCCTGAACGCCATCATGGGCATGGTCTGGCACTCCTTTTTAAAGAATATCTTTCTGCGCCGAAGGCCCTATTTCGACAACAGGGACATTCAGCTTTTGCGGCCCATAGAAAAGGGGGCTGACATATACGACATAGAGGCCCAGGGTTATTCCTTCCCCAGCGGCCACTCCACCAACGGCGCCGCCGTTTACGGGTCCCTGGCCAGATGTATGAAAAAGAAGTGGGTCTGGATCCTGGCCCTGGTCCTGGCCTTTCTGATCGGCTTTTCCAGGGTGGTGGTGGGAGCCCATTATCCCACCGATGTCCTGGCGGGCTGGACGATGGGGGCAGTCACGATCCTTCTGGTCCCCGCTCTTGAAAAGAGGATCCCCGACAGACGGATCTTCTATGGGATCCTGCTCCTGACAGGGGTCCCCGGTCTTTTCATTGCCAGGAGCCGGGATTTCTACACCGGCTTCGGACTCCTTCTGGGCTTTGCCCTGGCGGATCTCTTTGAAAGAAGGTATGTGAACTTCGAAAAGGCCCTGACCATCCCCGAGGGACTGCTCCGCCTGGCGGGCGGAGGCCTTGCCTATGGAGGGCTGAACCTTGTCCTGAAGCAGCTCATTGGCCTGACCGGAGCGGCAGAAGCCGGCAAAGCTGCATTTTTATTCAGAACATGCAGATATACCATAATAATATTCGTTCTTCTGGGCTGCTATCCCCTTTGTTTTAAGATATTAAAAGAAGCCCTTGGCGGCGGAAAGGGCCGCGAAGCAGATAAAAGTGCATAGTTTTTTCGACAGGATGCAAAGATGACAGGAAAAACCGCTGAGAAAGTGACATCGGACAGACGTCTGATGTCACTTTTTATTGGTGACAAAAGTATAAGATGAATGAGTTGAGATGGTAATTTGTCTAAAATATAATGTATGCATGGAGGCAAGCAGATGGCAGATAAGAAAAGAAGGAATGCTCTTTCATCCAGGCAGAAGGAAATCATACGGATCCTGATCGAGATGGAATCGGAGACGACCACCGTCGCGGCGATTTCAGAACAGATCGGGGTTTCCAAAAGGACCGTTCTGCGCGAGATGCCGGGCATAGAGCAGTGGCTTCTGGAGAACGACTTCAAGTTCAGCAGGAAGCACGGCGTCGGTCTGGCCATCCAGGAAAGTCAGGAGCATCTGGACCTGATCCGGGAGCTTCTGGAAATGGAAGGCATCCGGCATATGTACAGCCGGGATGAGCGTAAGCGCTGGATCCTGGGCGAGCTTTTCTTTGCGACAGAGCCCATCAAGGCCTTTGCCTTTACCTCCCGCTTCGATATTTCCGAGGGAACCCTCTTTTCAGATCTGGACGCCCTGGATGAATGGCTGGCCGAATATGACGTCTCCATTATAAGAAGGCCGGGCCTGGGCATCTATCTGGAGGGCGAGGAGCTCTATCTCCGCCAGGCCATCGCCAACGCGGTCATCGCCTTCTGCGAAATGGACCGGATCACGGAAAGGATCGCCTGGTCCGACGCCCTGCAGGAGCTCTCCCAGGGACAGGCCAATCCCCTTCTGACCTTTATGACGCCGGAGATCGTACGATTCGCCAGGAGCGAGGTCCGAAGGTGTGAGGAAAGACTGAACGTCCGCTACATGGACTCCAGCGAAATGAACCTGATCATCCGCATGTCCCTGGCCATCTACCGGATGCAGCACGGCTCCTATCTGACAAAGCTTCCGGCCGAAAAGGGCAGGATCGGCGCCCTGGCCGAGCTTTCCGTATCCAGAGACGCAGCTGCCGCCATCCATGAGACCTTCGGACTGGAGGTGACGGAGCCGGAGATCGGCCGCCTGGCCATGCAGCTGTCCTCCACCAGGTTCTGGTCGGACGTATCGGAATTCAACGATCCCATGCAGACCATGAACATCCGCCGCATCACCCTTTCCATGGTGGGCATCGCGGAGCAGATGACCGAGATCCCCTTCCACAGCGACGACATCCTGATCGAAGACCTGGTCAAGCATCTGACGGTCATGATCCGGCGGTTCGCCATGGATGTCCTGGAGGAAAACGTCCAGGCCGAGGCAGTCAGGGAACGGTATCCGGAGGTCTACAAGGCGGCGGCAGTCGCCTGCCAGGTCCTGCAGGAGCTGAATCTTCCGGGCCAGGTCAGAGAATCGGATATCGGCTATGTGGCCATGCATTTCGCCGCTTCCGCCGAAAGGATCCAGGAAAATGAGCAGAAGATCGTGGCAGCAGTGGTCTGTCCCACAGGCATCAGCTCCTCGAGAATGCTGGCCGCTTCGCTCCGCAAGACCTTCCCGGGCATAGAGGTCCGCAGAGTTTTGTCCGCTTTCAACATCGAGCCCAGACAGCTCTGGGAGGAGGGAATCGATATGATCTTCTCCACGGTGGATCTGAAAACGGATTTCCCCTGGATGAGAGTCAACCAGATCCTTCAGGCCCAGGACATGATGCGGATCCGCAACGAGATCGTTCGGATCAACCGGGAAAGAATCCGGCAAAGGACCCAGGCGGCAGGCAGCCGCCGGGAGGGAAGCCTGAGGATCAGAGATATCCGCAGACTGACCGATCTGGGAGGCGAGATCCTCCAGATCCTGGATCATTTCCGGCTGATCACCGTAAAGGCCGCGGACAGGGACACACTGCTGGACCTGGCGGCAGAGACCATAACAGAAACGGCCGAGGAAGCCGCATGGGTCCGGCAGGGCTTTGCCGAAAGAGAAGCCAGAGCCTCGACCTATGTGGAGGAGATGCAGATCTGCCTCTGCCACTGCAGGACCAAGGCCCTGCAGCACAGCAGAGTCTCCTATCTGAGGCTGGACCAGACGCTTATGACCCGGGAGGGACCCGTAGAGGGCGCCCTGATCATGGCGGTGCCTGAGGGGCACAAAGACTACCAGACAGAAGCGGTCGGAAGGATCAGCGCGCTGCTGGTGGAAGAAGAAGGATTTCTGCAGGCGCTTAAGGCAGGGGATGAGGAAGAAAGCATCCACCTGGTCGAGACGGCGCTTGAGAAATATTATCAGGGGTACCTGAGCAACCGAAAAACTTTTAATCAATGAGGAGGAAAGAAATGAAGAACGCATTACAGAAATTCGGTAAATTCCTGTCAGCGATGGTCATGCCCAACATCGGCGCATTCATCGCATGGGGCTTTATTACAGCCCTGTTCATCCCGGCCGGCTGGCTTCCCAACGAAAAGCTGGCAGCCATTCAGCCCTACATGCTGTTCTATCTGCTTCCCGTTCTGATCGCCTATACCGGCGGTAAGATGGTCGGCGGCGCCCGCGGCGGCGTCATCGGTGCCATCGCAGTCATGGGCGCAGTCGCAGGCGTCGGCGGCACAGACGGACAGCCCATGCTGATGGGCGCCATGATCATGGGCCCTCTGGCAGGCTGGGTCATCAAGAAGTTCGACCAGTTCATGGAAGACAAGATGCCCGCAGGCTTCGAGATGCTGATCAACAACTTCTCCGTCGGCATCCTGGGCATGCTCCTTGCCATCTTCGGCTCCTACATCATGAGCCCTCTGATGACAGCCATCATGAACGTCCTGACCGCAGGCGTCAACGCTCTGGTCAGCGCACACCTTCTGCCTCTGGCAGCCATCTTCATCGAGCCCGCTAAGGTCCTCTTCCTGAACAACGCCATCAACCACGGTATCTTCACCCCCATCGGCGCTACCCAGGTCGAAGCAGCAGGAAAGTCCATCATGTACATGCTGGAAGCAAACCCCGGCCCCGGCCTCGGCGTTCTTCTTGCCTACATGTTCTTTGCAAAGGATAAGACCACAAAGCAGTCCGCTCCCGGCGCGATCATCATCCACTTCCTGGGCGGTATCCACGAGATCTACTTCCCTTATGTCCTGATGAACCCCATCGTGATCATTGCTCCCATCGTTGGCAACATCGTTGCCATCGCTTTCTACAGCATCTTCAACGTTGGTCTGGTAGGTCCTTCCTCCCCCGGTTCCATCATCGCATTCCTGTCCGTAGCACCCAGGGATCAGATCATCCTGGTTCTGGCAGGCGTCCTGATCGCAGCAGCTGTTTCCTTCCTGGTAGCTTCTCCCATTATCCGCTTCACCGATAAGGGCGGCAGCCTTGAAGACGCACAGGCCGATATGTCCGCTATGAAGGCAGAAGCCAAGGGTCAGAAGACCGTTTCCGCCGGCACAGTCAAGAACCCCGGCGACATCAAGATGATCATCTTCGCCTGCGACGCCGGCATGGGCTCCTCCGCTATGGGCGCAACCAAGTTCCGCAACAGAATCAAGGCCATCCGTCCCGACATCACCGTAAAGAATACTTCCGTCGACAACATCCCCGCAGCCTGCGACATTGCCGTCGTTCAGACCATCCTGGCAGACCGTGCAAGAAAGTCCTGCCCCGGTGCTCAGATCGTCGAGATCGGCAACTTCCTGGCAGATCCCGCACTGGACAACCTGTTCATGCAGATCTCTACCGGTGACACCATGGTGACCGCAGCTCCCGAGAAGGAAGACATCGTCGAGAAGGTCACAAAGCCCGACGTATTCACAAAGGAAGGCATCCTTCTGAACCAGAAGGCAGCAACCAAGGAAGAAGCCATCCGTCAGGCAGGCCAGCTTCTGGTCGACAGAGGCTGCGTAGATCCTTCCTACATCGACGCCATGCTGGAGCGTGAGAAGATCGTCACCACCTACATGGGCATGGGCCTTGCGATCCCTCACGGAACGACCCAGGCCAAGGGAACCGTTAAGAAGACCGGTATCGTATTCGTTCAGTATCCTGACGGCGTACCCTTCGGCGATGAGAAGGCACAGCTGGTATTCGGTATCGCAGGTATCGGCGACGAGCATCTTGACATGCTGGCCAAGGTCGCCAATGCGCTGGATGACGAAAAAGTCATCGAGAAGATGAAGACAACCAATGACGTCAACTGGATTCTGAAGCAGCTCAGCTGATTGGGACCGGATGATAAAGTATCAGTAAGAAGGTCATAAGGGATCGGCCGGATGCGGAGCATCCGGCTGATCCCAGATCCAAGTTTGACTGGGAGTCGGTCTTTGGACTCCGGAAAGAAGGCATATCATGAAATCAGCAGTAATGTTCGGCGCAGGCAATATCGGACGCGGCTTTATCGGCATGGTTCTGGCAGAAGCCGGCTACAAGGTCATTTTCGGCGACGTCAATCCGGTCGTGATCGACAGGATCGCGGCGGATAAGGAATACACGGTCCACATCATGGACGTGGAAAAGAGAGATGTGAAGATCACCGGCGTGGACGGCGTTATGTCCAACGGTCCTGACATCATTGCTCCCATTGCCGAGGCAGACCTGGTCACCACCGCGGTCGGTCTGGTCATCCTTCCCCGCGTGGCGCCTACCATGGTCGAAGGCATCCGGGCCCGCATTGCAGCAGGCAGCGAGAAGCCTCTCAACTTCATCGCATGCGAGAACGCCATCCGTGCCTCCTCTCAGCTCAAGGCAGCCATCTATGATCTGCTGACCGAGGAAGAAAAGGTCTATGCAGATAAGTATATCGGCTTCCCGGACTGCTCCGTCGACAGAATCGTTCCCCCCATCCGTTCCGAGAACCCCATCGACGTGGTCGTGGAAGAGCACTTCGAGTGGAACGTGGAAAAGGGCTCCTTCAAGGGCGAGCTGCCCCAGATCGAAGGCATGAACCTGGTGGAAAACCTGGACGCCTACATTGAAAGAAAGCTCTTCACCCTGAACACAGGCCACTGCATCACCGCATATCTGGGCGTGATCAAGGGACTTCCCACCATTATGGACGCTATCCTGGACCAGGAGATCTATGACACCGTACACGAAGCCATGATCCAGTCCGGTAACGGCCTGGTGGCAAAGTATGGTCTGGACGCAAAGGCCCACGCCGCCTATATCGAGAAGATCATTGCCAGATTCAAGAACCCCTATCTGCATGACGACGTGACCCGTGTCGGCCGCGAGCCTCTGCGCAAGCTTTCCGCCACAGACCGTCTGACCAAGCCCATGACCACCGCTCTGTCCTTCGGCCTGCCCGTAGACAAGCTGATCGTAGGCATTGGCGCAGCCCTGCGCTACAACAACCCCGAAGACAAGCAGTCCGTCGAGCTGCAGGCCAAGATCGCCGAGAAGGGCGTTGTAGAAGCCTATAAGGAAATCTCCGGCGTAGAAGACGAGGCAGTCCTGGCCCAGGTCAAGGCGGCCTATGACAGCTTCGGCGGGGCATGCTGACCATCGCCGTTCCTCTGAAAGAGGGAGCCAGATTCCACGCCCGGCCTGCCGGAGCGATTGCAAAACTGGCCCAGGGCTTTGACTGTATGATCATGCTCCAGACCCCTCATGGCTTTGCGGATGCGCGTGATTATCTCTCCGTCATGCGCCTTGCGCCCCAGGGGGCCGACAGGGTGGACATCATAACAGACGGGCCCGGTGAAGAGGAGGCCGGCAGAGCCATGGAGGCTCTGCTCCTGGACCTCATGGATGACATGGCCCGGGGAATTTAGCACTTTTGCATCAGAGGCAGGACAGAATAATAAAGCGGGTGTGAAGGAACAAAGCTGTTTCTTCACACCCCTTTTTTGTCGCCGGAATATGATGTATAATACACCATGTATGCGAGCTTCGCATTTTCAGACGTAAGCACTGCTTTAGGAGAAGGGAGTCGACCCAATGAAAGAATTAAAAGATTATGTACTGACGATTCCGGATTTCCCGGAACCCGGCATTATGTTCCGCGACATCACCAGCGTACTGCAGGATGCAGACGGTCTGCGTCTTGCCATCGACACCATGACAGGCCTTGTAAAGGATGTGGACTATGATGTGATAGCCGGTGCCGAGTCCAGAGGCTTCTGCTTCGGCGCTCCCATGGCCTACAACGAGAACAAGCCCCTGGTCCTGATCCGCAAAAAGGGCAAGCTTCCCAGAGAAACCGTTGCGGTCGAGTACGATCTGGAGTATGGCAAAGCCATCCTGGAGATCCACAAGGACGCTATCAAGCCCGGACAGAAGGTCCTTCTGGTGGACGATCTGATCGCCACCGGCGGCACCACCATGGCCATGGTCAAGCTCATTGAATCCCTGGGCGGCGAGGTCGTCGGCGTTGTCGTCATGATGGAGCTGGCAGGCCTCAAGGGAAGAGAAAGACTGGGCAAATACCCTCTCTATGCAGCCATTACCTATGAAGGAAAATAATGCAGACTGCGTCTGCATTATTACGAGGCTGGCCTGAAGGCCGCCTCGGCATATATCGCTTAAAATAGGTGAGCTGCTGAGGCAGTCTGCCTTATCATCATTTATCTGAAAGGAAGTATATGAACAATTTTACCTACTATTCCCCCACCAGGATCGTCTTTGGCAGGGGGACGGAGAGCCAGGTCGGCGATCTGATCAAAAAGGACGGGGGCAGCCGCGTCTTCATTGTCTACGGCGGCGGCAGCTGCGTCCGCAGCGGACTCCTGGACAGGGTCGTGGCGTCCATTGAGGCGGCCGGTCTGGTCTGCACGTCCTTTGGCGGCGCAAAGCCCAACCCCACGCTGGCCCATGCCGAGGAGGGCAGAAGGAAGTCCATTGAATTTGGCTCCGACTATATCCTGGGCGTCGGCGGCGGCTCCGTCATCGATACCGCCAAGGCCATTGCCCACGGCACAGCCAATCCCGAGCCGGCCCTCTGGGACATCTGGTACAAGAGAGCCCCCATCACAAAGTCTCTTCCTGTCGCCTGTGTTCTGACCATCGCAGCGGCAGGCTCCGAGGTCTCCGGAGACGCGGTCCTGACCAACGAGGAGGTCAAAAAGAAAAAGGGCTTTGGAACGGATCTCAACCGCTGCCGTTTTGCAGTCATGAATCCGGAGCTCCTTTTCACTTTGCCCAAGTACCAGCTGGCCAACGGCATTACCGATATCATGCAGCATACCATGGAGCGCTACTTTATTCCCGGCCCCTCCTGTGAGATGACAGACGAGATCGCGGAAGGCCTCCTTCGCACAGTGGTCAGAAACGGCCGGAATGTCATGAAAGACCAGACCGACTACGACGCCATGGCTGAGATCATGTGGTGCGGCTCTCTTTCCCACTCCGATATCACGGAGCTGGGCAGGGGCAAGGACTTCTCCGTCCACAAGCTGGGCCAGGCCCTGGGCAGCATCTATGATTATACCCACGGAGCCACCCTGTCGGCCGTCTGGGGCGCCTGGGCCACCTATCTCTATAAGGACTGCCCGGACCGCTTCTCCCGCTACGCCAGAAAGGTATGGGGCGTGGAGGAGGAAGACGACCTGAAGGCAGCCGCCGAGGGCATCCGCAGGACCGTGGCCTTCTACAAGGAGCTGGGCATGCCCACCTCCCTGAAGGAGATCGGCCTGGAGAATCCCACCGACGAGGAGATCCACGTCCTTGCCATGATCGCCTCCTATGACAAGACCATTACCGTGACAAAGATCAAGCCCGTGGACTACGAGGGCATCAAGACCATGTTCGAATGGGCAAAGGAAGGCGTCCTTCCCGAGGACTGAAGCTGAAAATATTGCAGAACCAGTAAAAACCGGTACAGAGTGCTTTTT
>CAMNJZ010000048.1 GCA_946541955.1 uncultured Lachnospiraceae bacterium | reverse complement strand
TCTTTCTCTTTCCTGCGCCTGGCCAGGACGCCGTCCAGGACCATGCTGAAGATCAGAAGGAGGATGCCTGCCAGGGTAATGACAGCGCCCAGCTTGAGTCCGGGTACCTCATAGGTCAGCTCCACATGATTGTCTCCCTCCTCCAGAGGAATGCTCATGAGGGTATCCGCAAAGAGATGGGTCTCCCTTTCCTTCCCGTTGACGGTGATGGTCCAGCCATTGTCGGCGGGGATGGTCAGAAGGAGGCTTTCTCCCTCGTCCGCTTTCACATCGGCCGTCACATGGCCGTTCTCCAGAGACCAGGTCTCCGGCTCCGTTTTCTTCATCTTTCTGGAGACCTTTTTCAGGGCGTCCAGATCCAGGTAATAGAACTGGGCGTCCAGAGCGTCCAGGGCCCGCTCGGCCGGAACGATGATCCCGGTCTCGGTCTTTTTGGCCCAGCGGATCTCCCTCTGGCTCAGGAAGGTCTCCGCCGTCTCCAGGTCTGTTTCCAGATTGGTATCCTCGTCATAGATCTTGGCCTGGAGGGTGACGCCGGCCTTTTCTCCCTCGGCCGGAATGTAGAAGACAGTGGGGGAGAGCCACATGGAATAGTTGGCGTAGTACTGGTCTTCCACCGTCAGCCTGGCCTCCAGGGAAAGGATCCACTGGAGATTGCCGTAGACCGGCGCGCCCTCCGGAATGCCGGAAAGGTCATAGGAGACGGTCAGGGGGTCCTCCCGCTTTGTTTCAAAGGATACGGGGTGGAACAGGGTCACGGTTTCGCCCGCAAGGTCGCTGTAGATCTGGTTGATGTATTCAAAGGAGTTAAAGAATTCCGGGACCGGGACTTCGTCATAGTCCAGCTCCCGCTTCTCCTCCGGCATTTTCCTGGACGCAGCGCTCTTTTCAGGCTCCTTCCAGACCATGGCCAGGGGCATGGCGTAGGGATTGACATAGACCTCCCTGTCTTCTGCCGCCGCCAGCTTCTTGGATTTTTTCAGGCCCTCAATGGGATATTTGGAAATGATATATTTCACGCCCAGGAGGGAATCCGCCGGCAGGATGGAGGTATCCACGATGCTCATGCAGTTGTCCAGGTTCCGGTATCCCAGATCGTCCAGAAAGAGCAGGGTCTCCAGATGGGTATTGGAGGTATAGCCCGTAATGGTCCAGGCGTTGGTGGGCAGGATGTCATTGTAGGTGGACATGATGTGGTCGTAGGACTCCTCCCGGCCCCCGGTCTGGGAGATCCGGTAGTAGGTCTCGTCTCCCTCCTGGATGGCCCGGACCTGGTCTGCCAGGGAATCCATAAAGGTATAGTAGGGCTCCACCTCTTCATAGCGGTAATTGTACATCTGGACCTTGGCGTTATAGGCCAGCTCCCCGGCCGTAAAGACCAGGACCAGGAGGCCTGCCAGGATCCGCATGGCCCTGCTGCCTTCCAGACGAAGGAAGCCGTAGAGGGCCGTGACGACAAGGAAGGTAAAGATGGCCGTCATATTCAGCATCTTGAGGTCCGGCCAGCCCTTTACATACTGGGCCAGGGCAAGGAGCAGGAGAAAGCCGGCCGCGGCCCTGAGAAAGAGGCGGGGGGTCTTATTGTCCTTTCCTGCCCGGTCCAGAAGGAAGGCGGAAAGGAAAAGGACCATGAAGCTCCCCAGGAAGGCGTAGCGGTACCAGTTGCTGTCCGCTCTTTTGAACAGGGAAAAGACAGAGGACAGGGGTCTCCAGTAAAAGGCCTGGAGCATGAAGAGAACAAAGCCGGCGGTCAGGAGCTTGTGGCTGGCCCGGATCTGTTCCGAAAGGAAGAAGACAATGGCCCCCAGAAGAGCCAGACTCCCGCAGAAAAGGACCACCTTGCCCAGGGAGCTGGGCGCCCCCACGGAAAAGCCCTGGACCAGGCTGATAAAGTTGCTGAAATAGACGTCCTGGAAAAGGACCGGATCCGTATCTCCCGCCGCCCGGTGCAGGTAGAACCAGACCGTGGGATAAAAGACCACGGCGCTCAAAAGGACGCCAATGGCCATGGCCCATACATATTTCAGGGTCCCTGTGATCAGGCGCACGGGCCGGATCTCCCTGTCCGCCAGGGCCAGCAGGGCTTCAAAGGCGAACCAGAGGATGGAAAAAAGACAGTCCAGACCGGCGATGTACCAGTTGAAGAGGATGGCCAGGCCCACCGGAATGGTCAGGGCCGCCGTCCGGCCCTCCTTCAGGATCCTGTAGACCCCCAGCATGATCAGGGGCAGCATATAGACCCCGTCCAGCCACATGATATTGCAGGCCTGCATGAAGTTATAGTTCATCCAGGCGTAGGAAAGGGCCAGGGCGGCGGTATAGACCCTGTGGAGCCTGCCGCCGAATCTCCCCTCCAGGTACCAGGCCATGGTTCCCGCGGACAAAGCCAGCTTGAGGGCGGCGGCGATGTCAAAGAAATCATGGAGATGGGCCCTGTCAAAGAGGACCAGAAGAAGATTGATGGGGGAACAGAGATAGTAGCCGAAGACGACATAGTTGTTCTGGCCCAGAAAGCTGGACATGGAATAAAAAATACTGTTCCTGCCCGCCCAGCATTCCTTGAGATAGGCGAAAAACTCGATGTACTGAATGTTGGCGTCGCCGGAAGCAAGGCTCACGCTGCCGAAGGGGGCATAGTGAAAGGCCTTGAAGAGAAGAATGATGGCTGTAAA
Organism: uncultured Lachnospiraceae bacterium; assembly: GCA_946541955.1. GTDB lineage: Bacteria > Bacillota > Clostridia > Lachnospirales > Lachnospiraceae > CAG-791. Next base: position 11,903 of record CAMNJZ010000048.1, on the reverse strand, counting down.
GGTCATGGCGATCATCAGCAGGGAAAACACAAATCTGCTGAGCCAGGACCGCTCCTGCATAGTATTGCTCATATTAGTTGTCCTCATGAAGATCCGCCGTCACGACCACGACGCATTCGCCTGCATCCCAGATTTCGAAGGCGTTCATGCCGTGGGCCCTTGCCTTCTGCCAGATCTTTGTCCGGTGCTCGTCGCTGATGTCGTCCCAGTAGTCGATCTCATAGCCGTAGTAGGAGAAGAAGGCTTTCATGAGCTTTGCTTCGAACTGCTCATGATAGAAATCCATGGTATCGCATACGTTGGTATCCAGATAGCGCTGGTCCCGGCCGGTCTTGCCGGGCAGGACACGCTCCCGGATCTGGTAATAGAGATGCCCGTTCCAGGTGTCGTCCCTGGCAATGATCTGGTCATGAATGATATCGCCTGCATAATAGTCGCCGAAGAGCAGGACCTTGCGGCCCGGATATTCGGATACCAGGCGGTAGCCGATCTGCTGCATGACGGCCGCTTCGTTGTCGGACCGCTGGTTGTTGAGAGCCAGCAGCTTGTGAAGATAGGCCGCCTGCCGCCAGCAGAGCCAGAGCATCAGGACTATGGCGATCCTGGCCAGGGTCTGCTTTTTAAGAGACAGGATCCAGTCCAGAAGCAGATAGCAGGTAAAGCCGATGAAGGGCGTGAAATTGACGGCGGTCCGGTAGGGCAGGGGAGCCCCCTGGATCAGCATCAGGGTAAAGAGGGAAACGCCGGTAAAGATCCCCAGAAAGAGGACCAGGCCGCTTTTCTTCCGGATCGTCAGGGCGATCACGATGACGGCAAACAAAAGGACAAAGGCCAGGAAGATCCCGATGGGGAAGTAGACCAGGGCCCTGGCGATATAGAGGTCTGTCATCTGCCTGAGCAGCAGGACCAGCTCCTTATAGGTCAGAGGCCAGGCGATATCCGTGGCTCCCCGGAAGGTCCGCTCCAGGCCAAGGACGGCCAGAAGGACTCTTCCCAAAACAGACCGCAGGACCACCGCCGCCGCAAGGGGGGCCGCCATCCAGAGGCCTTCCGTCAGCCAGGCCAGTTTCTTCCCCTTTTCCCCCTCCTGTACGCAGAACCTGTAGAAGATCAGGAGCATGACGGAGGTCACATAGACGCAGGCCTGGGATTCGGCGCTGCAGACCACCTGGGTCAGGATCAGGGTCGTAAGAAGCTGGCTCTTCCAGGTCCGCCGGGGCCTTGTCAGCTGGTAGAGGATGGCCGTGCCCACCAGAAGGAAATCGCCGGGCACCACGATGGTCGCCCCGCAGGTATACTCCCAGATCTCATTGATCAGGGGATAGGTCACCATCAGGCAGGCGGGAATGGTATAGAGCCAGGGATTCTTTTTTCTGCCGTTGAGATAATAGATGCTGCAGCAGGCCAGGGTGGCGGCCGCCATCATCAGATGTACAGAGAGGAACTTGTCGATATAAGGCGTGCATTCTCCGAAGGAAAAGAGCTTCTTCCAAAGGACTGCGCCCCAGCGGTATTCACTGAGCCATACCTGGCCGTCCACGTAATAGGGCGTGATCAGGTCATCGATGGAGATGGTACGGTTCATCATGGAAAAACCGTAGGAGGCCCAGGTGAAGAAAAGCAGGGGGATCCAGTAGTTTTTTTTCCGGATCACGTTGTTATAGAAGTCTTTGAGTATGGCGGTCATAAAAACCTTCCTTTCGGGAATGAACTGCATGATAAGTCAGTGTACATTATACTTCATCTGACGTGGGTCGTGGAATATTTCGCAGGAAAATAATTGTCGATGACGCCTTCCTCCAGGTCTTCGCCGATCACGATCAGGATCTCCTGTCCCCGGGGGATTCTGCTGATCCTTGTTTCCTGCCTGGTGGCGTTGACCTCGATCCATGTTTCTTTTTCCGGGTCATCGATTAAAAAGCCCTTGATCCGGATCACGCCCCGGGCGGCCGGGTCCTGCCAGAGCCTTTCGATATTCTCCAGGACCTGGTCCTTTGAGATGGAGATATTCATAAAAAAGAGGGAGGAAAAGCTGTTTTCGTCCATGGAAAAGGCCTTTTCAAAGGCTGTTTCCTCATAGCCGGAGACAGAGATTTCATAAAAATCCTCCTTCGTCAGAAGGTCCCAGTCCAGGGCCGTCACATTCTCCCCCAGGGCAAAGTGCCTGCCGCAGCGGATGGAGGAAAGAGCCCTGTTCACATGGTCTATGGTCCTCTGAATCCGGGCCCTGTCCACCTCCTGGACATGGCTGAGGACAAGGCGGCCCGCCTGGGAGCACTGGGAGGCCAGCATGTAATCGGCCTCCCTGGACAGGTCCTCCTCCAGGTCGGCGTTTACGATGGTCAGGACATTTCCGATCTCATAGCGGACGTCCAGGGGGTCCTCATGCAGGATATCAAAGAACTCGTCCACGTCAAAAATCCCCGAGGGCTCTATGATGACCCGGCTGTAGCCCAGCATGGCCATGGTGATCAGCTTGGTCTTAAAGCGTCTTCTGTGACAGTCATAATCACAGCCCCCGGCCACCATTTCGATGCCCAGGTTCTCGCTCTTTAGATCCGAAAGGAGCATCATATCCACGTTGATGGCCCCGTAGTCGTTTTCCAGAATGCAGACTCTCTCCCCTCTCTCCAGAAGGTAGCTTACATATTTTCGGATAAAGGTCGTCTTACCGGCGCCCAGAAAGCCGGTGATCAGATCCGCTTTGACCATGATTTCTATTCCTGCCTTTTCTCTTGTCTTTTTCTATTATAAAAAGTCTGTCAATGCCCGGCCTGCCCCTGCAGTCCTGGCAGGGCAGCCCTGCCAGGGCAGAGAAAGGCCCCATGCCTGCCTGGCATGGGGCGCCTTTGTGCCTGCTCAGATCAGTTTGGAGCCGCAGTATTCGCAGCAGCCGTCCGGGCCGGGGGTCGTTTCCGCCGTACAGTTGGGGCAGATCATGGGGCCCCTGGGCTCCATATGGGGCGGTGCCTGGGAAGATGCCTGGGAAGGCGTCACTTCTGCAGTCTCCTGTTTTCTGGCCCTTCTTGTCAGGACCGCTTCCAGATCCGCCGCCATATCCACGTATTCCTGATACTCCTTTGCGTAGGGGAGGACCACCCTGGTCCTGCCAGGCTGCCCGGCCAGAGCGCCCAGGATATCGCTGACTGCGTCCTGCTTAAAGCGGTAGTTGTCGCCGATGGGATTCCTTCCCGTTTCGACGGCCCTCGGATTCAGCCGGAAGGAGATATCGTCGAAATAGGGATGATCCACATAGATCTTGAAGTCGAAATTGTAGGAATACTTGTAGCGGGGCGGGCTGTAGCTGACCATCTTGCCTTCCGCATTTTTGAGCTTCTCTTCGGTCTTGCTCTCGGGCACGCTCAGATGACAGGATGTGACCTGGTCAAGGGAGAGCACGTCCGGATTGGCCCTGCCAAAATCGGAAGCGCTTGTGACCATAAATTTACCCGCATCCCTGTCCAGATAGACCTTGGTAGAGCCGCCGCCCAAAGTATGGGTGACCCGGAAGGCTTCCACCTCGGCCCGGTTGGCTTCCCTGTAGGAGAGCTGTTCCCGGATCTGGGCGACGGTGCTCTGTCTTCTGTCACTGAACCAGGGAGAAAGCTTTGCCGCGCAGTTCTTGCACAGATTGCCGTCCTCCAGCTTGCGGTTTCCCAGAAGTCCGATCTTATCACCGCAGATATCACAGTATTTTCTGTCGAAAAGTCCCACTGTCTGCCTCCTTTCCTTGACATCCTTATGTTTCCGGCGCAGGCTCCGCTTCCGGCGGAGCCTGCTGTATATACCACTATTATACCCTATGGAAAGGGTCCCGGGAAACAGGGATGGCTTCAGGAGGGCAAAAATATCTGCTATTCCAATCAGTAAATATCCGCGGAGGTGCCGCCCAGTCTTCTGACCCTGAGGACGCCGTCGATCTCCTTTAAGCGTTCGACGGTGTCGTGGGGCATGGGAGCCGCCAGATCGATCAGGGTATATTCATACTTGCCCCTGGCCTTGGAAGCCAGATTTTCAATGTTCAGACCGCTGCTGCCGAAGAAGGCTGTGATCTGGGACAGCATGTTGGGGATATTGCGGTGAAGAATGGCCACGCGGCAGGCTGTCTGGCAGACGCCTGCATCCAGGTCCGGATAGTTGACGGAATGGGTGATGTTGCCGTTGTCCAGATAGTCCTGAAGCTCGTCCACAGCCATCACGGCGCAGTTTTCTTCAGCTTCCTCAGTGGAAGCGCCCAGGTGGGGCAGGACCACCGCGTTCTTCATGCGGACGGATAAGGGATTGGCAAAGTCTGTGACATAGCTTCTGACCTTGCCGGACTCCAGAGCCTCGGCCATGGCCTCCTCATCCACCAGCGCGTCTCTGGCAAAGTTGAGGAAATGGACGCCGTCCTTCATCCTGGCGATGCCTTCCCGGTTGACCATATGCCTTGTGGCTTCCATAAAGGGGACATGGATGGTGATGAAATCACAGTTCTCATAGACCTCCTCGATGGTCCTGGCATGGCGGATCCCCCGGATCAGACGCCAGGCTGCGTCGACGGACAGATAGGGGTCATAGCCGTAGACGTCCATGCCCAGCTCCTTGGCGGCGTTGGCCACGTTGACGCCGATGGCGCCCAGGCCGATCACGCCCAGCTTCTTGCCGGCGATCTCATTGCCGGCAAAGGCCTTCTTGGCCTTCTCGGCAGACTTGCCGATATTGGGATCCTCCACATTGGCCCTGACCCATTCAGCGCCGCCCACGATATCACGGGCGGACAGGATCAGACCTGCGATGACCAGCTCCTTGACGGCGTTGGCGTTGGCGCCGGGGGTGTTGAAGACGACAATGCCGGCTTCGGCGCAGCGCTCCAGGGGAATATTGTTGACGCCTGCACCGGCCCTGGCAATGGCGCGCAGGCCTGCAGGAAACTCCATTTCCTTCATATCAGCAGACCGGACCAGGACGCCGGCCGCCTCTTCCATGGTATCGGTCAGGGAATAGCCTTCCCGGAAGCGGGAGGTCCCGACAGGACTGATGTTGTTGAGACAGTAGACTTTTCTCTCTTTCATTTATCATTCTCCTTTATAAGGTAAGCATTGGCTTATTTCACGCTGAGCCTTACTCAATATACTCATTTTCCGCCCCGGGGTCAATTCATAATTATGCGTTATGGGCAAAAATCCCCTCAAGGCAGCGCCAAAATCTCCTGAAAGGATGCGATCTGCCGGGAAATGCCCCGGAGAATCCGCTTTGTATATTCATTCATTTTCATAGAGCTCTCCCCTTTGGGCCGCCTCCAGAAGGTCCTCCAGCTGCTCATAGGTCACAGAGCCTGTCCGGTTATAGACCACCCTTCCCTCCGGGTCCAGCACCAGAGTCTGGGGCAGGAGGGCCGATCCCCCCACCAGGCCAAAGAGCCTGTCGTCCTCGGTATCCAGGGCAAAATCCAGATCCCAGTCTTTGCCCGCCAGGTAGGCTGCCACGTCCTCCGTCGTCAGGGAGGCATGGACGGCCAGGACGCAGATATCGGGATGGGCCTTTTTCAGAGCGCAGAAATAAGGGAGCTCCCTGACGCAGGGATCGCAGTAGGTGGCCCAGAGATTGATGAAGGTGACATGGCCCCGGGCCCGATCCAGGGAGAAGGTTCCGCCTCCGATCAGGTCCGTTTCAAAATCCGAAAGGACCTGGCCCTCTTCATAGCCGGCATCCAGGGTCTGGGCCTCGCTCTGGGCACTGGGCTTCCCATTGACAAATACCAGAACGCCAAGAAGCAGAGCAGGGAGAAGAATCCACAGGGCCAGGCCGCCTTTTGCAGGCTTCAGGGGTCCTTCAGACCCTTGAAGCCTATGGTTTCCCACCTTCCTGGAAATGGCGCAGGCATGGCAGGCGCCCTGACAGGCGCCGCACTGGATGCACTCCCTGTCTCCCGCCTTCCTTATATCCATGGGGCAGACCCTGCGGCAGGCGCCGCACTGGTCGCACCGGGTCTCGTCCACCCCGATCCCTGTCAGGGCAATGCCGGCAAAAAGGCCGTAGAGGGCCCCCAGGGGGCAAAGAAACCGGCAGAAGGCCCTGCAGCAGAAGATGCAGAGAGCCAGGACCAGGATCAGGATGACCAGCTTGTTTGTAAAAAGTGCCCCAAGGGCCCCCAGGAGATCCCGGTTGCCGGGATGGACCAGCAGGGGCCCCGCTCCCTCCAGGGTGCCTGCCGGACAGATATATTTACAGAAGGCAGGCAGGGCCTTTCCCTGTGCCAGGCCGGCGTAGAGGGGGATGGCCAGGACAAAGAGGGCCAGGATCCCATATTTGACATAGGACAGGCCCCTGGTGATCCTGCTTTTTGGAAGCTTGGGAGAGGGAATTTTATAGACCAGCTCCTGGACCAGGCCAAAGGGACAGAGATACCCGCATATGGTGCGGCCAAGCAGGAGTCCAAAGAGCATCAGGATCCCCAGGACATAGGTCCCGGTCCGGGTCCCGGAGGCTGCCAGGGCGTTCTGCAGGGCCCCCAGGGGGCAGGCTCCCACCGCCCCGGGACAGGAATAACAGTTGAGGCCCGGAACGCAGAGATTCTTGAGGGGGCCGGTATAGATCTTCCCTTCTCCAAAGCCCCGGAGATTTGCATTATATAAAAGGGCGCAGTAGAGCTGTGCCAGGCGCCGTCTGGTGGGGAGAAGGTCCCGCAGTTTTCTTTCAGCCAAGTCCGATACACTCCGTACAGATATTTACTGCTTTCACAAAAACGTCATGCATGCTTCCGTTCCAGATCCCGTGCAGGATCAGGGCCAGAGCCGCAAGAAAAAGAAAAATACGCAGGCCCCTGCGAAAAGTGCCGGAAAGCTTCATGAAAACTCCTTTCTGACGGGAAGCCCCTTCTCCAGAGGGATCTGCCTTCTGACCCTGTCAATCAGGTCCAGGTCCAGATCGGCCTCCAGGATCCCTTCCCGGTGGTCCAGCTCCGCCAGGACCCTTCCCCAGGGATCTGTCACGATGCTGTGGCCGTAGGCTATGTAGGAGGCGCTTTCATCCCGGGCCGGGGAGCAGCCGATCATGAAGATCTGCTGGTCCAGGGCGCGGCTCCGAAACAGGGTCTCCCAGTGGGCAGGGCCGGTGGTCATGTTGAAGGCGGCGGGGACGAAAACGGCCCGGACCCCCTCCTGCCGCATCCGGATAAAGAGGTCCGGAAAGCGGATGTCAAAGCAGATGCAGACCCCCATCCTGCCAAATTCCGTATCAAAGACGGTGGGCCTGGTCCCGGGGGAGAGCACGTCGGATTCGCAGAAATACTGGCCGCCCTCCACGTCTATGTCAAAGAGATGGATCTTGCGGTGCTTTCCGATCAGCGCTCCCTGCCGGTCGTAAATGTAGGAGGTATTGTAGATCCGCCCCTCCCTGTCCCTTTCGGGGACAGACCCGCCGATCAGCCAGGCTCCTGTTTCCCGGGCCAGGTCCGATAAAAAGACGCAGACTTCTCCCCCCTCCTCCTGGGCATAGACAGGAAAGGCCGCGTTGTCATAGGGGCAGGTGAAGATCTCGGGGAGGAGGATAAAGTCCGGGGCCTCTCCCTGCCTCCCGGCAAGGAGCCTTTTGACAGCTTCCATGTTGTCCCGGGGACTCTCCCAGGTTTTCTTTTGAAGGGCAAGAATACGCATTTATTTCTCCTTCCAGAGGGCTTCGCAGGAGGCCAGGAGCCCTTGCATGTAATGGAGCATGCCGCCCTCCTCCGGTCCTTCGATCCGGAAGGCCGCCGCTGCCAGCACGTCCTCAGCCGATCCTTCCACTGCATAGGAATTGGGCGTCTGGGCAAACATGGAAACATCGTTGGAGGCGTCGCCGAAGGCCGCTGTTTCCTCAGGCAGGATCTGATACAGCTCCTGGACCTTTCTGACTCCCAGGCCCTTGCCTCCGTCCAGGGGATTGATATCCAGATACATGGCCCCGGCCGGAACCGCCTGGAAATACCTGCCAAGCTCCAGGATATCCGGATCGTTTCTGTGGGCGTCCGGGCCCCCGTCCGGATAGGCGATGGAGATCTTCACGGGATTTTCCACCTCCAGGACGTCCCTTGTCCGGATCATGTTGATGCCGGCCTGGATAGACCTTTTGAAGATTTCCTCGCTCAGGTTCTCGGTATAGCAGGCCGTGGGGGTATCCAGGGTAAAGGTCCGGCCCATGGCCCTGAGCTTTCCCACCAGATATTCCATTTCCTCCCTGCTGCCCAGGGGCCTGACCGAGATCATCTTTCCGCCGCAGTAAAGGCAGCCCCCGTTGGAGCAGTTGTAGATCAGCTCGTCACTGATAAAGCCGAAGACCCGGACCAGACCGGTATAGGGCCTGCCGCTGGAAATCATGATTTTTACGCCGTGTCCCATCAGGGCCCGCATGACCCGGACCAGGTCCTCCGGGATTTCCCCCGCGGCCGGGGGCAGAAGGGTTCCGTCAATGTCTGTTGCTATCAGTTTGATCATAGTTCCTCATTTTCTCATCGATTTACTTTGGAAGATTTTTTGACAGGGGGTTCCTGTCAGGACATTAGTATACTGGAAACAGGCCAGAATGAAAAGAAGCGGGCGCCTGCCCGCTTCAAAGCTCTGTTTCCGTTTTTTTCAGGATCCTGACAGACCCTGTCAGATGGATGGTCCCTTCCTCTGATACAAAGACGCGAAGAGTCCCGCCCGGCTGCCGGATGGACCGTTCCACAGGGCCTCCTGCCCGGCTGGCCAGGCAGGCGCCTGCTGCAGAGGTGCCGGAGGCGCAGGAATTCTCCCAGAAAAGGGTGTCGGCCGCAGGAACATAGACCAGGGGCGTCATCCTGTCAAAGGCATCGTTTACAAACATAATGCCCAGGGCGTCGGTCTTCAGGGCCCTGCACCAGAGAGGAGCAAGCGTTTCGGCCTTCCTGCCGGGAAGTCTGCCCTCCATAATGACATGGGCGATCCCGTCAAAAAAGACCACCGGCCGCTCTCCCGCTCCTTCCAGATGGCAGGTCCTGATCTCCCGGGGTCCCGGCATATCCACAGACCCCGTCCAGGCCCCGTCTTCGCCAAGGGCCACCTGGGCCATCACAGGGGCGGCGGCGCCGGAAGCCCGGACCTTGACCCTGCCGCTTGTCAGCCCTGTTTCAAAGGCCCTTACGACAGCCGAGGACATGGAGGCATTGCCGCAGAATTCCCCGCCGGCCATGCGAAGTCCGACGTCGCATACAGGATCCTCTGAAAGAAAGCCCACCTGCTCCGCTGCCGGCTCCAGGGCCATCAGAGAGAGGGCCAGGGCCGGCTGGTCCTGTGCCGCCACCGGCGTTTTGACCAGGATCGTAATATTTCCTGTAGGATCGATTAAATAGTAGCTGATTTTCATGAATAAGGATTATCTCTGATAGTTGCGGAGGAACTGTCTGGTTCTTTCCACCTGGGTATCGCCGAAGACAGCCTCGGGGTCGCCCTGCTCCACGATCACGCCCTGGTCCATAAAGATGACCCGGGAGCTGACCGCCCTGGCAAAGGGCATTTCATGGGTAACGACCACCATGGTCATCTTCTCCTCAGCCAGCTGGCGGATGACCTTCAGGACTTCGCCTGTCAGCTCCGGATCCAGGGCGGAGGTGGGTTCGTCAAAGAAAAGGATGTTGGGCTTCAGGGCCAGGGCTCTGGCAATGGCCACACGCTGCTTCTGGCCGCCGGAGAGCTGGCAGGGATAGGCCTCGGCCCTTGTCTCCAGTCCCATCTTGCGAAGAAGCTCCATGGCTTCGGCCCGTACCTCCTCCACCGGGCGCTTCTGTACGGTCACAGGAGCGTCCATGATGTTCTTGAGGACGGAATAGTGGGGGAAAAGATTGAAGTTCTGGAAGACCAGACCGAAATAGCGCTTGATCTGGTTCAGCTCATTCCGGCCCACATAGCGGGCGACGCCGTCGTCCCCTGTGGTCACGGCCGTCTGGTCCATGTATTTGATCTCTCCCGCGTTGATGGTCTCCAGGAAGGTGGCGCAGCGCAGCAGGGTGGATTTGCCCGATCCGCTGGGACCAATGATGCTGACGACCTCGCCCTCATCCACATGGAAGCTGATATCCTTGAGGACCTCCAGGTCTCCGAAGGATTTCTGAATGGAATTCATTTCTAAGATCATAGGGCTCTCCTTCCTTAGTGATAATAATCGAGCGCCTTCTCGATCCGTTCCATGACAAAGGCCACCACATAGTTGGCAATAAAGTAAAAGACGCCGGCAATGATAAAGGGGGTAAAGGATGTCTGCGAGGCCGCGATCTGCTTGGCCAGGGAGAACATCTCATTGTAGGCCAGGGTAAAGGCCAGGGAGGTATCCTTGACCAAGGTAATGACTTCGTTGGTCACGGAGGGAAGGATCACCTTGATCACCTGGGGCAGAATGATCTTGAAGAAGGTCTGGGCCTTGGTATAGCCCAGAATCTCGGCCGCCTCATACTGACCATGGTCGATGGATTCAATACCGCCGCGGTAGATCTCGGCGAAATAGGCTGAATAATTGACGGAGAAGCCGATGATGATGGCCGGAAGGCGGTAGCCCCGGATGGACATGCCAAAGAGATAATAGGGTCCGAAATACCACATCAGAAGCTGCAGCATCAGAGGGGTGCCGCGCATGATGGCGATATAGATCTTGGTGATGTTCCGGATCACGGGATTGCCGGATCTGCGCAGGAACATGACGCCCATTCCCAAAGGCAGGGCAAAGAGCAGGGTCAGAAAGAAAATCAGGCATGAACGAAGCATACCCATGCCCATGGAGGCAAGCATGGTGGAAAAACTCATAAATCTTCTCCTCAATCAAATAATTCTCCCCGGGTGCCTTTGCCCGGGATGGCCGCTTTGAAAGGCATGGCGGCCGCACTTGTGCCGGCTGCTGTATCGCTCAAAAGGGCCGCCTTCTGGCGGCCCTTTCTGTCATGGGCTGATACTGCGTCTTACTCTTACTTTTCGGAGATCAGATAAGAGCCGGCAGTCATGTCGATGGCGATGGCGTCGATCGCGCCTGCCTTCAGATCATTATAGGCGATCGTGTAGGTCTCATACACTCTGAGCTCGGAGAAGGTATCTGCCAGATCCTTCTTGGAGTCCTCCAGCATGTCATAGGCGGAGGTGGCAGTCTGCACGCCGACGATCTTGCCGGCCAGGTCTGCCAGAGAGGTGATACCGGAATCAGATGCTACCAGGATACCCTGGGTGTTGTTGGAATAGGTAAGGCCCCAGGTGTAGTCATCTTCACGGCCTTCCTTGGTGAAGCCGGACCAGATGCAGTCGCAGCTTCCTGCGTTGAGTTCCATATCCTTGGCATCCCAGTTGAAGGGAACGGCTTCATAGCCCCAGCCAAGATATTCGCAGACTGCCTGGCAGAGCTCTACGTCAAAGCCGCCGACAGAGCCGTCATCCTGCAGATAGGAATAAGGCGGATAGTCCAGGTCGAAGCCGTGCTTGAAGGTGAAGGAGGGATCGCCGGAGCCCTGGGCCGGAAGAGATGCTTCATCAATGTCTTCCGCCTTCAGGCAAAGGTAATCCTTGATATCGGGATACTTCTCGCCGATCTCGGCGTAGGTTCCGTTGAGGACCAGGGCCTGCAGGGCGCCGCTGACAGTGTTGGCCAGCTCTTCGTCGCCGACGCGGAAGCCGATGGCATAGGATTCTACGCCCAGTGTCTCCTCCAGGAACTGATAGGTAACTTCTCCTTCTGCTGCAGGCTCTGCCTCAGCTTCTGCCTCTGCGCCGCTGTTGTCTGCTGCGGGGGCGGATGAAGAACCGCCGCAGCCGCCCAGCATGGATACAGCAAGGACAGCTGTCAGAAGAAGTGCGAGTTTCTTTTTCATAATAGTTTCCTCCCTTTAGGTGTTTTGCGTTAAACAAGTAACATGGTACCACATTAGCACGCTAAAGGAAAGCAGTTTTTTC
>CAMNJZ010000047.1 GCA_946541955.1 uncultured Lachnospiraceae bacterium | reverse complement strand
TGTTGTGCAAAAGTAAAAGTACGTTATATAATATATACGATGTTGCTGATCTGTATTTTTATTCTCTAAGAGGTAACGATTTATGAAGGGGAGAAGGCCAATCTGGGCTGTGATGCTGGTTCTTATGATGGCGTTTACAGCCTGCTCCGGAAATCAGAAAGAAACCGCTGAAACGGATACACCTGCCGCATCGTCAGAAGAACGGGAAGAAGCATATTCGCTCTTTCCCATGACAACGGATGGATTTGCGGGAGACACCATGCCGTATTACGAAGACGGCACGATGCATATTTATTATCTGCTGGATCAGAGAGACGGTAAGACCGGCTATCATCCCTGGGCTATGCTGCAGACGAAGGACTACTGTTCCTATGAAAATATGGGAATCGTTCTTCCCTATGCGGAATCTGCCTCCGAACAGGACAACGCACTGGGGACCGGCTGCGTAATGAAGGACCAGGAGGGCAATTATCACGCTTTCTATACCGGCCATAACGATTATTATCAGCCGGCTGAGGCAATCATGCATGCCGAAGGGACAGATCTTACCCACTGGACCAAGATCCCAGAGGATACTTTCATTGATGAGAACTATTCCACCAACGATTTCCGCGATCCATATGTATTTTATGTGCCGGAAGAAAAGTGCTACTGGATGCTGGTGGTCACCCGTAAGGATAACAACGGCGTGATTGTTAAATATACATCCACGGATCTCCACAAGTGGAAGGATGAAGGCGTCTTCTTTGAAGACGACATGGGCTACTCCACCAACATGGAGTGTCCTTCCCTTCTGAAATTCGGCAGTAAATGGTATCTGGGCTTTTCGGACCAGTGGCCGGACCGCGTGTTCCATTACAGGATCAGTGATTCCATAAACGGCCCCTTTGTAAAGCCTGAAAAAGATACGGTGGACAGCAACGGCTTCTATGCCGGAAGACTGGAGACCGATGGGGAGCACCTGTATGTGGTGGGCTGGAACGGGACCAAGATCGGCCATGACGATTTGAACGATTACGACTGGGCCGGCAATATGGTGGTCCACGAGCTGGAGCCGAAGACAGATGGCACCCTTGTTCCTGTTGTGAACGATAAGATCACAGAAAACCTGAGCCGGTCTGTTTCCCTTGTACCTTCCCTTATGGCCGATACAGTCAAATATGATAAAGGGAATATTCAGTTCACCGGCTCAAAATATGAATTCTTCCAGTATGAGGCCTTTGAGAATGCGACACGTCTGGAAGCAGACATCACAGGCTTTAAGAAGGGAGATCTCTTCGGTATTTCCTTCGCGCCCAACATGGAGTATGCCGGAGCCCTTACCTACCTGTTCAACGTGGATGAGAACAAGGTGGAATTCTATAACTCACCCAAGCTTTTCGAGTCCTACGCCCAGTCCTTTATGGACTACGATTTCACCGGCAGGGATAAGATCCATTTGACACTGCTGCTTTCCGACGGTGTGGCATCTTTATATGTAGACAACGAGATCGCGCTGACCGCAAGAATGTACCGTTCACAGGGAACCAACTGGCAGTTTTTCTCCATTGGTTCTGAAGTGACCATCGAAAACATAGAGGCTTTTGACTGAGGCTGTTTAAAGTGATTCATCCAGGAGGACAAGCAGATGATCAGAAAAATGTTTCAAATTCCGGCATGCCGGATCGCAGCAGGGCTTCTGTGCTGCCTTATGGCGGCAGGAATTCTTGCGGGATGCTCCAAAGGAGAAACAGCTCCTTCAGAAGAAGAGATCCCCAAGGTGAGCGCCGGATGGCCTTCCGATTTTAATGTAGAGGAGATCGAGGAACCTCCCTTTGAGGATGTTCCCGGCCGTACCAACAATGCCTTTAACGTTGTGGATTTCGGCGAGCAGGGAACAGGCGGCTGGTTCTATCGTTATGGGGATTCCAAGCGCCCTGAAAGATCCAGGCGTCTTTCATCCTTTGACGGAGAAAAGTACTACCAGACAGGCGCAAACGGCCTGGAAGTCAAAAAAACCTTCCTGCATACAGCCGATAAGACCGCTCCGATCCTGGAGTGGCGGGCAGCGGAAGAAGGCAAGGTCAATGTCGTTGTGACCTATGTCAAGAGCGTCAACGGCGACGCCAACCCCGGCTATCCTGACGGCGTCCAGCTCCTTGTCTACAAGGGATCCGAACTTCTGAAGCTGGAAAACGTAGATATTTCCACCACCAGGGAGAATCTGGTTCAGATCCGCATCAAAGATCTGGATGTGGTAAGGCATGAGAGCCTGTATTTCGTGGTGGATCCCAGGGCCAACAATGCCTTCGACGGCGGCACACTCTATGCAGCCATTTCGGATGTGAATGCCAAGCCTCCTGTCAGCGGCAGAGATACGACCCGCACCAGCAATGATACCAACAACATAGAAGATTTCGGGATCCAGGGCAGAAATGGCTGGGAGTACATGTATGGCAACTCCCCTAAAAAGGCCAGGCTTGTTTCTCATGAGACCGAGGGAGAATACATTAACTGCACATCTCCCAATCTCACCATCTCCAGCGGCTTTATTCACCCTGCCATCAACCATAATGCGATTCTGGCATGGACGCCTGCCGTAAACGGCAACATTGATCTGCGTGTCAGATATACCAAGTTCGAACAGCATGACGGCAACCCGGATTTCCCCGACGGTGTCAAAATTAAAGTCTATAAGAACAATAAGCTTCTGTATAAGCAGCATGTGGATGCGCCGGCGGAAGGGGAAAACAAGATCAGTACCCGCATTCCCAAGCTTTATGTCACGACAGAGGATAAGCTCTACTTTATGGTAGATGCGGAAGGAAACTCCTCCTATGACGGCGGTGCTTTTGATATTACCGTGATCGATGTGAACGGTATGTCGGATGAAAGCTCTGTCTCCGTCAATACACCCGAGACCCGGCAGAACTTTGCCGATGTCAAGGATGATTTCGGCCCCCAGGGCAGCAACGGCTTCATTTTCCAGTGGGGCTACGGCGACGATCCCTTCAATGCCTACAACATGTCTCCTTTTGACAAGAGAGAGGACAGATACTTCCACAGTTCCTACCTGGAGATCAAGCGGGACTATGTGAACCCCGGAACCCATGACCGGTCTGCGATCATCAAGTGGCGGGTGGCCCAGAACGGGACCGTAGCCGTCAACGCTTCCTATACCAAGACCCGCAATGAGGATCCCAATCCTGCATGGCCGGACGGCACCCGTGTTTCTCTCTATCTGGGGAACACCCTCTTAAGGCAGCAGACCTTTGCCCCCGAAGTGGACCGCGAAGTGACCAAGCGTCTGGATGTCAGCGGCCTTAAGGTCAAAAAAGGCCAGTATATCACCATGGTCATCAACGGCCTTGACAATACGGCTTACGACGGCGGCAAATATGAGTTCTCCATCAGAAGCACCAGCGGTCTGGTCGGAAACAGCGAAAAGAATATCAAACCCTGGTATGACGGCAAGAGGACCAATTTTGCTTCCACCATGGATGATTTCGGCAAACAGGGCTACAACGGCTGGTATTACCAGTTCGGCTATTATAAGGATCCTTTCTTTGCAGTAAATGTGGAAAGGTGCGAAAACAACGAGAAGTACTACACCAGCGACTACGTGGAAATCAAGAAGGACTTTATTGTTCCCGGCAATAAGGGCAAATCCGCCAATGTCAAATGGATCGTAGCTGAGAATGGCAAGATCAACATTGACCTGGAGTATACCAAGCTTAAGAACGAGGACTCCAACCCCAGCTGGCCCGACGGCGTGACTGTCTATCTGATGAAGAACAATACCGTTCTGAAGAAGCAGTATTTTGCGCCCAGAAGAGACGCAGAGGTGACCAAATCCCTGGCCATTGACAATGTCAGTGTGAAGAAGGGCGATGCCATCACCATGATCGTGGATCCCGGTGCCAACAATGCCTATGATGCAGGCAAGTACATGTTCGTCATTGAGGATGCCTCCAAGACTCCCAAGGTTAAGGTCGGCGACAATGACAACAACACATCCCTGAATGATCTGGAGTCTACCGACCAGGGCACCGACGGCTGGTGGTTCCTGGAAGGCAATTCTCCTTCCGATGCCAAGGTACTGACCAAGCGGACCCCCGACGGAGAAGGCTATAATTCCAGAAGGACCGAAGGCCTGGAGATGAAGAAAGACTTCGTGCATACCGGCGCGGCCAGAGATCCCATCTATCAGTTCGTCGTGGGAGAGACCGGCAAGGTCGATATTACAGGCTCTTACGTCAAGTTCGGTCAGGAGGATTCCAATCCCAGCTGGCCTGACGGTGTCACCGTCAAGGTCTGGAAGAACAATAAGGTCATCTACTCCAAGAAGGTCAAGGTAAAACGCGGTGACGGCAACGACAACGTGATCGACTTTGATTTCAATGATCTTTCTGTCAAGCGGGGCGACAAGCTCAGCTTCCAGATCTGCAGAGACGGCAACTATGCATGGGACGGCGGCAGACTGTCGGTGGTCATTGAAGACGCAGTGGACATTGACTATCAGCCGGGCGATGACAACAATACAGAACTCGGCAGTATCAGTTCCATTGACCAGGGTACAGACGGCTGGTATTTCCTGGAAGGCACAAGTCTGTCCAATGCCAAGCTCCTGACCAAACGGAACGGCGATGCCTATGTCTCCCAGAAGGACCCCGGTCTGGAGATGAAGAAGGATTATGTACATCCCGGCAGCAAGATGAATCCGATCTATCAGTGGGTGGTCAAGGAGGACGGCAAGGTCGACCTTACCGGAAGCTATGTCAAGTTCAGTCACAATGACAGCAATCCTGACTGGCCCGACGGCATTACCCTGACGATCTATCATAACGGAAAGCAGCTTCTGAAGAAGAAAGTCAATGTCTCTCAGGGCAGTGACAACGTACAGGACTTCGACTTCAAGGAATTGGATGTGAAGGCCGGCGATATCTTCAGCTTCCAGATCTCTCCCGACGGAAATAATGCCTATGATGCCGGCAGACTGAATGCCAAATTCCAGGTATCCGGAAGCGGAGAGGATGAACCGGATGAACCGGATGACCCTGACAGGACCAACAACACTGTTCTCTTTGACGCCTTCGGCGAACAGGGAAGCGACGGATGGTATTATGGGACCTGCGACTGGGACAGCTCAGGCTTCAGCAAGCTGACCTATGACAAGGATAATAAACGCTACTACAACGACGGAAAGCCGGAACTCAAGGCAGACTTTGTAGAGCCCGGAAAGGGTCTTAACGCTGCCTATAAGTGGATCGTTGCCCAGGACGGCACGATCCTTGTCAAGGGTGACTATACCAAGTTCCCCAACAAGGAAGATGAGAATGCAGACGGTACCTGCGTCCGTATCTTTGTGAACGGCGAAGAGAAAAAGTGGCTGGGCACGATCGGCAATTTCGATGCAGACCAGACCGTAGCATTTGAAGAGATCTATGAGGTCAAGAAAGGCGATGTGCTGATCTTCGCAGTCAACCCTGAAAGCAACGACAGCTATGACGGAGGCCGCCTTGCAGTTACGATCAGTGACTACAGCGGATCCGGAGACGACGGCTATGCAGAGGTCGAGCCCGATCCCAACAGGACCAATAATACAGTCCTTAAGGATGATTTCGGCAGACACGGAACCGAAGGCTGGTACTACGGTACCTGTGACTGGAACAGCACGAATTTTGCAAAACTTCCTTATGATGAGGAAGCAGGCCGCTATTTCAATAACGGCAAACCCGAGCTGAAGGCTGACTTTGTTGAGCCCGGCGGCGGCAAAAATGCTGCCTATAAGTGGGTCGTTGCCAAAGACGGGACCATCAATGTCAGGGGACAGTATGTCAAGTTTGCCAACAGCGAAGACCAGAATGCAGATGGTACCTGCGTCCGGATCTTCCTGAACGGCGAAGAGAAGAAGTGGATGGGTGGAAACACCATCGGCAACTATGAGACAGAGCAGACAGAATCCTTTGATGAAGAATATGAAGTCAAAGCCGGTGACGTTCTGATCTTTGCGGTCAATCCGGAAGGCAACGACAGCTATGACGGAGGCCGCCTTGAGATTGCCATCAGCAGCAAGGAGGAAGAGCCCGAAGAACCTTCTGAGGATGCTTATGCAGAAGTTACGCCTGATCCCAGCCGGACAAACAATACCAGCTTAAAGGGCAGCTTCGGCAGACACGGAAAGGACGGCTGGTACTACGGCGCCTGTGACTGGGACAGCAAGAACTTTGAAAAGCTGCCTTATGATGCGGAAGCCGGCCGTTACTATCATAACGGCAAGCCTGAACTGAAAGCTGACTTTGTGGAACCCGGCGGAGGCAGAAACGCTGCCTACAAGTGGGTGGTCGCAAAAGACGGAACAATCCAGGTCAAAGGCGACTATACAAAGTTCGCCAACAATGAGGACAAGGATGCGGATGGTACCTGCGTCCGGATCTTCCTGAACGGTGCTGAGAAGAAGTGGATGGGAACAACCGGAAACTTCTCCGGAGAAAAGACAGAAAGCTTTGATCTGACCTTTGATGTCAAGGCCGGCGATGTTCTGATCTTTGCAGTCAGTCCTGAAAACAATGACAACTATGACGGCGGAAGACTGACGGTCAATATCAAGGATATCACCGAGAATTCCGGCGACAGTGCAAAAGAGGCGGGCCAGGAAGGCTCAGAAGAAGAAAAGCAGAGCCAGGATCCGGATGCAGTACCCCAGGAAGGACAGGAGACAGAGAACGCTGACACAAATGGCCAGGAAACGGAAAAGCCTGAGGGCAAGGAAACGGAAGGCACGGAGCCTGAGAGCCAGGAAACAGAGAACGCTGAACCGAATCCTTCTGAAGAAAAGGCAGATCCGGAAAGCGGATCAGAAGGGTGAATCATCACTCTGATCAGATGATGTTTCATCCACGAGGCCCCAGCCGTAAGGCTGCAGCATGATTGAAAAAGTGACCCGATTATGACAAAAGTGTCATTTTCGGGTCACTTTCTTTTCATGCCGGATCATTGTCTGCCTGTCCGTCAGAAGAAACTTAGGAACCAGAGGGAGCTGATATATGTTTTTTGACAGAAATATGCTTTAATGAAATTGTGCATGCAGGAAGGGCGGCCCTTCGGCGGCGGAAGGAAGCCGTATCTGGAAGACGGGATCCTGGATGAGACCAGAATGCCGGATCAGGAATGCGGGCAGGAGGAGAAGTATGATTAAGGCAGTGCTTTTTGACATGGACGGCGTCCTTGTCGATACGGAAAAATATTACAGAGATTACTGGAAGCAGGCGGCAAAGGAGCTGGGCTATGACCTCCCTCTGGAGGACATCCTGC
This sequence comes from uncultured Lachnospiraceae bacterium, assembly GCA_946541955.1. Lineage (GTDB taxonomy): Bacteria > Bacillota > Clostridia > Lachnospirales > Lachnospiraceae > CAG-791. The sequence goes on along the minus strand of CAMNJZ010000047.1, from coordinate 8,690 downwards.
GCCTTCGAAGCTGTGATCACGGCCTGGCGGCGGGCATCTTCCTGGACCGGTTCGGCGATGACGGGATCTATCCTGCCGTCCAGAAAAGGCGGCGCGAGCTGATGCGGGACTTTTTCAGGGACCACTGCCCCGAAGCCAAGAAAGGGGCGGCGGCCCTTGCCGAATATCTGCGGGGCAAGGGCATTGCCACGGCCGTGGTCACGGCCGCCCCGGAGGAAAGAGCCAGGCACTATCTGGACCTTGCCGGGCTTTCCCCCTGTTTTCCAAAGATCCTGTCGGCCCTTTCGGTGCCAAGAGGAAAGCCCTTTCCGGACGTCTATCTGCTGGCCTGCCGGATGCTTTCCCTTGCGCCGGCGGAGTGCGCGGCTGTGGAGGATTCCCCCAACGGGGTCATGAGCGCGGCGGGGGCCGGCTGCCTGACCCTTATGGTCCCGGATCTGACGCCCTATACCGATGACCTGAAAGACTATGTGGATTATCATTTTGAAAGTCTGGAAGACATCCTGTCCTCCGGCATATTTGACTGATGCCATAAAGAAACAGAGCCTCTCCCATTCCTGAAGGATCGGAGAGGCTTTTTTGCGGTCAGAACATCTTTATGGAGGAGGATCCTGGCAGGATTGTGTTACAGATGCCAGATAAGGTGATACAAATGTGAAATTATGCACAATCCGTATTGCGGAAATGTAAACGGAAATTTATACTTAAGTTGTAAATATGGATACATTTCGCCTCCAAAAGAAAGGTGAGTGAAAATGATGAAAAAAAGAATCCTTCCTGCTCTGTTTCTGATCCTTGCGCTGATTCTGTCCGCCTGCGGCCAGGAGGCTGCGGGAACTCTTCCGGATGAACCCTATGAAGCGGTACCCTATGCACTGTTTCCTATCCCGGAGGATGCCTATGTGGGAGATGTCATGCCCTTTGTGACAGAGGACGGGGAGCTGGAGCTCTATTATTTGTATGATACGGACCATAACGGCCAGGCCTATCACCCTGTATGGAAGTACAGCACGCCGAATCTTTACGAGTATGAGGATCACGGTATGGTGCTGAATTTCGGCCTCATGTCAGATCCGGATCCGGCGATCGGAACCGGCTCCGTCATGCAGGACCGGGAGGGTCTGTATCATCTTTTCTATACCGGCCATAACGACAGCGGCAACGGGGGACGCGGCAGGGAATGTGTCATGCATGCTGTCAGTACAGACAGGCAGAACTGGACAAAGGATGCAGAACCTGTTTTATTTGCGCCGGAGGGCTATTCCAAGGATGATTTCAGGGATCCGGAGGTCTTCTGGGTCGAAGAAGAGCAGTGCTACTGGCTGTTGATTGCTGCAAGAGATGACACCCTGGGCGGCGTGGTCGCCAGATATACGTCTCCGGATCTGAAGGAATGGACCTTCTGCGGTCCCTTCTTTGCTCCCCAGGCACAGTACATGCTGGAATGCCCGGATCTCTTCTGCCTGGATGGCAGCTGGTATCTCACCTACAGCTGGGACTGCTGCACCTATTATGCAGTGGGAGAGTCCATGAAGGGGCCCTTCAGCGTGCCCGGCGATAATGTCCTGGACGGAAGAAGCACTGTTTCAGGGGCAGGATTCGTCTTCTATGCAGCAAAAACAGCACAGATGAATGACAGCACCTATCTCTGCGGCTGGATCGGGAGGGCAGGACTGAGCACGGATTCCGGCACCTATCAGTGGGCCGGAAATGTTCTGAATCATGAGCTGGTAAGACATGAGGACGGCAGTCTGGGCGTAAAGGCCCCGGAGACTCTGAAAAACTACTTTACTGCAGAAAAGCCATTCCAGGCAGTCAAAAAAGAAGGCAGTGTCCGGATCAAGGACAATTCCATCAGTCTTTCTGCAGGGGAGGGAGCCTTTGCCCTGGCAGATATGGGGACCCGTTCTCCTTCCATGACGCTGGAATGCGACGTAAAACTGGATCCGGGCGGACGGGCCGGCTTTGCCTTCGGCGGCAGTCAGAGTGACGAGACCTATACGGCCCTGTGTCTGGATGCGGACAGAAATCTGATCCATTATGAAGGCTATGAGATAGGGGAACTGACAAAATTTGAACCGGGTGCCTTCACGGCCTATGATTTTTCCCTGAAAGAGGTCCATCATGTGAAGCTGGTGTGTGAGAACGAAATCGTAGTCCTCTATATAGATGACGCGAAAGCACTGAGCTCCAGGATCATGCATTCCATTGACGGAGCCCACATCGGCGTATTTGCGGACGGGTGCGGTGCATCCTTTGAAAACATTACCATCAGACTGCCCAAGACCTGAGTCATGTTCCTTCGCCATAGATCTCGGGAACGTGCTCTATGAAAAGACGGATCAGGGTCTTGAGACCCGCATGGAGGTAGAGGGACTTGCGGTGGACAAGGCAGATCTGGCGCATATCGATCTGGCCGGCCATCTGGGGGACCATATGGAAGAAGCGGACTCCCTCCCTGGCAAAGCCGGGATGGGAATAAATCTCGGGAGCCAGAACGATGCCCAGTCCTTTGGCGGAAAGATCCAGGGCCGTGGTGATGCTGCTGCAGACCAGCCTGGTACTTGGCAGAAAGCCTGCGGTCTCGTAAATACGGCGGGAGAGGGAGGCCAGGTTCTGGGGCTCCGCCATCATAAAAAAGGGAAAAGAGGCAAATGCCTGGAGGGGCACGGCCCCCTCCACCTGATCCGAAGGATCCATACTGATCATAGAAGCTTCCGGGGAGATCTCCGGGAGCTTTTTTATATAGGCTTCGGGAACCGCCAGGACCAGATGCTCCTGGGCCAGAAGAACATTCTGATAATTGAGGGAGTCCGGATGGGGCACGTCGATGATCAGGTCCAGCTTTTCCTCCTCCAGCATGGACCGGAGCTGATAGGTGGGCCGCTCCTCCAAAAAGAGCTCGGAAGAGGGAAAAAGGGCATAGAAGCCGGGCAGGATCGCGGGCAGAAGGATCCCGGACCTGTGGGGGCTGATGCCCAGGCGGATCCGGTAGCTTTTTTCCTCCTTGATGTCCCCCAGCCTGGCTTCCAGCTGGCCGCGGGTATGAAGGGTATTGAGGGCCCAGTTATAATAGAGCTCCCCGGCATGGGTCAGACGGAGGGCGCCCCGGCTCCTTTCAAAGATTTTGATTCCAAGCTCCTTTTCCAGGTTCTGGATGGAGAGGGTCAGGGAGGGCTGGGAGATAAAAAGCCTTGCCGCCGCCTTTGTGACGGACCCTTCCTGGGCGGTGGTTACGATATATTGGAGCTGGTTCCAGTTCATGACGTTCCTTTCTCCGGCCTGCAGCGGGGAATAATGTTAAATATAGTTACAAACTATGATTTACAAATAAAATTATATATTATACAAATAATGCGGGCAATGCTAAGGTATTAGAAACAGGAATACCCCCTATAGCATGGGGAAATCACGCATATGTGCTTTAAGGAGACCAAATGGAACGTATTAAGAAAGGTCTGACGATCTTTGCCTTCTTTTTCAAGATCGGCTGTTTCACCTTTGGAGGCGGCTGGGCCATCCTGGCCCAGATGGAGCAGGAATTCGTCAACAAAAGACAGATCATCACCAAGGAGGAGCTGCTGGAAATGGTGGCCGTGGGCAAGTCCTGTCCCGGCATTATGATCACCAACATCAGCCTGCTCTTTGGCTATCACGTGGCAGGCGTCTTCGGGGGCCTGTGCGCGGTCTTTGGGATCATTTCGCCGGCTGTCATTATTCTGACCATCGTGGCCCAGTTCTACAATGCCTTTAAGAACAACTACTGGGTCCATGCGGCCCTGATCGGGATCCGGGCGGCGGTGGTGCCCATCATTGGAAGCGCGGCCCTGTCTCTGGGAAAGGACGCCTTAAAGACCCCGCCGGCTGTGGTGATCTGTCTGATCGCCTTTGTCCTGTCTCTGTTTGCAAAGGTCAGCAACATCCTCCTGGTCCTTCTGGGCGTTGTCTGCGCCCTGGTCTGGTGGTTTTACAGCAAAGACAGGCAGCAGAAAGAAAAGGAGGCGTAAGGGATGGTCTATTTACAGCTTTTTATTTCCTTTATGAAGATTGGCTTTACCAGCTTCGGCGGCATGTCCATGGTGCCCCTGATCCTGGAGGAAATGTCTTCCCATGGCTGGATGACGGCCGAGGACCTGGCCAATCTGGTGGCCATCGCGGAAATGACGCCGGGGCCCCTGGGCATCAACTGCGCCACCTTTACCGGCATGCAGACCGCCGGCCTGCCCGGCAGCATTGTCGCTGTTCTGGGCGTTTTGATGCCAGCCTTTACCCTGACCATGGTCATTGCCATCTTTTTTGAAAAGTTTAAGGACAGCGCGGTCATGCGGTCTGTCATGTATTTTGTAAAGCCCATCTGCATCGCCATGATCCTGGGCGTCATCGTGACCCTCAGCAGGGAGACCTACTTTGGGGAGGCGGGAATCCTTTTCTTCTCTGTGGGCATTGCAGGCCTTATGCTTTACCTGCTCCTGCGGCATAAATGGTCGGTTCCGGCCGTGATTTTATCATCCGCAGCCCTGGGCATGCTCTTTTACGGGGTCCTGCCCATGCTTTCATAAGGATTATGGATTAGACGATGCCTTTTCCCGGTGGTAAGGTAGTAGATACCGGAGGTACCCTTTTTTGAGCAGAACCAGAAATATGACAGAAGGATCGATTCTGAAGCAGGTCATCCTCTTTTCCCTGCCCCTGATGCTGGGCAATGCCTTTCAGATGCTCTACAATACGGTCGATGTGATCGTGGTGGGCAATTATGTCAGCAAGCAGGCCCTGGCGGCAGTGGGCTCCACTACGATGATCACGAACATGTTCGTGTTCTTCTTCAACGGTTTTTCCGTAGGCGCAGGCGTCCTGATCTCCCAGTTTTTCGGCGCCCAGGAGAAGGAAAGGCTCCATGATGCCATTGAGACCACCATGGCCATGACCTTTGTCCTGAGCATTCTTTTTACCGTGATCGGCGTCCTGGGGGTAAAGCCCATGCTGGCTTTCATGAAGACCCCGGAGGACGTTTTTGCCGACGCTTCGGTCTATCTGACCATTTATCTTGCGGGCATCGCAGGGCTTTTGATCTACAACATGGGGAGCGGGATCCTCAGGGCCGTGGGCGATACCGTAAGGCCCTTGTTTTTCCTGATCCTGACCAGCGTCCTCAATATCTTCCTGGACCTTCTGTTCGTGATCGCCTTTGACATGGGCATTGCGGGCGTTGCCTGGGCCACCGTCATTTCCCAGATGATCTCCGCCCTGCTGACCCTTTTCCTTCTTTCCGGGACCCGGGAGATCTACCGGCTTACCTGGAGGGATCTGCGGATCGATCCCCAGATCATGGTCCGGATCTTTTCGGTGGGCATGCCTGCAGGCATCCAGTCTGTGATCACGGCCTTTTCCAACGTCTTTGTCCAGTCCTACGTCAATTACTTCGGCTCCAGTGTTATGGCCGGATGGTCCTGCTATAACAAGCTGGACCAGTTCATTATGCTGCCCATCCAGTCCATGGCCATGGCAGCCACCACCTTTGTCAGCCAGAATATAGGGGCAGGCAATGAGGAGCGGGCCAACAGGGGGACCAGGACCACGATCCTTCTGGCAGTGAGCGTCACCGCCTGCATTGCCCTGGTCCTTTATCTCTTTGCAGCCCCTGCCACCAGACTCTTTTCCAAGGACGAGTCTGTCATTGAATACGGGGTCCTTTTCCTCAGGACCAATGTATTTTTCCTGATGTGCAATACCGTGAACCACGTCCTGGCCGGCGCCCTCAGGGGGCGGGGAGACGCAAGAGGGCCCATGATCATCATGCTTTCCTGCTTCGTCGGTGTACGGCAGACCTATTTGTATCTTGTGACCCATTATGTAGCCAACATTCCCATCCTGGTGGGCCTGGGATATCCGGTGGGCTGGACGGCCTGCTGTATCACAGAGGTGACCTACTGGCTGATCCGCTGGAGAGGGAAGAAGGCGGGCGGCCTGCAGCAGGCCTGACAACAGATGAAAAGACAGGGAGCAAAGCATGATTCGATGGGGCATTCTTGGCGCCGGCAATATCGCAAGGCGCAGCGCAGAGCCCTGTCATGCCCCTTTCGGCTTCGGAGGAAACGTCAGAGAGGCTTTTCCTGCCGCTTGCGGTGAAAGCGGGCGCTGATGAAACGAAAAGAAGGGAGAGAGTATGATCGAACCCGAACTGGCCAGGAAGTTTATAGAGCAGGTCACCAGATATACCGAATACAATATCAACATCATGGATGAATCCGGGGTGATCATCGCCAGCAGAGACCCCAAGCGGGTGGGGACTTATCATGAGGTGGCGGAACGCATCATCCGGGGATCGGAGGATATGATCGTGATCCGGGACGACCGGATGTTTCCGGGCGTGCTTCCCGGCATCAATATGGCCATCCTCCATGAGGGCCGCAAGGAAGGCGTTGTCGGCGTCACGGGCGATCCGGATAAGATCCACGAGGTGGCCATGATCACCCGCATGGCCATGGAAGCCATGCTCCGCTATGAGAAGCAGCAGGAGGCCCTCCGCCTCCGCAGATCCCGAAAGGAACACCTTCTGACCCTGCTGACCCAGTCGGAATTTGCTTCGGCCTCGGAGATCCGGGGCATAGCCGGCCAGCTGGGCTATGATGAAGCCAGGATCCGGGTCCCCATCCTGTGCAGGATCAAAGGACAGGAGGGGGCAAAAGATCCCCTGGCCCTGCCGGAACAGGCCCTGGAAGCTTTGCGCAGGGGCAGAGGCCACTGCAGCCAGGATTTCAGCTTTGTCATGGACGAGAGGCATCTGCTGGTCTTTAAGACGGTCCGGGTGGAAGGAAAACGGAATATGGTGGATTACAGGGAGGAGATCAGAGAGTATCTGGACTATATCCTGCAGTGGATGAAGGAAAGGGAGCTTATCGTCACCTTTTATGTGGGGACCCTGCAGAACTCCTTCTCTCAGTATTATTATTCCTACCGGCACTGCAAGTGGCTGGAATCCCATATGAAAAAGCCGGGAGAAATCGAATTTTTCATTGACTATGTCAGGGAGTATTTCAGGACCCTGACCCCCAGACCGGAGCTGCACCGGATCTTCAATGTCTATGGGAAGGAAATGGGGGAAGAGAGACAGAAGCAGATGGTGGAAATGATCGGAGCCCTGGAGGCCTCCAACTATAACCTGTCCGAGACGGCGGCCAGCATCTATATCCATAAGAATACCCTGGTCTACCGCTATAACCGGATGAAGGACTACCTGGGCATCGACCCTCTGGATTCCGCAAAGGACAGAGAGTTTCTGAGCCTTCTGTATCTCTATCTGGGACAGAAGAACTGAGGTCCTGCCGCGGGCGGGAAGAGAACAGAAAAGAATGGAACGCATGTTTTGTATCAATGATACGAAATGATGCGTTCTTTTTATTCCACTGACTTATTCAAATCAGGAGGAAAAAGGATATAATAAGAATCAGAAAGAAGAAAAAACGCCGGATTTGCAGGAAATATCAGATATTTTCAGACAGCACAGCCTTTCTGCTGATCCCCGTACAGAAAACCAAAAAGGAGGGACTAACATGAAACTAGTATTTGCATCGGATTCTTTTAAGGGCACAGTCAGCAGCGAGCAGACAGTCGAGCTTCTGACCAGAGCGGCTCATGAAGTGTTCGGCCCCTGTGAGACCGTCGGCGTTCCGGTCGCGGACGGCGGAGAAGGCACCACAGACGCCGTGGTGCTGGCACGGAAGGGAACAAAGGTCTATGCAGACGTACACGGACCCCTGATGGAGAATGTCCGGGCTTACTACGGAAAGCTGAGCGAAAAGGAAGCGGTTCTGGAAATGGCCCAGGCTTCCGGCCTTCCCATGGTGCCGGAAGAGCTGAGGAACCCTCTGAATACCACTACCTACGGGACCGGCGAACTGGTCAAGGCCATCCTGGATGCAGGCTTTACCGATATCTCCATCGCCATCGGCGGCTCTGCCACCAATGACGGCGGCATGGGCTTTGCCAGCGCCCTGGGCGTCCGCTTCCTGGATGCCGACGGAAATGTTCTGGAAGGCAAGGGAAGCGAGCTGGAGAAGGTGGCTTCCATCGATATGAGCGGCCTGGACGAAAGAGCAAAGAAGGCCCGCTTCACCGTCATGTGCGATGTGACCAACCCTCTGTGCGGCAAGGACGGAGCGACCTACACCTTCGGCAAGCAGAAGGGCGGCACCCCTGAGATCCTGGACCGCCTGGAAAAGGGCATGTGCAGCTACAGAGACGTCATTATTAAGGAATTCGGCATCAACCCCGATGATACCCCCGGTACCGGTGCGGCCGGCGGCCTGGGCGCAGCCCTGAAGATCTTCCTCAATGCGGAAATGAAGTCCGGTATTGAAACCGTTCTGGACCTGATCGATTTTGACGGCCTCTTACGCGGCGTGGATCTGGTGGTGACCGGCGAGGGCAGGACTGACTGGCAGAGCTGCTTCGGCAAGGTCATGCAGGGCGTCGGCGACAGAGCCAAAAAGCATGAGATTCCGGTCACGGCTCTCTGCGGCGGCCTGGGAGAGGGCTACGAGCAGATCTTCGAGCATGGCATTGATTCGATCATGACCACAGTCGACGGTCCCATGCCTCTTTCGGAAGCCCTGGACAGAGCGGAAGAGCTCTATTATAAGGGGGCAGTCCGGATGTTCCGCATGGTCAATGCAGGCATGAAGCTGAAATAA
>CAMNJZ010000046.1 GCA_946541955.1 uncultured Lachnospiraceae bacterium | reverse complement strand
CTCCTCTGCCTTTCCCTTTGTATCCTGTTTACAGGCGCCAGGCCAGCCCGGATCATCCCTTATGTGAGGTAATCATAATGCCGCGTCCCATTCCCAAATGGTATAAAGTCGATAATGCTGCCAAAATCGTTCCTTCCACGACCAAAGGCGCAGATACCCGTGTCTTCCGGATCACCTGCGTTCTCAAGGAGGAAGTGGACGGACCCATTCTGCAGCTGGCCCTGGACCGAACGGTCCGGGAATTCCCTTATTTTAATTCCATACTCCGCAAAGGCCTCTTCTGGTATTATCTGGATTCCTCCAATATCAAGGCGGTCTCCCACGAGGAGAACAAGCCGCCCTGCAGCGCCATCTATTTTCCGGGCCGGAGGAATCTTCTGTACCGGGTCGTTTACCACGGCTGCAGGATCAATCTGGAAATGTTCCATGTCCTGACAGACGGCACCGGCGCCATGGAGTTTTTGAAGGCCATCGTGACCAACTATCTGAAGATCCGTTACGACTATGACGACGATCTGGTCCTGCCGGTCCGCGCCTCCATCCGGAACAAGGAGACCGATGCCTTCACCAAGTTCTACGAAAAAGCCAGCGGAAAGCCCCAGGAAAACAAAAGGGCTCCCAAGCGGGCCTATCATCTGCAGGGCGAGCGGGATGAAAACCTGCAGGTCCACCTTCTGGAGGGAACGGTGTCGACCTCTGCCTTTCTAGAGGAAGCCAGGGCCAGGCACGCCACCATTGCCATCTTTGCCACAGCTCTCTATATGGAGGCGATCATTAAGGAAATGACCCAGCGGGAGAAAAAGCTCCCGGTCGTCCTGAGCGTTCCCGTCAATCTGCGGAACTATTTTCCCTCCGAAACGACCCGGAATTTCTTCGGCGTCATCAATGTGGCCTTCTATCCGGAGCATTATGACGGAAATCTCCAGACCATCATTGACGAAGTCAGCGCCTCCTTTGACCGCCAGCTCAAGGACGACCAGGTCGCGCTGACCATGCAGGGCTATTCCAAGCTGGAGCACAATCTGGCCGTCAAGTTCGTTCCCTGCATCATCAAGGACCTGGTCATCTCCATGGCCAATGACAGGATCCAGCGGGGCATCACAGGGACGGTTTCCAATGTGGGCAAAGTCACCATGCCGGACATCCTGGTTCCTCATATCGATAAATTTTCCTGCTTCATGGCAGCGCCCGATGCCCAGATCTGCATCAGCTCCTTCGGAGACAAGCTGGTCTTCGGCATTGCTTCTGCTTTCCGGACCCACAATGTCATGATGAATTTCTTCCGGTCTCTGACCGATATGGGAATCGAAGTGGAGCTTGCCACCAATGACTTCGATGCACAGGACGATATCGGAGATGAATTTGCCGCCCAGAAAGCCAGAGAGGATCTGCTTTTAAGGCAGAGCGTCAGGGACGCCGGCAAAGCTTCCGATAGTTCCCAAAAGTGAGGTATTTCCATGCAGTACTGTCAGAAATGCAGAATTCAGATCCGGGGCAACAAGGCCTGCTGCCCCCTCTGCCAGGCCACCCTGGGCGGCCATCCCGAGCCGGATGTCTTTCCGGTCCTGAAAAAAAATCCCTTCACCAGCGTCATGATCGCCAGGATCTGTACCTTCATTCTTATTTCCTGGCTGATCATTCTGGGAGCCATTGAGCTCATAACCCATTTCCAGGTGGGCTGGGCCTTCGCCGCAGGTCTTGTGGGCATCATTATCTGGCTGGACGTGCTGATCGGTCTGACCTACCGGTCCGACATGCTCAAAATGATCACGTCCCAGACCTATATCATCATGCTCATCTGCCTTGCCATTGACATACTGACCGGCTTTCGGAGCTGGAGTCTTTCCTATATCCTGCCCATCGGCTTTCTCTGGCTTGTTTTTGCCACCCTGGGAATCGCCCGGAGCCTTGACATGGGCATGAATGAATATATCGTATATCTGGTGGTGGACATCTTTTTGTGCATGCTCCAGCTCATCCCGGTCCTGAATGGCTGGAATCACTTTATCATCCCGGCTGTCGTCTGTATGACAGTCATGGCCATCCTTACGGCCTGGGCCCTGATCTTCAACTTCGGCCAGGTCAAGAACGCAGTCCTCAAGCTCCTGAACCTCTAAAAGCCAAACTGTCTCAGGAAGGTACTCTTATGCCCAATCCTCCTTTTAATTTTCATCTTCCCCAGGAAGATCCGCAGCTTTTCTCCCAGCTCGCCTACCATGTGGGCGAATTTGTGGAGCATACCATTGACAGCAGCCTGGCCGGCTCTCCTCTGGAAGCCCCTCTTCTGGAGGAAGATATGGAGCTTCCTCCCCAGACCTGGTACCGGAAGCTTTTGCCCGAAGGCCTCAGCGGCGACGGCTCCCCCTACCATATCTACCTGCGTAAGGGAAACGGCGACCACCTGTGCATCTTTTTATCCGGAGGCGGCATCGCCTGGAATCCCTATACCGCAGCAAGACCTGTCACAGGAGGCAAGACCGCTGCCTGGATGCCCAACTACTACTGGGACAATCTCCGTCCCTTTACCCAGATCATGAACATCAACAACGGGATCACGGCCGCCTCTCTGCCCATGAATCCCTTCAGCGACTGGAATTTCCTGGTCATCACCTATTCCACCGGCGATATGCATGTGGGAGACGGAGAACTGCGTTACCTGCCTGAAAACGAGGATCCGGAGGCAGAACCGGCCGAGGAGCAGGTCCTGCACTTCCATGGTCGAAAAAACTTTCTGGCAGCCATGAACGCCTGCCGCTCCTATTTCCCCCAGCCGGACAAGCTGCTCATTGCCGGAGACAGTGCCGGCGCTTTTGCCGTGCCTGCCGTGGCTGAAACCATCGCAGACGATTTTTATCCCCAGCTGGAGGATATTACTCTCTTTTCCGACAGCGCCCAGCTCTACTACGGAAGGTGGCGCCATATCCTTAAAAAGGTCTGGCACGCAAAGGACCGGCACTGGCAGGATGTGAACGGATCCTGCCTGGCCCTGGAGTGGTATAAGGGTTTGTACAGGAGGAATCCGGGGCGCTTCCGCTGCCTCTATGCCGGCTCCCCCCGGGACTACCTGCTCTCTGCCTTCTACTCCGACATGCACTATAACGAATATAAGACAGACGCCTCTCTGCAGACCTTTTACTGCAGACAGATGCGGCATATGGTCCGAAGGCTCAAGGAACTGGATCCGGCCATGGGCATTTTTATCTATGACTTCAAAAACCCCATCCTGGCAGGAGGAGGCACCATCCATACGGCCGTCCGACAGCCCTCCTTCTTTTTAAAGACTCCTGCCGGGGTCAGCATGGCCGAATGGCTCTCCCAGGCAGTGGAGGGCGATGTCACAGATGCAGGCCTGGATCTTCTGTTTAAGAAATGAATAATCTTATAAATCTGATAATTTAGTATATTTATCCCTTGTTTAGATTTTTTTATTTAATTATCAGATTATTTCTTGACAAATCCGGGCCCTTCGCATACAATAGACTTAACAAAAGAAAGAGAGGAAAAAAACCGTTGGACAGGTAGATCCTTCATAATCCATTAGATTATTGATCGCATGTGGAGTTCATTAAAAAAAACTGAATAAAGGAGGGCACGTAAATGAGATTACTGAATTTCAGATAAAGGACCATCGGATGGCAGGAGATCGGATGGTCCTTTTTTTATTGGCTTTTTTCCTGGTCCCGGAAGGCCTCTCTTATACCGCCCACGGCCAGCTTGCCCGCAAAGTCTGCAAATTCGCTCAGGTCCATTTTCCCTTCCATTCTCCATTTGGAGAACATGGCCAGGACCCCCATGGCCAGAAATTCGGCTGTCAGCCCGATCCGGATGTCTGTCTGATCCTCCAGTCCCATGTTGTTTTCCATGAAATTCCGCACTGTCATATCCTTGATCCGGACCACCAGGTCCGGCACAACGCCAAGCCTGCCCAGCCTGTTCAGAAGGGGCAGGTTCTGCTGGATCAGGGCGTTGATTTCCCCGAAGTAGGCCATGCCGTTGAAGTTTGGCAGAAAAAAGTTGACTCTGCTGCAAAGCAGCTCATACTGATCCAGAATCTCCTTTTCCATGTCAAAAAGCAGATCTTCCATGCCCGTATAATAAGCATAGAATGTCTTGCGGTTAATATCCGCCCTCTCTGCAAGCTCTGTCACTGTGATCTGGGTATAATTCTTTTCATCCAAAAGCTCCAGAAAGGCCCTGCGGATATTGGTCCGGGTCCTTCGAACGCGCCGGTCTTCTTTCCTGTCTCTCCCGATCTTCTTTTCTTCTTCCATTTCCTTTTTCCTCCCTGCAGGCGTGCTGCTCTCTTCCTGTCCCCTCTTCAGGATCCTTCTGATTTTTGGTCCAGACGCCCGTAAATTGGCAACAAATCAGTAACACGTGTTACATATACTGCATCTGTTTCTTATTTGTCCATTGTACCATTTTTCCCATGCTAGTATAATGGCAGAGTAAAAAAATAAATCCATTTCAGGGAGAAACCGCCTAGCATGAACCAGTATGTAATCTATATGGATATGTCCGGTGATCTGGATGCAGATTTTGCCAGAAAGCACGATATCCTTTTTGTCCCCATGATGTATACGATCGGAGACCAGGAATTTTTCTGCACAGATCTGCAGAAAGACGAGGATTTAAAGCCCTTCTACGCTGCCCAGAGAAAGGGCATTGAGACCAGGACCAGCCAGGTCACGCCTCAGCAGTATATTGATATCTTTGAGCCCTGGCTCAAAAAGGGCATGGACGTCCTCTATCTTTCCCTTTCCAGCGGCCTGACCAAGACCTTTGATTCGGTCCGTCTGGCAGCCAGGGATTTGGCCGAGGACTATCCGGACGCCGGGATTTATCCCGTGGATACCCTGTCCGCCACCGGCGGCATGGGACTTCTGGCCGAACAGGCGGCCCTCAACCGGGAAAAGGGCCTTTCCGCCAAAGAAAACATGGACCAGCTCAACGAGCTGCGCTGGAAGGTCTGTCATATCTTTATGGTGGATGATCTGATGTACCTGAAGCGGGGCGGGAGGATCGATCCGACCACAGCCATCCTGGGCACGGCCCTCAACATCAAGCCCATTCTTGTCATAGACAGCCAGGGAAAGCTGCCCACCATCAAGAAAAAGAGAGGCGTCCGCCAGGCCCTGAAGGAAATGATCGCCGATTATCAGAAGCAGCGCTGCCAGGATCTGCCAAACAGGGCCTATGTTGTCCATGCGGACTGTGAAGACCGGGCGGATGAACTGATTGACCAGCTCAAGGCCGTCAATCCCGGCATCGACATCTGCAAGCGCACCCTCTGTCCCGTCATTGGCGCCCACGTGGGCCCCGGCATGTATGCCGTGATCTTTTTCGGAGACAGGATCGACCTGTAAAAATCCGGAAATTCCCTGAAAGAAGCATTCGATGCACCGAATGCTTCTTTTTTATGAATTTTATTCAGGATTCTGAATCGAATTCTCATTTCCGCTATTGCCTAATCAGAATTCCGGATTTATACTCTAGAAACTACCCCAAAGAAATCAAGTGCATCTGTAAGTAACAAAGGCGCCGGAGACAGGACGCCTTCAATATTGAAAGAAAGGGAGGAAGGATATGAGGCTGACAGACAGCAAAGCAGCAGGTGAAAACCTGATCAGAAACCTTGACTACATCAAGCAGGAAAACAAGATCCACTCAGACAAGGAACTGGCCGCGAAGCTGGGAATCTCCACGTCTTCACTGGCCGCCCTCCGCAAGGAGCACAAGGTCCCGCCCATCTTCCCCTTTTTCCAACAGCTCCTTCAGCTGACCTCCTTCTCCATTGAGGAGATCCTGAACGAGGACCTGGCCCTGAAGGCAGAGGAGAACCGGATCTCCGCCATGCTCTTTGACGAGGCGGAATGGAACAAATACCTGGGTCTCTACTGTATGTATTATTTCAAGACCACCGCCTTTAAGGGGCGGGAGAACAAGGCCGACAGGGAATCCCTGGAATACGGTCTTCTGGCTGTCTACCGGGTCAGGAAGGGCAGCTCCTATGTCTATCAGTGCAGGGCGGATTTCGGCCTGCATATGGACGAAATGATGGAACGCTATGAAATGTGCCATGAAGACCATCTTCAGGCCAGACACCTCAAGAAGGATTTCCAGTCCATTCTTCTCAACCACTTCCAGGAGGACCGCTTCTACGAAGGCGGCATCGAGCTGACCAGCGGCAATGTATTCATTACAGCCGATTCCGGCAGCCGGGACCGGATCACCATGATCCTCCACAGGCCGGATATGCGGTCTGTCCGCTATATCGGCGGTCTGTCCACCGCCGTATCCGTATCCAAGGGCCGGATCTCCTGCCCCTGTATGCAGCTCATCGGTCTTTCCAGATATCCGATCAGGGCCGCGGAAGAAGAAATCGCCAGACGCCTTCTTCTGGGCTTCCCCCAGATCTATCCCCAGAACGCCATAGAAGATCTTACAAAGGCCCTGGAGGAAGCGCCCCTGCGCTCCCGGTCCGCCGCCTCAAAGGACCAGGAGACCTTCCCTCTGTCCGAGCGCAACCGCAGATATATTCTGAACGGACATCTGACTTCCATTATCAACGAGACCGTTGAGCACAACCTTTTCCGGGTCGTCAAGGTCTCCTCCCGGGATGATGATGACTGGTACCATTTCCTGAAGCATTTCATACCGGGCAGCCCGGCCTGAAGGCAGGAGGAAGAAAGCTATGGCCAAAGAAAAAACCCGTCCCTTCGAGCCGGAAGAGATAAACGCCTATAAAGAGCAGTTTTCGGAACTGATCCGGCAGATCCGGAAATATATGCGGCCCGACACGGGCCTCCTCAATACAGCCTTTTCCATCGCGGAAAAAGCCCACTTCGGCGTCCGGCGCAAGACCGGAGAGCCTTACATCTTTCATCCTCTGGCAGTGGCCGCCGTTCTGGCCAACATTGAAGTCGACAATGACGTGATCGCAGCCGGTCTCCTCCACGACGTGCTGGAGGACTCCTCCATGACCTTCTCGGAGATGGAGGACAGAGTGGGACACCGGGTGGCCTCCCTGGTGGAGGCTGTCACCGATATTGACAACGCCATCGATGAAGTATCTGAAATGCTGAAGGAGGACGTGGACATCATGTCCGACGCCAAGCTCATTGCCTCCGTCAGCCGCAATCCCCAGGCCCTCTATATCAAGGCCGCGGACCGGATCCACAACCTCCGGACCATGGGAGATATGCCCTATAACAAGATCACGGCCAAGGTGGACAAGACCCGCCATGTGATCATTCCTCTCCTGCAGAGGATCAACTGCTCCCGCCTGATCGAGATTCTGGAGGATCTTTGCATCGGTCTGGAGAATCCCCAGGCCTGTGACCTGCTCCGCCGCAGATACGAAGTCCTGCTCCAGGAAAACCGTCTGTCTCTGGAGGGCGTCAGCAGCTATATGAACGCCGTTTTCCAGGGACAGAGGACCCGTTACGCCGTCTCCGACCTGGAGCTGGAGGAAGCCTCCTCTGACTGCCTCTTTGCGGAGGACCTGGTCCAGGCCCGGAAGATGATCCTGTCCTGGAGCTTTCACCGCCGCTATATGAACAGCATCTTCCATGACGTGAATCCCAATGTCAGCAACATCTTTCTGGACCTGGAGCAGGCTATAGACAAGGATTCTGTGGCCCTCTATGACATTTATTTCATCGTTTCCGATGCCTATGCAGACGATCCCCGGGACCTGTTCCTGACCTTCTATCCGGCCCTGCAGAAGGGACTTTATATACCGGATGCGGACTGCCTGCAGCCCCTGCGCTTTGCCCTGACCATCACCGGCCAGGGGCGGGATTCCGTTTCGGACCTGCCCTTCTTTCTATTGCGGGACGCCTACAACTGCCGCTACAGGGTCTTTGTCGAAAACGAAAGCACCTATGAGGACCACATGCACGGCGAGATCTTCCGGCAGATGGACAGCCGTATGAAGACCATTTCCAGGGTCGATACGGCGGAGCCTCTGGATACCTTCCGGCCCAGCATCCACGTCTACAGAAGGGACGGATCCATTATGGAGATCGACGCTGACGCCACGGTCCTGGATTTTGCCTTTGCCATCCACCGGGACATCGGGCTCTGCGCCAGGCACGCCTTCCTCAACGGCTCCCATACCGCCATCCCGCTCTATACCAAGCTGAGCGAAGGAGACCAGGTGGAGATCATTGCAGACGCCGACAAGAAGAATCCCGAAAGGAATATCCCCCACGCCACCATCCGCTGGTTCGAATATGTCAGGACCAGGGAGGCCATTAAGGCCCTGTCCAGATATCTGGAAAAGCATACGGCCACCGTGGGCATGATGATGCGGGTCTATGACGGCCGCAAAAAAGCCTACGAGATCGAGATCGGCGCCACCATTCTGGACTTTGCCTTCCTTCTGGGAGAGGACAAGGGCCTGCGGTTCAAATGCGCCTATATCAACAAGAGCAAAAAGCCTGCCCGGATCGACAGAATCCTGGTCTACGACGATATCGTCCACATAGAATACTACGATAATTCTGTCAGCGCGCCTTCTCTGGAATGGCTGCGGATCGTCAGGACCACCCGGGCCAGAGACGCCCTGCTCAAACACTTTGCCTATCTGAACGGCGTCCGGCCCTGAAAAAGGACCTCTGAAGCAGAAGGCACAGACTCCTATAAAAGTTTAAAACAGGCGCTGATGCAGGCATCTGTCTGACACGATGGCGAATATAAACGGATGGAAAAAATAATGGCATGCCCCGAAGGGCATGCCATTTTCAATAACTAAAAATCTGTCTTATGAGCCCCGGCCGGATGGACCCGGAGGTCTTTTTGTACCCGCGGTTTTTTTTATTTCCAGTTGGCCAGTGTGACCGGAACGTAATTGCCCTGGTAGAGCTGCTCGAAGGTATAGACCTTATCGATCTGCCAGGAGGTCTTATTGGCTGTGACCAGACCGGACTGTTCGATACAGGTGACCGTCTTCTTCTGGGTGTTGACGGAGGTAACCAGTCTTGCATGTCCCAGATAGCCGATATGGTAGACCACAGCGTCGCCGGGCTTGAGCTTGGCATAGGCTGCGAACATGGTCGCCTTGCTGTTGCCGCCCTTGACGATGGAGCTGGTGTTGGTCTTGGAGGAAGCCTTATAGCTGCCCACTGCCTTGAGATTGGCTGAGGTGGGGAACATGTTTCCCGTATAGGTGACGGTCACGGCGTTGTTGACATGCTTCCATGCCAGGGTCACAGCACTGGAGCAGTCGTTTCCAAGATAATTGTTCCTGGCGGAAGGTCCCTTGTAGGTGGACCCGGACAGGGCGCTCTTGAAGGTCTCCAGGGAGGTCTTGTTATACTGCGTGTAAGGCACGCCGGTATAGGTGACGCCCTTGACCCACTTTCTGCCGTCGGTATTGTTCCAGTAGGTGATGGTATAGGCAGGCTTCCAGCGAAGGGTCGCCATGGCCCGCATGTAATCTACCGCGCTGGACCGGTTGGCGGTCTCCTTGGAGACAGAACTGGTCGAAGAAGCGGTGGAAGCCGAATCGGACTTGTTTTCGGAATAGGTGGAATCGGCTGCCGGCGTAACACTGCTGCTGATCTTGGTAAAGCTCCAGTATTCCTCGGCTGCTCCATTGTTCTTATAGAGCTGCACATTGGACCGGTTGGTAAAGGATCCGCCTTCAATGTCAAAGACCTTGGTGGGATTCACTGCCGAGATGATCTGGTAGCCGCTGCCCCTCTTGGAGATCCGCCACTCCTGATTCATGCTGGCAGCCCACTTGTTCTGCTGAATGTTGGTGCCGTTCTTGGTCTTATTGTTGGCCGCCTCCAGAACCTTGCCGGATCCGGAATTGGTGATCCTGTAATAGCCGTTGTTGAGATACTCCAGAATAAATTTCTGGGCGGTAGTCGTATTCTTGCTGTAGATCCATACATTGGCCCCATTGTCTACGGAATGAGCATAGACATCCAGGACCTTGCCGCCGCCGGCGGCATTGATATAGTAGGTGCCGTTGGCCAGAGGCTGGGAGGCAGGCACCAGGTTCCACCGCTGGCCCTTGGACGAATTCTTGGACCAGAGCTGTACGTTGGCGCCGTTGGAATACCCGGCTCCCTTGATATCCAGGTAGTAGCCCAGGCGGTTCTTGACCCGGAAATAACCGTCACCTGTGGAAACGAATCTCCACTGCTGTCCCTTGGCTCCTGTATAGGAGCCCAGCTGGATATTGGCGCCCTTTTTCTTGGTGTTGCCGGCAACGGTGAGGGCTTTGCCGGAGGTCTTGCCGGTGATTTTATACCAGGTACCGGAAAGGCGGGTCACGTTGAAGATCTGATTGCTCCCGCCGGAGGTCCGCCAGGCCTGAATATTGGTTCCGTTGGCCGAACCGTTTCCCTTGATATCCATAACACAGTAGGCGCTCTCTTTGGAATAGAAAACGTAAGAGCCCTCCGCGATCTTTGCGTAGGTCGCTGCCGCAGCTTCCATAGGCACGGCTGTGAACATGGTCAGGATTGTCATCAGGATCAGCAACAGTGACATAAATGATGCGATGTTTCTGTTCTTTCTCAAAACTTCCCCCTGTCTGTTGATCAGCTCTGCTGTAGTGCTGTTTTTCCGGAATTTATATACTTTATATCATTCCTCACAGTATCATATCACAGTCTCGGCAAAAAATCTGTAACAATTCTAAAATATTTCGCTTAATATTTCAAAAATATTACATTTTTATTAATTCCAAGGCCTGTTCTTCATAGATTCATGCCAGATGGCAAGGACCTGGTCCCTGCTTTCGGAGGTACAGACCATGATGGTGCCGGGCTCCTTCAGGGGAGCTCTCTTCCCTTCCGGATCAAGGACCAGGGCGCCGGCCTCCTCGGCGATCAGCATGCCTGCCGCATAGTCCCAGACATGGATGGACTTCGTGATATCCGCCTGGGCCCTTCCGCAGGCCACCTGGCAGATCTGGAGCTCCGCCGATCCGATCATACGGCAGGAGGCAAAGTACCTTCGAAGGGTATCCTTGTCTCCCTTCCAGGAATCCCCGATCAGACAGATCGAACGGTCCAGGGGTCTGTGAATGGTATGGATCTCCCGGTCATTGAGCCAGGCCCCCTTTCCCCTTTCTGCGCTGAAAAGCTCCTGCAGGAAGGGATTGTAGACAAAGGAGCATTCCACCTCCCTGTCCACGGCATAGGCCAGGCAGACGGCGCATACGGGGAAGCCGTTGATAAAGTTGGTCGTCCCGTCAATGGGATCGATGATCAGGGTCTCTCCCATGGGAATTTCCGGATTTTCCTTTTCTTCTGCGATAAAGACCGCCCCCGGAAACAGGGGGCCAAGGCTCCTTAGAAGATAGGCCTGAATGGCTTTGTCCTTCTGGGTCACAAAATCATTGGCCGCCTTCTGAGAAACGGCCAGGTCCGACCTGTCCAGCATCATCCTTCCCGCTTCCAGTATATAGGGAAGAATCGCCTTGTATACTTCGCCGTGCTCTCTTCTTTCCTGCATTGTCTCTCCTCCTTATTCTTCCTGCTTCTCTCCTGCACTGCTCTATTATACATGAAACCGCCTCTTATTTACCCTATTTCATTGGATTTATCCATGGAAAAGGAGGCCCGAATCCGTTAAAATAGCTCCATATGCATAAATACAGCAAAAATCTTCGAAAAGGAAGGAACGACAGGCATGATTCCCACCATCCTTAAATATGCTTTTTCCGCCGTTTTTGCCCTGGCCTCCATTCCGGCCATCCGCAAAACAAAATACTGCGCCGCCGCACTGCTGGAGCTGGCCGCCATCTTTGCCATCATGGATCTTCTGCTGCTGCCCCTGGGCAGGGCTGCCTGGGTCCTCAGCGGCCTTGTGATGCTTCTTTTCAACGCCCAGCTCCTGGTCCTCTGCTTTGGAGGCTCCTATACGACCCTGGTCATGCTGACCAACCTGGATTCCTGGCAGGACCTTCTGGGCAAAATGGGCCAGTATATTGCCGCCATCCTGGCGGTCCTGGTCTTTACCGCTCTGCCCATAAGCCCCAGCGGCATTGGCCCTGTGGGAGACCTTGTCATCCTCTGTGTCTCCTTCTTTTTGCAGCTCCTTCTTATGATGGCCTGCGGCCCTGCCTGCTTCCCCCTCTACGGCCTCTTTGACCTGATCGCCACCGTTGTGGAGAACAGACGGATGACCCGTCAGGTGAAGGATGCCAAGACCAATCTGACCGGACGCTTTTTCCGGGAGGATGTCCCGGGCTTTCGGACAAAGCCCGCCTCCCTTCCCGAGAATCCCAATATCGTCCTGATCTTCACAGAGGGCCTCTCCACCCATATGATCACGGACAAGCGGGGCATTATGCCCAATACGGCCCGCTTTATGGAGTCCTCGCTTTCCTTTTCCAGGTATTACAACCACACCTATGCGACCTACTGCGCCCTGATCGGCCAGCTGTATTCCGGCTACCAGCTCAACAACTATGACGCCAACAGCCTGGTATCCCTCCAGAGCATTCTGAAGGACCGGGGCTATGATACCGTCATGATCAATACCGAGCCCAAAAACAAGCTTTTCAGGGACTACCTGGGCCGGCTGGGCTTTGACAGAGTCCTGGGCAATGACGTGGCAGATCTGCACGGCGAAGCCCATTCCCTCTCCGACGGCCAGGCCTATGACCTCCTCTATCAGACGATCGAAGCGCAGGCGGCAGAGGGAAAGCCTTTCCTGACTGCCATCTATACCTTCGGCAGCCATATTTCCTTCGATTCGCCCCAGGGAGAGGCAAAATTCGGCGACGGAAAGGATACCACCCTCAATAAGATGCACAACGTGGACGTCCAGTTTGGCGCCTTTATGAAGAAACTGGAAGAATCTTCCTTTGCCGATAATACCCTTGTGGTATTCACCGGAGACCACTGTGCCTACGGAGACCTTTTCTACCGGAAGGCATTTCCCGCCTATACAAGGGTCAATACCGATGTGGATGAAATGCCCCTGGTCTTCTGGCACAAGGGCGTAAGGCCGGAGAAGATCGATGCCGTAGGCCGCAATACCCTGGATATGGTCCCCACTCTGCTGGACTATCTGGACCTGTCTGCCCCCAACTATTTCCTGGGCAGCTCCCTCTTCGGTTCGGCAGAGGCAAATGCAAATCCTTTCGATACCTGCTTTTATGACGCCACCTATACCAGGTCCACGGAGAAGGGCAATATCCGTCCGCTGACAGATACGGAGGAAAAGCGTCTGAAAAAGAACCTCCAGCGCTATTTCATAGCCAAGGCACAAAAGCCCCTGGTCCCTGAGAATAAAGACTGATCTCCGTCCGGAGGAATGAAAAACGCTCCCTGCTGCCGCAGAGAGCGTTTTCATATGTTCAGAATGTAAAAGGGTCTTTTTGCTTTGACAGATCATTCCGGCCGGCGGATCCTGCCGTACAGTTCCGTCAGTCTCCGGATCCTGGTCTGGAGCGGACGGTCCAGCTGCTCCTCAAGAACTCTCCATTTCCAGTTCTTTCCGTTGGTGGAGGGCTGATTGATCCTGGCCCTGTTGTCCAGTCCCAGATAGTCCTGCAGCGGAATGATGCAGAGATCTGCGGTACTGACAAAGGCGCCCCGGATCATGGCAGCTACGATCTCCTGTCTTGAGCCGCCCTCTGCATGGAAGAATTCCCTGACTTCTGCAGCTTCTTCCGGCAGGATGCTGTCCAGCCAGCCGGCCAGGGTCTCATTGTCATGGGTACCGGTGTAGACAACGCAGTTCTTTTCATAATTGTAAGGCATGTATTCCCAGCGTCCCGTAGAATCCCTGGAGTCAAAGGCAAATTCCAGGACCTTCATATTGGGAAATCCCGTATCTCTGACCAGCTGACGGACCGTATCCGTAACATAGCCCAGATCCTCGGCAATGATCCGCAGATCCGGCCAGGTCTCCTGCAGGGTCCTGAAGAGATCGATGCCGGGTCCTTTCTCCCAGAAGCCGTTTTTGGCGGTATCGTCTTCTGCGGGAATGGCAAAGTATTCGTCGAAGCCGCGGAAATGATCCAGGCGGATCACGTCGTATAGCTCTCTGCATTTTCCGATCCGGCGGATCCACCAGTCATAGCCTGTCTTTTTATGATAGTCCCAGGCATAGAGAGGATTGCCCCAGAGCTGGCCGTCTGCCGAAAAGCCATCCGGCGGCACACCGGCTACCTTACGGATCCTGCCTCTTTCATCCACCTGGAAGAGTTCGGGATGAGCCCAGAAATCAGAGCTGTCTTCCGATACATAAATAGGAATATCACCGATGATCCCGATGCCTCTGGATCCGGCATAGGCCTTCAGCTGCTTCCACTGGCGGAGGAATTCGAACTGCAGATATTCATAGAAGGCCACGTCCCCTGAAAGCTTCTCTCTCCAGGCATCCAGACTCTCCTGTTCACGGTTTTTCAGACCTTCCTCCCAGTCCCGCAGAGGAGCACCCTGATGTGCATCCTTGACAGCCATAAAGAGGGCGTAGTCCGGGAGCCAGAAGGCATTTTCCTGTCTGAAAGCAGCAAATTCCTCCGTCTGTCTGTGGCTGCTCCTGGAAAAGGCCTTTCTCAGAAGATCCCAGCGAGTCTCATAAAGGAAACCATAATCCACCTGGCCCGGATCAGAAGGGATCTGGTCGCTGCATTCTTCTTCGGTCAGCAGCCCCTGCCCGATCAGGGATTCAAGATCAATAAAATAAGGGTTTCCGGCAAAGGTCGAAAAAGCCTGGTAAGGAGAATCCCCGTAGCCTGTGGGTCCCAGCGGCAGGATCTGCCACAGGCTCTGGCCTGCTTCTGCCAGATAATCAACAAATTTCTGTGCTTCCCTGGAAAAGCATCCGATCCCGTACTTTCCGGGAAGGCTGAATACAGGAAGCAATACACCGCTCTGTCTCATAAGCACCTCGAATCTTGATTATGACAAAACATAAAATATCTGAAAGATCCCTTTTTATCCGGGTCATTCTTCCGGCTCCTCGCTGCTTTCTTCTCCCCCCTTTTTCAGTCCCAGCTGGTCCTTTATGACCGGCATATAGAGAAATGCGCACAGATAGGCCGGAAGGGATATGCCAAAAAGGAAAGCCAGAGGCAGAAGGCGGGGGGAATGAAAGAGTACAAAGGGAACGACGGCAGAGATTGCCATCATGGCTATGGTCCTGGGCAGCGCGCCTGCCATCATAAGGAAGGCGTTGCGGAATTTGGCTCCCACACCATTCTCCAGTACCGCAGCCAGAGGAAAGAACCACTGGCAGATCCCATGCAGAAGGATCAGGGCCAGATAGACCAGGATCACCATGGGCTTTAGTTTTCCGCTTCCCTGGCCCGGAAAGATCTGCATATCCAGAAAAAGGACCCCTGCCGCTCCTGCAAGGATCAGCCAGGGCAGGGTCATGGGCCGCAGGTTCTGCCTGAACTGGCTGAAAAACATGGGCCCTGTCTTTCCATCCTCCTGGTCAAGCATCTTCATCAGGCAGTAGTGGAGGGCTGTCAGAGCAGCGCCTGCCGTCAGCAGGGGAAGGCAGCACAGAAGGGTCAGAAGATTCAGTTTCAAAAGAGTCAAAAGGTCAGAAAGGGCCCGCATCAGGGGCCCTTCAGTATCAAATAAATGATTCATAACTAAGCATCAGCCCTTTACAGCGCCTTCGATCATTCCGTTCATGATCTGCTTCTGCGCGAACAGGAAGAGTACGACCATGGGAATGATGGCAAGGAGGGCAGCCGTCAGGATCAGGTTCCACTGTTTGACATAGGAACCGACGAAAGCCTGGACTGCGACCGGCAGAGTCTTTACCTTACCGTTCTGGCCCAGCATCATGGAAGGAAGCAGGTAGTCGTTCCAGATCCACATGCCGTTCAGGATGGTGACAGTCGTGATCACGGGTGTCAGCAGAGGGAAAATGACCCTGAAGAATACCTGCTCGGGGCGGCAGCCGTCAATGGAGGCTGCTTCTTCCAGATCATAGGGGATGCCCTTGATGAAACCGGTAAGAATAAATACGGTCATGGCACCGCCGAATCCCAGATAGGCAAAAACGATGCCGGGAACAGACTGAAGCATGGGGATACCGATGAATTTTCCCACATCACGGAATGTAGAAATCAGCGGCAGCATGACGACCTGGAAAGGAATGATCATGGATGCAATGAAAGTAAAATAGATCACAGTAGCCCATTTGGTCTTGTTGCGGCAGATGACCCATGCAGTCATGG
>CAMNJZ010000045.1 GCA_946541955.1 uncultured Lachnospiraceae bacterium | reverse complement strand
CAAGATTTCCCTCCTGGACAACATGGAGGACGAGGTCCAGACCTGAGACCTTTCATATTGACTGTAAAGGAAAAGCAGCCCGAAATGGGCTGCTTTCTTCGTGTAAGCCATGAACTGCCGGCCTGCAAAGTCACCGGAGCATGGAGAAGTCCACCAAAAGCTCCTCCACCGTGGCCAGGAGGATCTCCTCGTCCCGGACCACGAAGCCTGCCGGCTTATAAATATAGGTAAAGGAAGGAATGCCCTTTGCCGTGAAGGTCAAAGCTCCCTTGTACTTGCGCAGGAGCATGGGGATCCTCTCCACATGGATCTGGGCCTTTTCGTCCAGGGTCAGAACGATCCGTCCCGCATCGCCTGTCACATCGGAAATATCCAGGTGGGAGGCCACCGACCGGATCAGGGCGATCCGCAGGAGGTTGGCCGCCGGGGCCGGGATCTGGCCGAAGCGGTCCCTGAGCTCGTCCGCCATTTCATCGTGGTCCTCGGTCCCCCGGATGGCCGCGATCTTTTTATAGATCTCCAGCTTCTGCTCTTCATTGACGACATAGGTCTCCGGAATGAAGGCGTCCACGTTCAGATGGACCGTCACTGTCTTTTCAGGCTGGATCTCCTCTCCCTTTGCCCTTTTGACCGCTTCCGTCAGAAGCTTGCAGTACAGGTCGTAGCCCACCGCCGTCATATGGCCATGCTGGGCCCTGCCCAGAAGGGAGCCGGCGCCCCGGATCTCCAAATCCCGCATGGCGATGCGGAAGCCGGAGCCCATGTCCGTATATTCCCGGATGGCTGCCAGACGCTTCTCCGCCACCTCCCTCAGGATCCTGTCCCTCTTATATAAAAGGAAGGCATAGGCCGTCCTGCCGGATCTCCCGACCCGGCCCCGGAGCTGGTAGAGCTGAGAGAGGCCCATCCGGTCCGAATCCCGGATGATGATGGTATTGACATTGGAAATATCCAGGCCCGTTTCGATAATGGTGGTGGAGACCAGGACGTCGATCCTGCCGCTGATGAATTCATACATTATGGATTCCAGCTGCCTCTCGGGCATGCGGCCGTGGGCGAATTCGATCCTGGCTTCGGGCACCAGCTTCTGCAGCCGGGCCGTCTCCTCGGCGATGTCTCCGATCCGGTTATGGACATAGTAGACCTGGCCGCCCCTGGAAAGCTCCCGCACGATGCCCTCCCGGACCATCTCCTCGTTGTACTCCATGACATAGGTCTGGATGGGGACCCGGCCCTGGGGGGCTTCCTCCAGAACGCTCATGTCCCGGATTCCTACCAGGGACATATGGAGGGTCCTGGGGATCGGGGTCGCCGTCAGGGTCAGGACGTCCACATTTTCCCGCATCTTTTTGATCTTTTCCTTGTGGGTGACGCCAAAGCGCTGCTCCTCGTCGATGACCAGCAGGCCCAGGTTCTTGAAGGAAACGTCCTTGGACAGGAGCCTGTGGGTCCCGATCACAATATCGCACAGGCCCCGCTGCAGATCGGCCAGGGTCTTTTTCTGCTCTGCCGCGCTGGTAAAGCGGCTCATGACGGCGATGTTGACAGGATAGGAATGCATGCGCTCCGAAAAGGAATTGTAATGCTGCTGGGCCAGAATGGTGGTGGGGACCAGAACAGCCACCTGCATGCCGTCCTGGACAGCCTTGAAGGCGGCCCGGATGGCGATCTCGGTCTTGCCAAAGCCTACGTCGCCGCAGATCAGGCGGTCCATGATCTTATCGGACTCCATGTCCTTTTTGGTCTCCTCGATGGCCCTGAGCTGGTCCTCCGTTTCCTCATAGGGGAAGAGCTCCTCGAACTCATGCTGCCAGACCGTATCCACCTCGAAGCGGTGGCCCTTCTGCTCCATCCGCCTGGAATAGAGCTGGACCAGGTCGTCGGCCACCTCCTCCACGGCGCCCCGGACCCGGCTCTTGGTATTGGTCCATTCCTGGGTCCCCAGCTTGTTGAGCCTGGGTTTTCTCCCCCCTTCGGATCCGGCGTCCGCGCCGGCATATTTCTGGAGGACGTCCAGCTCCGTGGGCAGGACATAGAGGGTGCCCCCGCCGCCGTACTCGATCTTGATATAGTCCTTGGCGACCTTGTCCACCACGATCTTCTCCACGCCCCGGTAAATGCCGATCCCGTGGTTCTCATGGACTACGTAATCGCCTACCTTGAGGTCGGCGAAGGAACTGATCTTCTCTCCGTCATATTTCCGGCTCTTCTTCTTTTTGCGGCTGCGGCCGCCGAAGATATCCGTCTCGGTGATCACGCAGAAATGCAGGGCCGGGTATTCAAAGCCCTGGCGGAGCTGGCCATAGAAGACCATGATCTCCCCTTCCTGCAGGCGTCTCTGGGGATTCTCCGAATAAAAGGCCGTGGTCCCCCGGTCTGTCAGATCCTGGGCCAGGCGTTTGGCCCTGGTCCTGGAGGGGGTCAGAATAATGACTCTGTATTTTTCCTTCTTATAGCGTTCCAGGGATTCCAGGAGCCGGTCGAAGGACCGGTTGAAGGAGGTGATGTTCCTGGCGTGGATGGAAACCACCCGGTCCGGCTGAAAGAAGCTGTCCGCGGAAGCCAGCTCAGCCAGGCCGATCCGTTTAAAATGCTCCAGCCTGGCCAGCACGGCGTCCGTTCCCATCAAAAGCTCCATCTGGCCCGGCAGGATATAGCCCTTTTCCGACCGGCTGATCATGCTCTCATGGAATTCCATCTCCACGGCCCTGGCATGCTCCCCGATCCTGTGGGGCTCATCCAGAAAGAGCAGGGTCTTCTCCGCAGGGAACAGATCCAGCAGGTTCTCGGTATGGGGGTAGAAATAGTGGATAAAGCTCTCCAAAGCTCCCAGATCCCCCAGCTCCCGGACCTGGTCGCAGAGGGCGTCGATGGAGCTCTTGATCCTGTGGGCCTCCTGGAACTTGTCCTGACTCTTCAGACGGGCCTCTGTCTGAGCGGCTTCGGCCTCGATCCTGGCAAGACCGTCCATCAGCCTGGCCTGTCCCAGGATCATCTCCGAGGCCGGATAGATCTTCAGGGTCTCCAGCTGCTGGATGGACCGCTGGCTCAGGACGTCAAAGCTGCGGATGGATTCGATCTCATCCCCCCAGAGCTCGATTCGGAAGGGATTCTCCTCGGTCATGTCGAAGACATCCAGGATGTCGCCCCTGACGGCGAACTGGCCTGGCTGCTCCACCTTGAAATTCTTCTCATAGCCCATGGCGGCGAGCCGGGCGCAGGCAGCCTCCAGCTGCAGGCTCCCCCGCTTTTCCAGAGACAGAACGCCTTCCTGGAGGACCCGAAGAGGGATCTGGGGCGTCATCAGGGCGGCAAAGGTGGTAATGACCGTTACCGGCCGTCCCTCCATGATCCTTCGAAGAGCCTTCAGTCTTTCCATCTCCAGCTCGTGTCCCCGGACGTCCGCCTGATAGAAGATCAGGTCCTTGGCGGGAAAGAGGACGGCGTTCCGGTCATAGAGAGCGTACTCCTCCGCGATCTCCCTGGCCCGCAGATCCGAATAGGTCAAAATCACCCGGATCCTGGGGGCGGCGGCGGGGGATGGGGCAAATTCGCCCGATGCAGCGGCGCTGATCAGATGGAGCTTCTGGGAAGAAGCGCAGCCGTCCACCAGCAGGCAGGGCACAGGCGCCTGTGCCTGTCCCGCCACATAATCCAGTATCTCTTTAAATTCCTCCGACTGCGCAAGGGGTGCGTAAATCGTTCTCATACTTCCCTCTCAGGGCTCTGGTCCGCCTCTTCCTTCTCTTTCTGCTCTTCCTTCTTTGCCTTCTTCGCTTTTGCCTTGGGCGTATTGAACCGGTTCATGGCCAGGTCCGGCCCGTCCGTCAGAAAACAGACCGCCGCATCGGCAGCCTTGTTTTCCGCCTCCTCCATGATTTTTCTTTCCTCTGCCGTAAAATGGCCCAGGACAAAATCCGCCAGGTCATAGTCCGGATGGGGCTTAGCCCCCACCCCGACCCGGATCCTGGTAAAAGCGTCCGTTCCCAGGTGCGAAATGATATTCTTGAGTCCGTTGTGGCCCCCGGCGCTGCCCTTTTTGCGGATCCGCAGTCTCCCGGTCTCCAGATCGATGTCATCCGAGATGACCAGGAGATGATCCTCCACGTCGATCTTGTAGAAATCGGCCACCTGGCGGATGGCCTCGCCGCTCAGATTCATATAGGTCATGGGCTTCATGAGGATGACCTTTTTCCCCTCGATCCGTCCCCTGGCCATCAGGCACTTGCCAAAGCGCTCGGCGTCGTAGAGCCTGTAGCGGTCCACCAGGGCGTCGATCACGGCAAAGCCCACGTTGTGGCGGGAGCCTTCATATTTTGTGCCCGGATTTCCCAGGCCTGCTATCACATAATACTGATCCATTTTTTCCTGCTTTCCTGCGTCAATATGCCGGGTCTGTCCCGGATTTTTCATTATAACCGAATCGGCCATAAAAAAAAAGAGCGGAAGCTTTCCGCTTCCGCCCTTTCTGATTTAGTCTCAGAAAGCATCACTTACTTTTTGACTGTGTCATCGCTATGCTGTCGTTCCATCAGTTGAGTCATCTTCCTGCAATGCACTTCTTTCATAATGCTCTAAAACAATGTGTTCCAGCTCATTCCTTGTCTCGGAGTTGATAGGATGAGCGATATCCCTGTACTTGCCGTCTGCCGACTGCTTGGACGGCATGGCGATAAAGAGGCCCTTTTCTCCTTCAATAACTTTGATATCATGAATGACGAACACATTGTCGATCGTAATTGAGACGACTGCTTTCATCTTGCCTTCTTTGGCAATTTTTCGTACTCTTACGTCTGTTACCTGCATAGCGTTCTCCATTTCTCAATACTAAATGGTGTAACGTTCGCCTCTCTCGACTACGATTTTTACACCATCTTCTCCCTTATAGGTGGAATTAGCCTGAATGGTGTCGCCACTTTCTATGATGCAATTTTCTATGATGCTGTTGTCCCCGATGTATACATCATTCAGAATAAGGGAATTCCTGATTACACAGTTATTTCCAACATAAACCTGATGGAATAACACAGAATTCTCGATCGTACCGTTTACAATACAGCCGCTGGACAAAAGACTGTTCCTGACCTTCACGCCGACATTATATTTGACGGGAGGCAGATCCTCCACTTTGGAATGCACCTCCGGATACTGTCTGAAGAAATAGTCCCGGATTCCTGCATCCAGGAAATCCATGTTCGTGCGGAAATAGTCCTCTACCGACGCGATATTGGACCAGTAAGCGGTCATCTCGTATCCGTAGATCTTTTTGACGCCCTTATAGCGGATCAGGATGTCCTGTACGAAATCGTACCGGCCCTCCTCCCGGCATCTCTCCAGGAGTTCAATGAGAAGCCGTCTGCGGATCACATAGATTCCGCAGGAAATCGTATTGGATTCAGCCAGGACCGGCTTCTCGACAAAGTCGACGATGCGGCCGTCCTCGTTCATCCTGACAGTGCCGTACCGCTCCACATTGAAGTCTTCCGGCATCTTCTTGACTACGACGGTGATATCGGCTCCCTTGTCAATGTGGAAGTCCAGTACCTTGCCGTAATCCATCTTGTATACGCAGTCACCGGAAGCGATGATCACGTAGGGTTCGTGAGAATTCTTTAAGAAGCTGATATTCTGCGCAATGGCATCAGCTGTCCCTCTGTACCACTGACTGTTCGCGTCTGCGAACGAGGGCGTGAACAGAAACATACCACCCTGCTTACGTCCAAAATCCCACCATTTGGATGAAGACAGGTGTTCATTGAGACTTCTGGAATTATACTGGGTCAGGACCGCGACCTTGGATACCCTTGAAAATTCCATATTGCTCAGCGCAAAATCAATGCTACGATAACTGCCTGCCACGGGCATGGCACAGACTGCTCTCCTTTTGGAAAGTTCCTTCATTCGGTTGCTGTTACCGCCTGCTAAAATAATACCTATTGCTCTCATGGTGCGCCGCCTTCCTTACTCCCTGACCAGGGTAGAACCGCTGGGAAGATATCCGTTCGGATAGTCCTCATTCCGGGTCACGCCCGAAATCATGACATTCTTTCCGATCGAGACATGATCCGGTATTACAGTACCTTCTCCCAGACAGACAAGGCTGTCACGGTAGATATCCGGTCTGGTATCGTTCGGCGTATCATCGCCCTGGCCGATGGTGACGTGGTCCGCGATGGTTACATTCTCCGCCGCAATCGCCTTCGTCACATTGCAGCCGGAACCGATGACCGTTCCATTCATAATAATGGAATCTCTGACAACGGTATTTTCACCGATCGTAACGTCACAGCCTATTACGGAATTAAAGACGTGTCCGTATATTTCGCTGCCTTCGCCGATGATCGTACGCTCCACAAAGCTATTATTTCCAAAAAACTGCGGTGTGACCGTCTGACTCCTGGTATAAATCTTCCAGTATTCTTCATACAGGTTGAATTCCGGAACAATGTCGATCAGCTCCATATTGGCTTCCCAATAGGAAGTAAGCGTCCCGACATCCTTCCAGTAGCCGTTGAATTCCCAGGCATATAAAGGACGCCCGTTATCACGGCAATACGGGATGATATGTTTTCCAAAATCGAGATTCGGCTGCGACGCATTGGCCAGAAGGGCTTCCTTCAAAGTGCTCCAGTTGAAGATGTAAATACCCATGGATGCCAGATTACTGCGCGGATGAGCAGGCTTTTCCTCAAAGTCAACGATTCGCTTGTTCTCGTCAGTGATCATGATACCGAACCGACTTGCTTCCTGCATGGGGACCGGCATGACGGCAATGGTTACATCCGCCCCGTTCTCCTTATGGAAGTCCAGCATGGTCTCATAATCCATCTTGTAGATGTGGTCACCAGATAGTATAAGGACATAGTCTGGATGAAAGCTTTCCATGTACTCGATGTTCTGGTAGATCGCATTTGCAGTACCGGTGTACCATTCTGTATTGATGGATTTCTCGTAAGGAGAGAGTACTGAAACACCGCCTACATTTTTGTCGAGGTCCCACGGAATGCCAATACCGATATGGGAATTGAGACGCAGCGGCATGTACTGGGTCAGAACGCCCACTGTGTCAACGCCCGAATTGATGCAGTTGCTTAAGGGGAAATCAATAATACGATACTTTCCGCCAAAAGAGACCGCCGGTTTGGCCATCTTAGCTGTCAAGATCCCGAGACGACTGCCCTGACCGCCAGCAAGGAGCATGGCTATCATTTCTTTTTTGACTATCATTGTTGCCACCTCTGGAAATAATATTACGAATCATTTTTATCACTATAGTGACTTAATTCGTACTTGAATTATAGCACAGGCGAAATAGAAAAGAAATATGTATAAAGCCATTTAAGAACAGATCGCGACACTTTTAATACACTTTTGTTGAAAACATTGTTTCTGCACTTTGCATAAAATCTTTATTGTAAATTTAGTGAATCTACCCATCAGGCATGCTATAATACAACATGATACCCGGAACGCGCGCGGATTATCCTGTGCGCGCCCCCAAAAACCGAAAATACTGGAGGCATCATTTCATGTATCAGATCGATCTTGACAGACCCTGCCATATCTACTTCGCCGG
This sequence comes from uncultured Lachnospiraceae bacterium, assembly GCA_946541955.1. Taxonomy (GTDB): domain Bacteria; phylum Bacillota; class Clostridia; order Lachnospirales; family Lachnospiraceae; genus CAG-791. The sequence continues at coordinate 9,115 of CAMNJZ010000045.1, read as the reverse complement.
GATCGGCGGCATCTCCATGAGCGGGCTTGCGGAAATCCTGCAAAGCAGAGGCTTTCAGACAGCCGGCTCCGACCGCAGCCAGTCTTCTGTGACAGAGGACCTGGAAGCGCGGGGCATCCGTGTCTACATAGGGCAGAAAGCAGAAAATATAGAAGCGGAAATCCAGGCGGCCGGTCCCATCGACGCCGCCGTCTTCACGGCAGCCATCGGCCATGACAATCCCGAATATATCGAGATCAACAGACGGGGCATCCCCAGCCTGACCAGAGCCCAGCTCCTGGGCCAGATCATGCGCTGCTACAGAGCCCCTGTGGGCATTGCCGGCACCCACGGCAAGACCACCACCACCTCCATGCTCTCGGAGATCCTCCTGGCCGCAGATCTGGATCCCACCCTCTCCATCGGCGGAATCCTCAAATCCATCGGCAGCCGCCAGGTCCGGGTAGGCGGACCCGACTATTTCGTGGCCGAGGCCTGCGAATATACGGACAGCTTCCTGGACATCTATTCCAGGATCTCCATTATTCTGAATGTGGAATACGATCATCCCGATTACTTCCCGACCCCCGAGGCCTACCGCAGATCCTTCCGCCGCTACGCCGAAAACGTCCCGGCAGACGGGACCCTGATCATCAACAGGGCCATCGAGGACTGCGATTACTTCACCCGGGACCTGGCCTGCTCCGTGATCACCTTTGGCACAGAGGAGGACTGTGACTACAGGGCCTGCGACATAAACTATGACGAAGACGGCTATCCCTTCTACCGCCTGGTATCGCCCAGGGGGGAGGATATCGTGCGCCTTCGGATCCCCGGCACCCACAACGTCCTCAACTCCCTGGCGGCCGTGATCGCCGCAGATACCCTGGGCGTCAAAAGAGAGACCACCCTGGAAGCCCTGAAGGCCTTCGAGGGCACGGACAGACGCTTCGAATACATCTGCAGCTGGAAGGGCATCCCCGTCTATGACGACTACGCCCACCATCCCACCGAGATCCACGCGACCCTGACCTCCGCCAGGCACTTTGCCCACGAAAGACTCTTTGTCGTCTTCCAGTCCCATACCTTCACGAGGACCAAAGAGCTCATGGACGACTTTGTCCGGGAGCTGGCCCTGGCGGACAAGCTGGTGATCGCCCCGATCTACCCGGCCAGAGAGCAGCCCATCCCGGGCGTGACCTGCCACGCCTTGGCAGAAAGGCTCCGGGCCCTGGGCAAAGACTGTATTTCTTTTGATACATTCGAAGAGATCGAAGACTACCTTCAGGAAAATTGCCGAAAGGGCGATTTGTTGATAACCATGGGAGCCGGAGACGTCAATAAAATCGCGGCTTTCCTCAAAAAACAGGCAGAGAAATAACCATTATCCACAAAATCCCCCAGGGAACAATCCCCGCCGGTCTGTGGATAAAAGCCTGTGCCTGCAGGCAGTTTTGAAAGACTTATCCACAATTTCTGATTTTTCCACAAAACCGGAGGGTGAGGCGGCAGGGCCCATGGGCCCGGTATTTTTAGGGCAGTTTTGCCATTTTGGCCAAAACAGCCCTGTGCTATACTGACCTCATCCGTTAGATTCGGGCAAAAAACTTGGGGGTCGTGACATGTTCGCGATATATAATGATGCTATGAATGATTCGACGATTGTTTCGAATCTCTTTATTGACGAATATATGAAGGATGCCAACGATGCGCAGCTCAAGATCTATCTGTATCTGCTTCGCTGCATGTCATCTGGCCGCAGTGCAGACATCCAGGAAATGGCTGACCGTTTCAACCACACCGAGCGGGAGGTCCTGCGCTCTTTGAAGTACTGGGAGACCAGGGGTCTTCTGGTCCAGGAGCTGGACAGTGCCGGAGAAGTGGTCTCCGTCCGTCTGTGCGATTTAAAGGCCATCCAGGGCCAGAAGGAAAGCGCGCCGGCCGATCCTGCCAGGGTCATCTCCATCGCGCCCCATCTGCCCCAGGCCCAGGAGGCGCCTGCCTCTGCCGCACCGGCTCCCAGAAGGGAAAAGCATTCTTCCGAGGTCATTGCCGCCTTCCGCTCCAATGAAGCCAGGGCCCAGCTCCTCTTCATCGCAGAGCAGTACATCGGCAAGCCTCTTTCCGTCCCGGAGATCGAAGTTATCTACTATATTTCCGAAGATCTTCATTTTTCGGACGATCTGATCGATTACCTGATCCAGTACTGTGTGGATCTGGGCAAGAAGGACTTCCGCTATATCGAAAAGGTCGCCCTGAAATGGTCTCAGGAAGGCATCACCACCACCAAACAGGCAGAACGCAGGGTTTCCGGCGCCGCGCGCACCAAGAAAAGCCCCGCCAGGCCCAAATCCTCCAACAACCGTTTCAATCAGTTCGAGCAGCGCCAGTATGACTATGACGCCCTCGAAAAGATCCTTGGCAGCTGACAGGTATGGCAACACTTTCCAGAGAACAATATGATCAGATCATGTTCCGTTACAGCCGGAGACGGGCAGAGCGCCAGAAGGAGATCGACCGCAGAAGGCGGGAGATCTATGCGGCCATTCCCGAATACCAGGCCCTGGACGAGAGCCTGCCCACCAGAGCTGTGGACACCCTCCGGGCCAGGCTGGCCGGCAAAAGCAGCGGATCAGAAAAAGACTGCCGTGCAGAGATCGCAGAGATCTCTGCCAGAAAGAGCAGTCTTCTTCGCATGCATGGATTTCCTGCAGATTATCTGGAGGTCCCCTGCACCTGCCCCCTCTGCCAGGACACAGGCTTTGTCGGGACAGAAAAATGCGTCTGTCTGAAAAGGGAAGAAGTCCGGATCCTTTACGGACAGTCCAATATTGAGATCCTGGCAAAGACCGCCAATTTCGAAAGCCTCTCGGAGGCCTACTACCATGGCGAAGCCCTGGAGCTTTTCAGAAAGGCCAGAGCCCTTTCCCTGGATTTTGTCCGGACCTTCGGCGCCCAGTACCGGAACATCTGCTTCCACGGGCCGGTCGGAACCGGCAAGTCCTTCCTTTCTGTCTGCATCGCCGACCAGGTCCTGAAAAAAGGATATTCCGTCCTTTATTTCAGCGCGGCATCCCTGTTTGACAGACTATCCTCCCTCTGTTATGATTATCGTCTTAGAGAAGAATATCGATCCTTCACAGAGGACCTTTACAGCTGTGATCTCCTGATTATCGATGATCTGGGGACCGAAATACCCAATCAGATTGTATCTGCCCAGCTATTTACCTGTATTAATGAGCGGGCACTGCGTCGTAAAGCAACCATCATTTCCACTAACTTTTCCCTGGCAGACCTGCAGCGGACCTACACGGAGCGGGTCTCCTCCCGCATCACGGAGGGCTACGAGCTCTGCAGACTTTCAGGTGAAGATATCCGCCTGCTCAAGAAAGTGAGGACAATCAATGGAACCAATCAGAAGACACGACAAACGCAATCTTGAAGGTCTCCCGGTCGGTAAGCTGGGCCTGATCCCTGTGACCGGTGAAGAAGAAATGGCGAAGAAGATCGACCGTTACCTGGTCCACTGGCGTGCCGAGCGTGCAAGGGAGCACAAGAACAACCCGGCCTACAGTGATTACAAGCGGGATTCCTACATCATGGATGTACAGCTCCCCCGTTTCGGTACCGGCGAAGGCAAGGGCGTCCTTCCCAAGTCTGTCCGCGGCATGGATCTTTATATCCTTGTGGACGTCGTCAATTTCAGCAAGACCTATCGGATGTTCGGTTATGACAACCATATGTCTCCTGACGACCACTACGCCAACTTAAAGCGCGTCATCGCCGCCGCCGGCGGCAAGGCCAGACGGATCACCGTCATCATGCCCTATCTCTATGAGAGCCGCCAGCAGGTACGGTCCCGGCGTGAGTCCCTGGACTGCGCCGTCGCTCTGCAGGAGCTGGTCCGTATGGGCGTTGACAACATCCTGACCTTTGACGCCCACGATCCCCGCGTCCAGAACGCCATCCCCCTCAACGGCTTTGATACCGTCCAGCCCGTCTACCAGTTCATGAAGGGTCTTCTGCGCAGGGAAAAGAACCTGCAGATCGACAGCCGTCATATGATGGTCATCAGCCCGGACGAAGCAGGCATGAAGCGGGCCGTCTATGTGGCAAACCTTCTGGGGCTTGACATGGGCATGTTCTACAAGCGCCGTGACTATACGACCCTGGTGGGCGGCCAGCACCCCGTGGTAGCCCATGAATTTCTGGGCTCCAGCATCGAAGGCAAGGATGTCATCATCGTGGACGATATCCTCTCCTCCGGAAACAGTGCCGTTGAAATCGTCAGGAACCTGAAAAAGAGAGGGGCCTCCAGAGTCTTCATCTTCACCACCTTCGGTCTTTTTACCGGCGGTCTGGAGAAGTTCGATGAAGCCTATGAGGAGGGCCTCATCGACAGGATCCTTACCACCAATCTGATCTACCAGTCGCCCGAGCTCCTGGAGCGGCCCTGGTATACCAGCATCGATATGAGCAAGTATATCGCCTACCTGATCGACACCCTCAACCACGACGATTCCATCAGTGATCTGCTGGATCCCTACAACAAGATCTGGCGCCTGATCGCCCGCTACAACAAGGCCCAGCAGGAAGGCGTGGATTTCAACTGAATCCTGTCATGAAAGGTTTAAAAATGCCCCGGCAGCCAATGCTGCCGAGGCTTTTTTTTGGACCTGCATCGAAGGGAAGGCTTAAAGATCCAGCTCGATCTTCCGGCCTGTCCGGGTGTACTGGTAGTAGCGGACGCCTGTGGCGTCAAACATGCGCTTGGAAGCCATGGTGGCGTCCGAGTCGGCATATTTATCGCTGTCATAGACAACGGTCCGGATCCCTGCCTGGATGATGGCCTTGGCGCATTCATTGCAGGGGAAAAGGGTAACATAGATGGTCGCCCCCTCCAGCGTCCCGCCGCTGTAGTTTAAGATGGCGTTGAGCTCGCTGTGGGTGACATAGGGGTATTTGGTCATCAGGGGCTCGCCGTCCCTGGACCAGGGAAAGACATCGTCCGAGCATCCCCGGGGAAATCCGTTATAGCCCATGGACAGAATCTTGTGCTCCTTGCTGACGATACAGGAGCCTACCTGGGTATTGGGATCCTTGGACCGCATGGCGGATAAAAAGGCGATCCCCATAAAATACTCGTCCCAGGTGATAAAGTCGCTTCTCTTTCCGATCATCTCGTACCTCACTGATTCAGGCGCAAATTACTTGGTTCCGAAGACTCTGTCTCCTGCATCGCCCAGGCCGGGAACGATATAGCCGTGCTCATTGAGATGGCTGTCCAGAGCGCCGATATAAAGATCTACATCGGGATGGGCTTCCGTAAAGGCCTTGACGCCTTCGGGCGCGGCAATGATGCAGAGGAAGTGGAGCTTTCTGCAGCCATGCTGCTTGAGCAGGTCGACAGCTGCAACAGCGGAGCCGCCGGTGGCCAGCATGGGATCGACCACGAAGACTTCTCTTTCATCGGAATCGGCCGGGAGCTTGCAGTAATATTCCACAGGCGCCAGGGTCTCGGGATCCCTGTACAGACCGATGTGACCCACCTTGGCTGCGGGGATCAGGGTCAGCATACCTTCGACCATGCCCAGACCGGCACGGAGAATGGGAACGACGGCCAGCTTTTTGCCCTTTAAGAACTTGGCTGTAGTCTTGCAGATGGGTGTCTCGATCTCCTCATCCTGCAGCTCCAGTTCCCTTGTTGCTTCATAGGCTTCGAGCATAGCGATCTCGCTGATGGTCTCGCGGAACTCCTTTGTTCCGGTCTCTTTCTTCCTGATGTTGCCGATCTTGTGCGCGATCAGCGGATGATCCATTATTACTACTTTTGCCATTGTAAGCCTCCTTCTTGATTGACTTTTCTATAAACATCGCTCCAGGCGCTGCTTTCTTCCTTAGGATTATACATGCACGATATGATGGCCTGCGGCCTTCATCAGCCGGTTCATGATGGCCTGGCCGGCCGCGGCGTCCTCGAAGGACTCCGAGAACATGACCGGGATCTCCTCCGTATCGAACTCTCGAAGGAGCCGGAACAGGACCCTTCCCACGGCGTCTTCGTCCTGTCGGCTGCCTGCGCTCTTGACCGAATCCGCCCGGTAGGCATCCCGGGTCTCATCGGTGCAGAGGACACCGGTCCGGATCCCTTCGGCCCTGCAGGCATCGCATTGACGGTTGATATATTCCGTCACGGCGGCCCGGTCTCCCTCCACAATGGTCAGCGCTCCCTTTGGGGCGTAGTGGCGGTATTTCATGCCGGGCGCCTTGGGCGCCAGGGAGGAATCTCCGGAAAGGATGGTCCTGTCCACCTCCACCCTGCCCAGCACCTCTTCCAGCATGGCCCTGGTGATCTTGCCCGGCCTCAGGATGACAGGCTTTTCCTCCGTCAGATCAATGATGGTGGATTCCAGACCGATGTCCACCGGTCCTCCGTCCAGGATCATATCGACCCGTCCGTCCAGGTCCTCCCGGCAGTGGTCCGCCGTCGTAGTGGAGGGCCGGCCTGACCGGTTGGCGCTGGGGGCTGCCACAAAGCCGCCGGCCTTATCGATCAGCGCCGCTGCGATCTTGTTGGAGGGAAAACGCACGGCCACTGTGGAAAGGCCGCCCGTGGTTTCCATGGGGATCAGATCTGTCTTTTTAAAGATCATGGTCAGCGGGCCCGGCCAGAAAGCAGCCGCCAGCTTCAGGGCCGCATCGGGAATCTCCGCAACCAGCGGGACCAGATCCTTCATCCTGCAGATGTGGACGATCAGGGGGTTGTCCGAGGGTCTGCCCTTGGCCGCATAGATCTTTTTGGAGGATTCCGGATTCAGGGCGTCCCCGCCAAGACCGTATACGGTCTCTGTGGGAAAGGCCACCAGCCCGCCCTCCTGCAGGATCCTTCCCGCACGGCTGATGACCTCGGGGTCTATGCTCTCTTCCGAGAGCTTTGCATATTCTGTCTTCATTCTTACCTCAAATGCAGGGGCCAGCCCCGGGCTAAAGCCCTCTGCATGATCATAAAGCTTCCTAATTAAAAAGTACGGCTCCTTACCGGTCCATGTAGTCGGCGATCACATCCCAGATGTCCGCCGTCTCAAAGCCCAGGCACCATTCCGCCACGCCGGCCAGCCCGTGCTGGTCCATGACCTCCAGCTTCAGGGCGATGGATTCATCATCCTCCACCCATACCTGGTAGAGATTGTCGCCGTCCTTTTTCTCTGCATAATACTGCCCGTCGGTCTCGCTCCACTGGGGCGTCATACCGTTGTTGGCAATATAGTTCTGGACAATCTCCATCCGGCAGGCCTGGGAGGAGACGCCATCGCTGTTGGTGGTCCAGATCCTGGCGTAGAAGGGAATGCCGTTGATCAGCTTCCCTGCCGGGACCATTTTGAGAGCTTCCTCAATTCCGTAAGCCACATAGCCGATGGAAGCCACGCTGCCGGCGCTGCTGCTGCCCGCAAAGTGCTCGTCATAACCCATGAGGACCACATAGTCGGCAAAGACGCCCTGCTCCTCCATGTGATAATGGTCGTTGAAATTGTAGGGGACATAATTGTCCACCGACAGGATCAGGCCGGCCTTGTGGGTCCGGATGGAAAGCTCGCGGATGAATTCGATGAAGTCATCTCCGTGGTTTTCGGCCAGGGATTCGATATCAATGTTGATGCCGTCGATATCATATTCCTCACAGTAATCGATCAGGGAGTCAATGACCGTGCTCCTGTAGAGATCCTTTTCCAGGAATTTCCCGTAGGTCGTTCCAGTGGAGAAGTTGTCAAAAACGGCCCATACCTGCCGGCCCTCCTGGTGGGCGGCTTCCACATAATAGTGGGCTGCATAGCTTTCCACCATGCCCTCGTCATTGAGATGGAACCAGGTGGGGGATACCACATTGACCCGTCTGGTATTTTCGATCAGACCATAGTAGGTATCATTGCCTGCCGTTCCCGCGATCTGATGCCAGGCCATATTGACCTTGCCGTCCAGGGACAGGGAAGGGAATTCAGGCTCGACATAATCCGTCACGGCCGGCTCCTGGGCTTCCCCATAGTTTTCCAGATCCTTGTTCTCGATATAGCCAAAGAACCCGTCCAGAGTTATGACCTCAGACCACTTGTCCATTTCCTCCAGGACCTTGACCTGGGTGCCCTGGGCTACCGGGGCAACGATCTCGCTCTTGACGCCGCCCAGGATACGGATATTGGAATCCTGTTTGACATAGGCGATCCGCTCGCTCTCCCAGCTGTCCCGCAGGACCAGGCGGTTGGGAGACGTATAGGCTTCATAGGAAAAATTGGCGTAGCCATGGAGGAAATCCAGGGCCATCCAGATCCTGCCCTCCTCATCGGCGCGGACCGGAATATAGTCCTCCGTCGTTTCGCTCCCGCTGTCCGTGACCCAGGTATCGGATCCCACTTCGACCACGATCCTGTCATCGGGCAGGCAGTAGCAGACATTCTGATCGGCCTCGCTGTAATAGAAGCGGCTGTTGAACATGCTGCAGGCCGTATCGAAGGGAATATAGATCCTCTGGTCAAAGGATCTGGCTTCGATCTCGGAAAGGGCGTTCTGATAGATCACAGGGTAATCATTGTCGTCGTTCACCCCATAGTAGGCGTTCAGATCCGTCATCTCCTTGGAGTAGGAGTACTTGGCCAGATAGGTCCTGCCAAACAAAAGGACCAGCACAGCGATCAGTATTACTATAAGGAAGGAAATCAGTACTTTTTTCATGGAACCTCGCAAAATGTCTTAAAGATCTGACAAAGGATCTGTCCTTGTATATCTTACCCATTATAGCAAAAAGCCCCTGTGATAGCAACGCAAGAGAAAGACCTTCCGGACTTGGTCGCTGCATGGTGGGGCCACAACAGATTCATGTTCCGAAAGGTCTTGAGATAAGAGATAAGATATGGTAATGAAATGGCTTAGATTAAGATCAGATGTGATCTTAAACAGAATTGACTGCGGCCGCCAGAAGGATGTGAATCTTCCGTGGGACCCGTCCTCGGGGCCGCCGGACAGGCATAGGGACAGTATCTAAAAGATCAGAGATCTTTTTAAGACAAAAGGTCTGAAAAAGACCGCAGGTTTTTTTTGCATTGTGATAATTCAAGTGGATTTCAGATCGCCGGACAGGCGTGCC
>CAMNJZ010000044.1 GCA_946541955.1 uncultured Lachnospiraceae bacterium | reverse complement strand
TCGGCAACAGGAGTTTGGCGTTCAGCTCCTCCTCCCATGTCTTCAGCCGGTAGAGTTCCGTGTCTGTCAGGAAATCTATCTGCTGCATTTCTGAGTTGGCGTAGGAAGACTTGTCGTAGTTGTTGATCTGGTTAGGTTTGATGCCGAAGGCTGCCGCAATCTGAAGGGCGCTGTACTTTTTCAGCTCGAAAAACTGGGCGTCCGTCAGCTTGATATTAAGCGGCTGGAGCTGGAGACCGATCGGGATCGGGATGACCTTGCCGGCTGCGGCTGACCCTGTCAGCTTGTCGGCAAATTTCCTCTGCAGCTTTCTGATTCTATCATTATCCAAATCGCCGGTATACTGGAGCGCCATGGCCGCGGTCAGGCCCTGCTCATAGAGCTTGTTCATGTATTCCTGGCTCTTCAGGGAACCGCCGACGGTATCCCGGAGGATATCTGAAACGGACTTACCCATGATGCCGTCGAACGTGCACCATGTTTTGATGTGGACCACGTCCCACATGGAGAACATGTAGGTCCTGCCGGTCCGGGGATCGGAGTACTGGTAATACAGACCGCCCTCTTTGCCGAAGACGCCGGCATCGTCGAACCAGACCGTAACAGCGGAGGACTGCATCGGATACAGCCCCTTAATGCCCCAGACAGGACCGTAAGGCGTATCTATGGTCCCGCGCTGGATCCAGATATAGCCGTTGCCATAGTGCTGGCAGTTGGCCTCTACCGTTGTAAACAGCTGTGTCGGCGTCATGTAAGGATTAGGCCGCCTTGTCAGCAGGCGCGTGACCTCTGTGGGCTCGGCCCGGATCTTGCCTCTTTCGGTCTCCTGATAGTATTTGATCGGGAGCTTGCCGATGGCTTCCGACAGGATCCTGAGGCATGTGTAGTAAGTCGCCTCCTGGATAGATTTCTTCCGGTCTGTTCTGACTCCCAGCCATTCCAGAAGCTCATCATCCATGAGGCCCGCTGTTTCCGCAACAGTGTTCTTTACGTTAGTTACCGGATCCGCCCGTTCCTGGCGGCGCCTTCTCTTTTTTCTGCTCATACTTAATCAGCTCCTAAAAAAGCATCGATGGCGTCAATGTATGAAGTACCAAAATCGTGATACATGGCCAGCTTGTAGCCGCACAGGGCGGCGTCAACCGGGTCAATCCTCTTCGCTGTGGCGTCCTTGTCAATCTTGATCAGGCCGTTATTGCGGCGGATCACAGCATTGGACATGGAGTAATTCAGGACCGGGTTGTAGGTGTAGAGAATGTTCTTACAGTAGACCTGCTCCCGGAAGCCCTGTGTGCTTTCATTCAGGCTCTTATGGCTCTGGAAGACCTCTTCCACGTCGTAGCCTTCCTCCGACAGGTCCAGCATCAGCTTGGAAGCGTTGGCCGGGTCAAAGCAAAGGCACTGGATGTCCCAGTCATGAGCGGCGCATGTATCGATCACATAGCGCATGACCGCCGACTGGTCCACGATTGGGGTATCGGTGATGGTTATAAATCCCTGCTGTTCCCAGGCGTCATATGGGGCTTTGTCTACAACAACATGCTCCATCAGCTTCTCCCGTGAGGGTATGAACGAATGGGAATAGAGGATATATTTGACGACCGGCTTTCCGACCTCATCTCGCTCCGGTGTTTCAAAGGGCAGGACAAAAGCCACGGATGTCAGGTCGATTTTTGACGACATATCAAAGCCCACATAGACCGGCCAGTGCCTTGTGTCAGGGAGCTGGTCCGGCTCCACTTCACAGGCCTTCCATTTGGCCATGTTCATATAGCCGTTTTCCTTGGCCTGCACCCAGATGTCCAGCATCTTGGTCAGGAAGGCGATCATCTTCTCCGGGATCTGCTTAGCAACTTCATAGTCGCCCCGGATCTTCTCCTGGCCGTCCTTATAGGTCATGCGGATGGGGTTTGCCTTGAACCACAATTCCTCATCGGCGATATTTGACAGATCCTTATAGTCTTCCGGGTCAAGCTCCAGAATATCTATCAGATATTCGTCGTTCTGGATATCTACATCCGGGTTCAGGACGTCCGAACAGTATGCGTACTCCTGCACGTAGCAGGGGAAGGTCAGGTCCATGCCGGCCGTCGTGATGATCATCAGCAGGGGCTCTTTCGTGTTGGAGCCAAGCGCTAAATCGTAGAACTCGGTTGTTTTATGTTGGTGGTACTCCAGCTGTTATCGTCCGGGCTCTTTATCCCGGGCTTCTTACAGTTTCCTGTAAGGTCAGACTATATTTTCACGAAACCGTGCCGGGAGCTCGTGCGGGAATTATCGCTCTCTTATCGCTCATCCCGTAGTCGTTACGAACATGATTGATTGTCATGCCCTCGGTATTACCATGGCCATCAGGCTTTAGGCTTCACCGATACATCCCGGTTTTACATCGACAAGTACGTCTATCGATGACCAACAAAGCAGGGTTGGTGCCGTCTCCATTCTTGCCGTCGTCCTTACACAGGGGAGTGATCTGTGACTCGGTGGCAAGGTGAATGATATTATTTTTATTGACCTTGAACTTACCGAACAGGGGAGAACCCCGTAGCATGAGACCGGCCTCTGTAAACACGATTTTTGACTGGTCCCTTTTGGTGCCGGCTGTATAAGCCTCATCAACCTCACCGTTCTTTACAGCTGTAACAGAGATCTCATACAGGGCAACGCCCGCCTCTTCCTGAGATTTCGCGTTCTTCCTGCCGACCTGTGTGAATGACTTCCTGAACCGTCTCCGCCCGTTCTCCTTCCGGCGCCATCCATAGAGCTGACACAGCCGGAACCTCTGCCAGGGGGTGAGAATGATAGGCTGGCCCGACAAGACTCCTTTGCTGTGCCTCAGGAGGAAGAACCACTCTACGATGTTCTGGGCCTCGGTTTCGTCCCAGTAAAAAGGGCACGCCGCGTCCTTGGACCTTTTCAGGTCATCAAGAAGGCGCTGACATGCCCAGATGTGTTTTCTGTTATTGTGCTTCGGGTCTGCTATGCAGGCCTCGGCATAGTAAGTGATCTGTTCCAGCGTGGTCTCACCGTGGATCTCGGTAAGATACTCCGGAACAGGAAGCAAGTCGCTCAAATCGCTCCGAACCTTGCCTCTATGGTTTCTTGCTCAGTCTGCGTCTGCTTGGCTGCAGCCTTCAGGCGGCCAGACGGATCCATACCGCACGCAGAACCGAATCTTCTGAACTGGTCCTCATGGACCTTGATCTGCTTGTCGATTGCCTGGAGGAGTTTGAAGTCCTCAGGATCACCGATGGAAGTGCTGGAGAGAACGGACCGTTTCCTGATCAGCTCCACCCATTCGCCGTAGTTGTAGCAGTACGCTGCAAGATTGGATTTATCGAGATTGCCGAACACTCCGATCTGTTCCAGGAGAGGGACGACCCGGCGCCATTCACGCCGGGCTTCCTTCCCCTTCAGATAGGACGGGGGAGAGACCAGCTGATCGGAGGGAAGAGCAACCATCGTCTCTTCCCGGCGGCGGGCTTCCGTTTCGGCTTTTGTGTTATGTCGTGTCTGCAGGGAGACAACCTTCCGAGATCTCGGCATAACCCGCCTCCTTTCTGACTGTTTGAAAAATATTGGGATTTTTGCAAAATCTAACCCGGATCACGCGGTCCCGGCAGCTCAGGAGAAACTTTTTCATGGCCCCTCGGGGTCAGCTGTCAGACGATTTCAAGATTTCAAAAAGTTTTTTCTGAATTTTCTCACGCTCACCATGCTTATATATATACTCTATGCGCGCGTGCGACGAATGCGACAGCGCGATCAGGTTTCCGGGGTCGGACCGCCTGTCCCAGTCCTCTCTCAGGGGTATGATGTGATGGACATCCTCAGCGGCCTCGACTCTTCCCTCAGTCGCCAGCGTCCACTGACAGATACCATCAGCCCTGTCCAGTGCCAGCTCCCTTGCTATCCTCCACTCTTCTGAAGCATAGTAGGCTTTGGCGTCTTTGTTCCTGATGTGTTTGTCGTAGTAGCGGTCCCGGGCTTTGTCCCTCTTCCGCTTACAGCTCTCACACTGGGTACCTTCGGGGATACGTTTTCCACATCGGGGACAGCGTTTCCAGATCATATGTATCTCCAAAACGCGGCGCAATACCAGAGCCTTACCTTCACAGACTGACTACTACAGCTGACAAACAAAACGCGAAAGGAGGGAAGGCATGCACGGGAGAAATTGCAAAAACCGCAGGCTCTGGCAATCCGCTGATTGATCGCATAAAAAAAGGCACCCGGTTAAGGATGCCTTTGCTGATAGGTGCTTTCACACTTTTTCTATCATAGCAATTTTAGCAGAAGCGAGTGACATCGTCAAGAGCGTCCAGCATATCCAGCCCCACGTTCTTCAACCGGTACGTATGCCTCAGCGATGTCCCCAGCTGTATGGCTATGTGCCTCCAGTCCTGATCAAAGATGTAGCGCAGGGTCAGGATCATCCGGATCCGGTACATCTTCTCCGCGTCCAGTTCCGGGTCATCGATCCTGCTGATCATGGCCTGAACGTCTTCGGCCTTCTCATGGTACTCAGCGTAGAGGTCCTGGTACTGCTCCTCCAGCTCTGCCCGCTCAGCGATTGTATCCTCAAACCTCGCAGATAAGTCAGGCGATGTCTGGACCCTTTCCTTTGGCCTCACAGACCCGACGCATTCCGCCTGCAGCCTCAGGTCGTCAATCTGGCTCTGCAGCTCCCTCAGCCTGTGCCGGAGCTTTGGTAACTCATACAGCAGTTTAGTGTTGCTCATTTCAAATCGTCCTCACATCTCTCAGCCCGCTCTTTCAGCGCCTCGATACTCCCGTTTTTGGCTGCCAGCTTCTCAAGCGCGCCGGCGATCCGTTCAATCCCCTGTGCTATCCGGCGGATGTCCCGGCAGAGATGTTCTTCCTGTACCTGCTTCATGTACATCTCCTTTCATGCTCAGCTGTTCGGAAATACCGAACAGTTCGTTTCCTTATCACCTCATTCTTCTCCATATTTCGTCTGCCTGCTCTTTTCCGTACTTTCTGCAATCTTTTTTGTAAGCAATCCACTGACCAGCAGGTAGCAGCAGGACCGCTCCGGCCCATGCAATAGCCAGAAGCGTCAGGACATCAGTTAACACATCACCCGTGATTGGTATTGTCATTCCTTCTCACCTACCTTCCTGATACGGCTGATGATGCCGAATCTTTATCGCCGGAATCAATCCGTGGATAAAGTGTGCAAAGAAGTCGTGCAGTGCGTGAAATGCTACACGCCAATTTTTGATCAAATGCTGTGTGTATGTCATTTCTGCCCTTCTCCTATAGCTTCAGCCCACGCTTTGATACACCCATCTTTCGGAAGTACCACAACCGTTTTTAACACAGTGGGGTTTTCAATTATAGCAGTTATCCACCTCTCCCAATTCTCAGCCAAATGCTGAATAAAATCATCTGTGTTTCCTCTCAAATCATACCGACGAAGGTATGTATCTTTATCTGTTATAGGCGGTATCACAACAGTGTATCTTGCTTCTATCTGTTCAAGTGCTTCAAGCATTTCTGTATGTGTTGATACCATTACCGTATAGCCATTGTCGCTCATATGCTTTGCCACTTCTGCGTAAAGCAACCATTGACCACGATAGCTAAACGGCGTACTTTCCAAGTCTACCCAACGTGAAAATTTTGCCATCATAGTTTTTCCAACTCCAGGGAAGCCACATATAATCATTTTCCATCACCCCCTGCAAGTGCGCCGGCAATCGCAATCGCAAGAGACAGACACTGCGTATCAAACGATACACCTTGAAACTGGCTCATAAGTATCGCCCACAAAAGCGTAGTAAATAGTGCGTATACAATTCTCATTTTTGCTCACCTACCTTTGGGATTTCTTCAAAATAGTCACACAGTCCCGTTTCGTCCTCGCAACAAATGCTTTTATCATGGCAGTTAGACATTGCCAAACCGCAATCATCGCAAGTATATCCTTTCTCTTCAGCTTCCCACTTCATCATTGTTCCTGCTCACCTCTCTCCATCTTTGCGCCACATTTCGGTACAAATTCCGAACAATATCCCTTCTCGTTGTAAAGCTGTCTATTTGTCAGCTTTGTGTTGCCGCAAAAGGATGACGTTCTGACATGAGTACATTTTGCACACTTAATGCAACCGCCCGTGGGCTTAGTTAATTTATCGATTATTTTTCTATCCATCCTGCTTACCCTCTTCCCACGGGCACAATTGCCATCCAACCAAGTTTTCTAATTTCCAAAATCTTATCAAGCAGAACGTCTGCATCAATCGGTCTCACTCTCCATCACCGCCTTCCCACAACGGGCAATTCCACCGTACCGAATCGCCCCATTCAGGGCGATATTCACAGTCCTTTTTCTTACAGTTGTTGCAATTGTTATGCTTTATCACCTTTGCCCCTAATCTGGCCAAATCGCAGATAGAAATGATATAGCAGATAATCTCTTCACGCTTCATATCAGGGTCATCAAATATACTCACTCTCCATCACCTCCAATATTCCCGATCACAACCTTTTCGCCTGTCTCCACGTTTATCAGCTGGATATATCCATGCTGATTCGTGTTGACCTTTATCTTGCCGTCCTTCACGGCTTCCCGAAGCTCTTCCAGAAGCTCACTGTTCTTCATGGTGTGCCTCCAACCTGTCAAGCCACCTCAGCATCTTCTTTCCCATCCGTGTCCGTATCTCAGCGTCCCCGATAATACCGGACATGGTCAGCAGGTCAATCATGAGCTGGACGTCCGCCACCTCTTCCACAAGTGCTTCACGGCACTCTTCTTCGGTCTTTGGTGTGGGATTCTCGCCCCGGAGCTGTCTGGCCCATTTGAGCGATGCGTGTGTCATCTCAGCGCCTTCCTCGCCTAACATCTCCAGTACGGCCGGCAGACCGACTTGCTCAATGATGTCATTCATTTGCTATCCTCCATAGAATCAATGCTGACCAACAGGATACATCCCAAGCCGCTAAAGAAAGTCACAATGCTGTTGATACCGATTCCCACGATCATACTCAGCAGGCCGAATGCGATCGCGATTGCTCTACCCTTGTTACTCATTTGCTATCCTCCGTAATCACCTGTATATGTCCCCAATACCCATCCGGCAGGTCGGCCAGCTTGGATTCCATGTACTCGCTGGCTTCCAGAGCATCGTCTGTGACTGCTGTGTCGATGACGGTGTCTTCCGGGGTTTTGATCTCAACTTTGTATTGCCTCATTTCGTTTCTCCCAGCGCCACGTGTACCAGCTCCCGCATCTTGTTATAGGCGCCACTGATTGCGACAGTGTTTGAATACTCTCCGACGATATCGGAATAATGATTCAGGTACCATTCAGCCTTCTGGACATCCTCTGCTCCGCCCTTGTGCTTATACCGCCACAGGTACTTAAAAGCATTGCACAGGCAAAAGTTACCGACCGCCTCAGCACCAAAAGCAATCTCCATAACGTCGATACATTCCAGGGATGTGTTGCCCTCGTAGTGGGCCGGGTGGTTGATGTTGTCAGGTTCGGGCTTTTTCGGCTCCCACTGGTCTCCCTTCCAGCAATCTCTGCAGGGGTTCTCTATTCCCAGCTTGGCTTCAAGGGCGCAGGTATCACAGTCTTTTCTCTGTTCCATCATTCTTCCTCCCACCAGTCATCCCGGTCTGACGCAGCACTTGCCAGCGCCAGCGACAGGACCGTGACCATACATCCTACAAAACAGCCGATTCCAAAAGCAAAAAATGTCATTCTCCATCCTCCATGTGTTTCTCGATATAGTCAGCGTTCTTCTCCAGTTTCTTCGCCTTGTCTCTCAGGTACTCTACCACCTGCTGTACATCACCCAGCTGGTGCGACTTTTCTGCCCACTTCAGGAACATATCCACGTTTGCTTTTTCAGCCGGGAAGAACAGGTCAACAGAAACGCTCCTGCTCCCGATCAAAAGATTCAGCATGTCAATTCCTCCTTTTCAGTTCCCTCTTCCATTCGGCCTCATGGCACTTCGGACAGATAGCCATGCCAAACATGCCAGAGCCGTTATACAGCTCACGGGAAGTAAATGCGTCCCCATAAGGGAGCTTCTTTCCGCACTGAGCACAGTTAATAAACTCATCCAGATCGGTGCTAAAGAATCCTACGTTCCATTCACTCGGGTACGGATGCGGTTCATAGCAGTGTCTGTCCGGGTCCCATTTCTTCAACATCTTGCTCATATCATTTCCTCCCTCTTCGCCAACTGATTTCTCCAGTTGCCATCCATGTTTTATAACTGTCAATCAATTTCACCATGTTTCCTCTGCCAGAAAACACCTGGTATACTGTTTTGTCCGTCCCTAAACGGAGATTCTTTACCACGCTGTCAATGCTGAAATCTTTATCGTCAACATGGTCAACACAATACTGATACGTGTTTAACAGCTTATACACATGCTTATACTGTGCCAGTCTTTTAGGTTTTCCATTTTCCCTCAAGCCAAAAGCACGTCCATAAAAATCAGCAAACAGCAGGGCAAACGTGTTGATTTTTCTATCTTTCCTGCCTGAAACATTTTCTGTAATATCATTCAGCTTTTGCCTTTCAGAACGAATCACAGAAAGAATAGCTGCTCCTGCTGTTGGGTCATAATACCGTTCGCTGTTATAAAACGGTGTATCCCACCTGCTCATTTAAATCTCTCCTTTATCCAGTGATCACGTCTGGCGTCTTCAAAAGCCTTTTTACAACGGGGACAGATGTTAATCCATCTACTACCCTGTTTCATAGTTTTCCACCCGTGCTCTTTAATCCAGTCGTTCGCTAACAGGCGGTCTGTTTCCCCTTCGTAAAGGTCTTCGGTTATTCCACAACCGTCGCACTTAAGGACAAGCATGTTCCTATATGACTGATAAAAACAGCTCATGAATCGTCCTCCCTTTCCTCAATACCTGCGACAACCGGCGGAGCGTCATGGTGACCCTTCCACCTGTCGCAGAAGCCTTCTTCCTTCGTTTCCCGGAACCAGTACATACACATGGCCCGGATCTCTCTTTTACGCCAGTTTATCCAGGCTTCTTTCTCCAGATCCGGATTGTAATAAATACATGTCCGGCAGATCTCTTCCCTCACCATTTGCTCACACAGGCCGTGTGAATGAACAACTCGGTCCCTCTTTTGGTCTTCACATATTCCAGGTCCTGGGCATCGTCCGCTTTCAATTCCTTCTTACAGATATGGCAGAAGATCTTTTCAGGTGTCAGACCGGCTCTCACGCTGGCCCTGTCCGTGTAAGACATCTTCTTGAACCGGTTCAGTGATGATTTATCGAGCATTTCTTCCTTTCCGGGACTGTTTTGTTCACGCTGTACACCATTTGTTCACCGGAGAAATGGCTTATTTAAGCCAAAAACTCGGATTTTTTTTTGTCAGTGTACACTTTTTAAATTTTCGGCAAAGTCCCTATACGTTTTCTTGTGTGCGTTACACAACGTTATTTTTAAAATATTTTTGTTTTTAAAGGTAACTTGTTCACCCTTAAAGAAAAAGTAGAGAAAACCTTGAAAATAAGCCATTTCTGCGGTGAACAAAATGAAAAAAAAGTTGTACACCGTTTGTTCACCGATGTTCACCGCACGGCTGTCAGTGCATGAGTTTCTGGTTCGTATCGTCCTGTCTCATGAACACTCTTTTCGTCTTTCCTCCGACTTTTCCCCTGCCAATACCGATCTGATACAGGTCCCAGACAGCTTCCTTGAACAGCTTGGGAGAGAACTTCCTTTCGTCAGAGGACCATTCGTAGAACATTTCCTTCACCTCGTTGATGGTCTTTCCGACGATCTCTTCCTCTTCCAGATCCTTGGCAAACTGCAGCGACACATTGTTGTCATCATGGTACTGGTCGTTGTACTTCTTCACGATGTCCGTCTCTGTCCATTTCTGGTTATGGTAGAGCCGGCAGTATCCTTCCACGATCAGCCGGATCCAGTATTCCAGGGCTTCCTTTGTTGTCGCCTTACTGATGAAGTTAGGGTCCGGTTTCTCTACCTTGTTGAACATTGGCAGCCAGACGATCCGGCGCTTGTAGGCATATCCCTTTTCAAAGGACTTAATATCTGAATTCGTTGTGAAGTACAGTTTCACTGTAAATGTGGCCGATTCAGATTCTGAATACAGGCGTCTGGTCGATACCGTGTCCGCTGTGGAGATGTTCTTCAGGATCTTCAGCTGGTCGTTGTCGATGGTCTCCGGTTCGATGTCGTCGCCCAGGTTGGCCAGCTTGCCGATCATGGTGACCTTGAAGCGGTCGTCTACAAGCTGTTTGATGGACAGGTTCGTACAGTTCTTCGCGTTATAGATCTTCTTCATGATCTGCAGCAGGGTCCCTTTGCCGTTTGCTCCGTCGCCCCGGAACATGAAGAACTTGCCCAGAGAACGGATCCGTTCCGGATCGGTGATCATTACATAACCGATGACCTCCATTAACAGGAGCCTGTAATCCGGGTCTCCTGACGTCAGGGCATTGATATAGTCGTCCACGATCTGGACCGGTTCGGCGTCTGGCTTGTAGTCGATGTCGATAAAGTAGGGCGTGAAGTCCGTAAAATTCTTTATCGGCACGAACTGGCCGTCTGTGACGATTCCGTTCCTGAACCGGATGGGGAATACTTCATCCCCTGGGATTATTTTGGACCGGTACTTAATCTGCTTCACGATCTCATCCACGAATCTGGTGGGCTGTCCTTCGCATAGCTGGTAAATCCTTCTGATCAGCATCCCGTCCCCGTCATCGGACAGGTATTCCCCGTCCCGGAACCACCAGATACAGCCGGAGTAGAGGACCGTCCTGCACTCGTCCATGATCTTGGTGGCTATCCAGTATTTATCGTCCGGTTCTGAGTTCATGTCCACGTCCCGGACGATACCGTTGTATTCGTCCTCTGGCATGGGTTTTGCAAATACATGGCTATTGATAAAGCGCAGGTACTTCTCCCACGGTCCCTGGTCTCCCAGGGCTTTTCTATGAGCGAAAAGCGCCTTGTTCCTGCCGTCTCCTTCATCCATGCCGGTCATGTCTTTGTATGGGTGTTTCATTGTGCCCAATTTAAAACACGGTGGCATGTACTGGCGGACGTTCTCATTATCTATCTGCCGGAGCTGGCCGTTCTTTTTGATGGTCATTCCGTTAGGTCTGGTCCGGCTGGTATGCTGTTCTATGGCAAATCCCAGCCGGCAGACACCGTCTTTCGCTCTGGCGAAGTCGGCAGGTTTTTTGAAGTAGAGATGGACGCCCCGTTCTGTCCAGACCGTCATAGTCTTTATGTCAAAGTCTGCGATCAGGGCCTTTATGGATTCTTTCGGAAGGTGGTCTATATCTATGACCACCTCATTGTCGGCTATTTCATAGCCTGCGTCGGTGAAAGCATCTGGGCTGTCTGACCGTTCCGGTTTGCTGTTTCCATGCTTTTCGCCTGGGAGATATTCAACATACACTCGGCCACCCCCTCAGCTTCTTATTGACCAGATCCATATAATGGTCCAGGTCAATCATTTCTTTAAAATCCGGTATGTCGGCCAGATCACCGTTCCAGATGAACATCCTCTCAGGGCTGTCCGGGAAGTTGACCTGTCCGCCGTCTTTCCGGATCTTGTACAGCTTGGTTGTTCCGGGATATTCCTGTTTGGCTGCGAATACCCGGTTCACATTGTTCTGCCAGACGCCCGCAGCGTCCTGTACGCCCTGGAATGTTCCGCCGGCTTTAAGGATGTACTGCCACAGAATAGGTTTATCCAGATTATCCATAAACGTCTTATATACCGGAGTGCCATATACCAGATTGTCAACCAGTGCCTTCTGGACGATCCTGATATTGTTGTTGGAGAAGAATTTATCTTTATGGTATTTGTTGACCTCTCCCCCTTTAACCTTTATCTGGCCGTCATGTGTGGCGATGTAGTTGTTGACGTCCTTCTGGATCCATTTATCGAACTCGTCGACTTCCAGAAGCAAACCGGCAAATTCCTTTTCCCACTCTTTGCAGATGTAGTGATACGCTCCGCCCAGGTCGGGATCATCAACAAAGGCAACACCGTCGGTGTTCGCGTTAATGATCTTGTAACCGGCATCGTGGAGCATACCGCACAGTTTGAAGAGCGCGATCTGTCCGTAGATACAGACGGTGGCCGAAGCCATGGGATTGAACAGCGCCGAATATTTGCTTTTGAAAAGGCCGTATACAGAATTGAGTACCAGCTTCAGGGCACCGGCCCGAACCGGATCGGAATGTTTGATTGCCAGTCTTTCCAACCGGATGCTGTCGTACATATCCGTGGCATCCCCCAGAGCCCGGAGCATTTTGATCAGGGAAGGATACATACTCCCGACGTCTGCCAGTTTGATGTTGGTGGCCACCAGGGGCTTATCAGGAGCTCCATGGAGACCGCCCAGACCGAATACAAAGGTACAGTCGTATGCCTTTATCTTTACGGACCGGCCCTTGCCGGTGACGGCTTCCATGGATCCGGTGATGTCTTCCCACATGTCCCATACTGCGGACGGGATCTCTTCCACGTTGCGCCAATATTTGGCAGGCACTCTATGTTTTTCCCAGGCTACCAGACCGGTATCTCCCAGAAGGATATTGGCCGATAATGTAGTTGTGTTCCATCTGGAAGCCGATGCCCGTTTGTCTTCCGGCATCATGGTCAGCAGGGATTCCTTTGTTTCAAAGTATGACTTTTCCCGGAGGTTGAAGATGTCCACTGTAGCAGCTACATCGTGCCGGCAGTAATAAAGCATCTCTTCCCGTTCTGCGTCTGTCAGGGGCCTGCCGATGTTGAAATCGACCGACGATTCCACAATGGAGATTCCCATGTTGCCTTCAATCTGTTTTAACGAAGGGTGTGAAACGTCAATCTGCTGCATAGTGTCCAGGGACCGGATCAGCGGGCTTTTACGCCCGCTAAACCTTTCCCCGCTGATGATCTTGTCGTTAGTTGCCTTGATAAAGTTCGGCATACTGGTAGCAGAGTTCATCATCACTGTCAGGATATTGTCATCGTAGGAATAGTTGTTGTATCCCACCAGTGTCTTGTCCCTGATCAGGTCTGGGATGTCTTCAAACCCTGACGGGTCGTCTGTCGTCTTCCTGTCTCTGTTGTTCCAGAAATGGGCCACTTCCTCTTTGTTCCGGTTCAGGAACACTACCAGTGAATCGAACGCTGTGACTTCGATATCGTAAAATAACAGGTTATCCATTATTATTTCCTCGTTTTAGGGAACTTCTTAATATCTCCATAGTAGTGAGTGCCGAAGGCGGACTTGACTTCCACCATGAGCGGATGTCCGATCAGAGAATCCTTTTCGGAGACCGGGACGCCATACTTGTCTTCAAACTTCTGGTACTCCCGCTCCTTCTTCTGCGGATCCACGAACCACTGTTTCATGGATTCCATGTACTTGCCGAAGGTCTGCTTTGATTCGTAGGTCTTCCCTTCATAGTCGTACCGGATCTTGATGAAGTAATCATCTACGATGATCTCCTTGATCTCTGTCTGCAGGATGCAGCCAACCATGTCCTTTGTGAATTTGTCCACCTGCTGGACCTCAAACAGGCTGTTGAACCGGTCATACACATAGACGTCCTTCTTCTGACCAATGCAGTCAGCCAGGCTCTCAAAAGGTGTACCGAACAGGTCATAACACCAGCCGTCGACCTTTTCCGCTTTGGCCGGATCATCCACATACTTGCCGTTCTCATATCCCTGTTTGTTGAAGTTGACGATCCGGACTTCCTTGCGTTCTGCATCCAGGAATGTCATGACCGCCTTTTTGTCGTTGTTCTCATAATCTACAGCTACCAGTTCCAGATCTTTTCTAAGTTCCATATCAGTTGTTCTCCTTAAAATTAATTCCGTTAGTTCTCAACAGTACCAGTGCAAATTCAATGTCCTTCCTGCCGGTGATGGTGATATGCTTCACCTCTTCCCCACCGTCCTCTGACATCTGTCTGACCGCCTCTGTACGGGCCTCTCTGGCCTTTACTTCGGCGACAGCAGCAGATACGTCCAGACAGGCGAGGTACTCAGCTTTGTATTCCTCTCCCATGAAGGACATGGTCTCCAGATCCTTCTCTGTCTTTTCCAGCCATGCCACCATGTCCTTTTCCACAGTCTTCATTGACATGGATTTGTTCAGATGTCTGGGAGACAGCCACCTGTCAAAGGCGTCCGGCAGGATCCGGATGGAATACAGGTCGATGCGCTTGTCCCAGATCTCCCGGATCTTCTGCTTTTTGTCTTCCCGTTCCATCTCGTCCAGCTTCCGGACCTTTTCCCGGAGCTCGCTGTCCGCTTCGTCAATGATGGCGATCAGGTATTTAACCCTGTTTTCAAAGACGTCATACTCTGACAGGACCTGCTTTTTGATGTCCAGCCGGCGCTTATTAAGTTCGTCGGTAATCTTTCTGCACTTGGCCAGCTCCTGCTTTACCTGTTTGACGTTATCCTCTGACAGATCTATCGACCGGATATACTCTGCCGCCATCATGGCTTGCTGTTTATAGGTCTCATAGGCCGGGAAGGCGACCGGGGCAGCCTTAAAGGATACGTCAGGACCTTTGGCGGGGTCCCATACTTCAAATTTATCCATTAATAAAACCTCGATGATTTGTGTAGCTCTATCAACACAGATTCTTTGTCCCGCCTGTGTACAAAATAGAACTCTTTGCATTTCTGGGTGGACAGGTGCCGGAGATTTGATTCGGCGGGATCGTATCCCCGGCGCCTGTATCGTTTCGCTTCTTCCCGGAGCTTGCGCTCATCGTAATTGGATTCCAGGAAGAAATAGTCTATCGGCATGTCTTCCGGTGTCTGCACCATGCAGGTATCAGTTGCATATAATATGTTCAGGCCGTCCATCTGGATAATGTAGTAGGTGACCGGAACATCGTGGACGCCTTCAAACGGAATAACGTGCCTGTGTTTGTCCAGATCAAAAGGGGCCGTACCGATGACCTTGTCGACCTCATACTGATAAGCTACGTCAGCATTGGCGTATACCTTTACCCTGGGGAACTCTTTTTGGATCCGTTCCAGTGTCCGGGGCTTGATGTGGTCAGAATGGGCATGTGTGATCAGGAGTGTATCGACCTTGTAAAGGTCTTCCTCCATCCTGCCGAACGTAATGCCGCAGTCGATCATGATATTGCCTATCCTGACGGCGTTCCCTTTTGATCCGGAAGCGATGACGTTGTAATCTAACATGTTTACCTCTTTCAGGACTGGGAGCTGCCGGACTCTGTTTCCTGCAGAAAATCGTATTCATACCCTCTTGTCATAATCTCGCCGTCCTTAAAAACGGTACGCTCTACACCTTTGTAGGTCTTCTCCCCTTTATCTTTCCTGGAATCGTAGTCGTTGACGTCTATGGAAAACATGCCGTGTGTATTGTCAATATCGATATTGATACTTACCTCATGTTCCTCCACCAGCTTCCGCAGGGTACCTTCCAGATAGGAAAGCTCTCTGGTAATGTCCACCCATGCGTCAGGGATTTTTACATTGTCAATGTTCATTTAATCTTCCTCCATATTCTCGATCGCGTTTTTGATCTGCGTCTGTGCGAAATTCATATACCCGTCCGCCTCTTCCTGTGCGTCCATAGCAGAAGAAAGATTGTTGTATGCGTTCCTCTGGGACGGCCCGCCGTTCACATAGCTGATATCTTCCTGGATAAATTCCAGATTCTGACGGAGGGAGTAGAGCTGGCTCCGGATGTCTGTGACATCTTTCAGAAGCTCGTTTAGATATTTAATCCTGTCCACCTCTTTCCTCCTTCCCCTTCTGGATGATAAAGGCGTGTACCTCGTCTTCTGTCCATCCGCCGTATACCTTGCCGATGTGCTCATAGGTCTCCCCGGCTTCCCGTCTGGCCCGGAGGTCTGCAATGTCCAAAGGCCGCTTGCCGTCTGTCTGGACGGGTTCGGAAGTCTTCTCAGCCGCTTTCTGTTCAGCGTCCTTTTTCAGGCGGTATCCGATTGTGACATCAGCCACACCATACTTCTTGGCAATCTTCACATTGGACCATCCTTCTGCCTTCAGCTGTCTGATCTCATCCATCGGCAAGTCGGCCTTCTTTCCCATCTGTGTTTTTCTGCCACCCTTGGAACACTGCTTCGGGGTGGGCTGTCTGGGTATCACTTTTTCATCCTCCTTCGCTACATCCTCAATGATTTCCTGTATCTCCTTTGCTTCTCCCCTGCTGATGGCGCCTGCTTGCTGTGCGTCCTCCAGAGCCTCCGTAGCAGCGCAGACGCTGCAGATTTTCTGTTCGGGGTCACGCCGGGAGATGGCAGGGGTTTCAAAGAACTGCCGTCCGCAGACCGGGCAGATGTGGGCGGCACTGTGCTCCCTCGCCTGACGTTCCAGATTGGCGATGTATTCACCCTTCTGCCGAAGCTCCGTGTGCAGGTCAGAAATTTTCTCTGCTGTGGAGTTCTGCAGAGCCTGATACTCTGCAAGGGGCACCATGTCCGAAGCGCCTGTCAGGGTCTTGTAGATGTTCCTGCCGTCCGCTAAATCATTGATAATGTCCATATTCACAGAGCACTCAATCAGCTTTCTGTACTCTTCAAGCGGAATCGTGATACAATCAGTACAGGAATTGTTTCCCGGCCCCACGATAGGTGTTACAGCACCTGTGGGGTCATTTGTGTTTCCGATCATCATGTTGTTTCCTCCTTTGCTTTA
>CAMNJZ010000043.1 GCA_946541955.1 uncultured Lachnospiraceae bacterium | reverse complement strand
GCGTGCAGGCCGAAATGGAATACACCGAAGACGGTTGCCGGAAGCAGGGCGAGAATGACGTTGTACATTTCCCTGCCGGTATTATGAGGGCTCCTGAGATGAGGAGATGAAGAAACATTCAGCATACTCATTTATTTACCTCCCTTCTCAGCTGCCTGTTTTGCCCGGTTGTAAGCCATAGCGCGGGGCTTGAACAGCTTAAACGTAGGTACCAGAGGCTGACGTGCGGGACATGTGTAGGTGCAGCAGCCGCACTGGATGCAGTCCAGACCGTGAAGAGCGATGAATCTGTCCAGATCGCCCCGCTTTGCTGCCAGCATCATCTGCTGGGGCGCAAGGCCCATAGGGCAGGAACGGATGCAGCGGCCGCAGCGGATGCAGTTTGTCTGCTCCTTCTCCGCCTGCTCCACTTCGTCCACGGTCATCAGATAGAGGGCGTTGTTGGCCTTCATCAGAGGCACGTTGGTATTGGGAATGGCAAGGCCCATCATGGGACCGCCCAGAAGAGCCTTCTTCGTCTCTTCCTTCATGCCGCCGGCGGCTTCCAGGACTTCCGAAACGGAAGTACCGATCCGGATGATGAAGTTGCCGGGATTCACGGCGCCCTCGCCCGTCACGGTAAAGCCCTTCTCGATCAGAGGGGTATTCTCACAGACGGCCTTATAGATGGACGCCAGGGTCCATACGTTGTCAACGATGCATCCCAGACTTGCAGGGAGCGCTCCGCTTCCCATGTACATGCCGGTCACGGCATGGACCAGATTACGCTCACCGCCCTGAGGATACCGGACTGCCAGACGCAGAACGGAGATCCGCTCGTCGCCTTCCACGGCCTTTTCGATGGCTGCGATGGCTTCGGGCTTGTTCTCCTCGATGGCGATCACGCCCTTGGCGTTGTCGAACAGCTGCAGGACGATCCTGACGCCGTCGACGACCCATTCGGGATGCTCCTGCATCAGCCTGTCATCGCAGGTAATGCCGGGTTCGCATTCGGCGCCGTTGGCGATGATCCAGCGGATCTCAGAGGGATCCTTGGGAGCAAGCTTGACATGTGTCGGGAAGCCTGCGCCGCCCAGACCCACGATGCCGGCCCATTTGACCTTGTCCAGGATCTCGGCCTTGGTCAGGGTGCGGTAGTCGGTCTTCTCGCCCAGACCTTCCACGGGGGTATACTGCCCGTCATTGGTCACGATAATGCATTCTGCAGGAACAGAAGCACCTGTCATACGGCGGTCGATTGCCTTTACCTTGCCGGAGACAGAGGCATAGACATTGGCTGAGACAAATCCGTCTGCCTCAGCGATCAGCTGGCCTACCTTGACCTCGTCGTTCTTTTTGACGACGGGCCTGGAGGGCTTACCGATGTGCATGTTCAGAGGATAGACCATTTCACCCTTGGGAAGGAGGGTTACAAAGGGCTTATCCTTGGACAGCTCCTTGTTGGGATTGGGATGTACACCACCCCGGAATTTGTAGCTCATATATGTTCCCCTTTCATCAGATGATTGCATCATCTGGTTTTAACTTATTCTTCAGATTCATCTTCAGCTTCCTGCTTCTTCCTTTCGAAGAGGCCGCAGAGGAAAATACTGATCTGATAGAGTCCGATCATGGGGATGGCCACCATGATCTGGGATACCACGTCGGGCGGCGTGATCACCGCTGCCACAAAGAAGATCACCACGATCATGACCTTGCGGGCCGCCTTCAGCCATCTGGCCCTCAGAAGGCCCAGCCTTGTCAGAAGGACCGTGATCACAGGCATCTCGAACACAATCCCGAAAATGATGAAGACTGTCAGCAGAAAGTTCAGATATTCTCCGATGCTGATGGAATCCGTTACATTGACCTGCGCCGTAAACTGGATCAGGAAATGGAGCATGAACGGGATCGTAATGAAATAGGCGAACAGAACGCCGACCACAAAGCAGAGGGCGCCGGAGATCATGGCCATGAGAAAAGCGGTCTTTTCTCCTGCGCGCAGGCCCGGTCCCGCAAAGACATAGGCCTCATAGGCCAGGACCGGCACGGTGCAGACAATGCCCCCGATCAGGGCAATGTTCAGATAGGACATAAGCAGTTCCTGGGGCGCCAGATATACGAAGGTATACTGGTAGGCCTCGCCCATATCCGTCAGGAGTGTGATCAGGCCCGGCGCAAAATTCAGACAGACCAGGAAGGCTGCCGCAAACACGATCAGACATACCAGGATCCGGTTGCGCATCTCCCGCAGATGCCCGGTCAGGGGCATGCTGCCTTCGTCCGCCTTTTCCTCCTGTCCTTTGGCTTTGCTGTCCGCCGTTTTATTATTCTTCATTGGAAGGCTTGTCGGAGGCGGTTTCCTCTTCCTTTTCTTCCATGCCTTCCCTGAAAGCTCTTGCGCTCTTGCCGAACATCCTGGTCAGCTTCGGGATCTGGGTGGGTCCGAAGATGATGATGACGATGACCAGTATGATTAAAAGTTCCTGTATGCCGATTCTCATATTTATTTCTCCATTTCGATCATATGATATTTTCAGACTCCGACGGCCTTGTGAGGGGCTCTGTAAAGACGGGGCCCTCCTCCGGGACTTCTGCTTCCTTCGCAGGGGCTTTGGCAGCTTCTGCAGCCTCCCCTTCCTGTAAGGGAGCTTCCGCTTCTGCAGCCTCCTGCACAGGGGCTTTGGCGGCTTCCTCCTCCGCAGGGGCTTTGTCCGCCCCGCTCTCCCCTTCCTGCCTGCTGGCGGGCGTCTTTTTCTTCACCCTGCCAAGGTCCTTGAAGGACCGGTCCACCTCTTTAAAGGAGGACTGGATCTCCCTGTCCATTTCCTCCAGGGGCTCCATGGCCTCCCGCAGGGGCTCCTGGGCCTTTTCCAGAGGTTCCACCACGTTTTCCTTCAGTTCCTTCGTCATATCCTGGGTCGCATTGCGGAATTCCCTGAGCGCCTTCCCCAGCATCTGTGCATAGCGGGGCAGCTTGTCCGGTCCTATGACCAGCAGGGCTACCACAAATACAACGACCAGTTCCCATAAACCAATTTTCATTCCATACTCCGGTCCCGGATCCCCCCGGGAAACAGAACAATCTGCTCAAAAACAGGCAGACTTCATATTGTTGATTTTAACACGCTTTGCAGCAGGCCATGACCTTAAAAAGGATTCATATGGCAGTCTGCCCAATTCACGCACGTTTACACATAGCATAACACTATAAGGTAAGTTAGTCACGGCTTACCGCTGTCTATAATTAAAGCCAATCCCTTTTTATTCTCCGCTGCCCTCCAGCATCCTGGCCATGAGGCCGGGACCGTTCTGCCTGAGCCATCTGACCCTGGTCCGGTAGTCCGGCAGGACCCTCTCGACCTCCCGCCAGAAGCGGGGCGAATGGTTCATTTCCCTGCGGTGGGCCAGCTCGTGGACCACCACATAGTCCTGGATCTCCGGCGGCGTCAGCATCAAAAGGCAGTTGAAATTCAGATTCCCTTTCGACGAGCAGGATCCCCATCTCGTCTTCTGGTTGCGAATGGTGATCCGGCCGTAGCTGACCCCCATGAGGGAGGCGAAGTAGGCGCAGCGCCGGGGAAGGACCTCCAGGGCCTGGTCTGCCAGGGCCTGGAGGTCCTCCATGCTGATGGGCGCTTCCCGCCCCTGTCTGGCCGCCTCCAGGCGCTTTTGCCTGTGGTGCCTGATCCAGTCTTCCTTTTCCCTGACGAAGGCGAGGATCTCCCGCTCCGGCATCCGCAGGGGCGCGCGGGCCAGAAGAGACCCGTCGGACAGGATCTCCAGAGACAGGGTCTTGCGGCGGCTCCGTCTGATATAGACCTGGAATTCCTCCTGGCCTGCCATTATAGGAGTCCCAGGAGCCTGTCGAATTTCTCCTCCGAAGCCCTGAGCTGTTCCTGCAGGGCCAGAACGCCCTTCATGGCTTCCCGAATCTGTAGGGCGTCTTCCGAGGTCACCTCCCTGAAATGGGCCTGGAGGGCCGCTGCCTCCACCAGGGTGTCTCCCGCCCTGGCAGCCAGAGACTGCATGGCTGAGAGCATGATCCGGATCGCCTCGGTGTCGGTCTCCTGGCCCCCGCCCCGCTGCAGGACAAAGTCCAGAAGATGGTAGAGAACGCTCATGGCCGCCGTTCTGCCTGCCTCGGTCCCCGTTTCATAGGCGTCGGCCATCTGGAAAAGATTGCCCAGCAGGGCGTCCTGGGAGGAAAGGGTGCAGTATACCGCGACCTTCTCCGGGATCCGCCTCTGGTCGGGCGCCGCCCCGCAGGCCGTAAGGATCTTATGGATCCAGTCCTCCAGCTCCTCCGTACCGATCATGTCAGGCATCCGCATGGACAGGGCCTGGAAGGACATCTGTCTGGGGACCTCCAGTCCCATGGCCTTCTGGTTGTCATCCGCAAAGCGAAGCAGCATGATCAGGGCCGCCGCGGCAGCCAGGTCGCTGACATCCGTATTCTTTTCCGCATAATCATGCAGAAAGGCTGCGACCTCGATCCCGGGGGTCCCGACGGCCCCCTGGACGTCTCCCCTTTCCTCCTCCAGAAGACCGGAGATGGCGTCCGTCACCTTCTGCTGGCTGCGGGAGATCTCCCGGGCAAGTTCTTCTTTTCTGGCAGACAGGACATAGAGCTCCGCCAGGAGCTCGCCCCGGTCCATTTCCATTTCTTTTGCATCAATAATCATAAATTTCTCCTGTGTCCGGATC
This sequence comes from uncultured Lachnospiraceae bacterium, assembly GCA_946541955.1. Lineage (GTDB taxonomy): Bacteria > Bacillota > Clostridia > Lachnospirales > Lachnospiraceae > CAG-791. The sequence continues at coordinate 12,053 of CAMNJZ010000043.1, read as the reverse complement.
CTCTTTCGCCGGACAAGCATGTATTTTGTTACTCCAGTGCGTGCCGCATGGTCCATCCCTTTCCGCAGCAGCGGATGTAGGGCAGGCGGGAGCCGCAGGGACAGGGGTCTGCGGGATAGATCTTTCCTCCCGGCAGGTCCTCTCTGGTCTCCGCCCGGATGGCGTAGTCCGTATGGATCCCCTTGTTCCTCAGCTGCTTCTCCAGCTTCTGCAGTCTGCAGGCAGCCCGGGTGCTGCCGGGCATGATCATGACCTGGTAGAGCAGGGCTGATTCATCCTCTCTGTCCAGGAGCTCCTGCCAGGTAAAGCCTCTGTTTTCCAGCATGCGGGTCTCCCCCGCCGCACTCCGCAGATGGTCCAGGAGGTCCTCCGCGCTCTCCCCGCCCAGGGACAGGACTTCCCCTGCCAGAAAGAGGGCCGTCTCGCCAAAGGCGGCGCCGCCGGCCAGGCGGTTCCAGAGCTCGCAGGTCACGTCGGAGGCCTCGCCCCTGCCGGGGGGAAGCCGCTCTCCGATCCACTTTTCCAGGGCCTCCCAGCCGGGGGTCCCGGTCAGACAGTTCTCCCGCCAGAGGGTCTCCACCTCCTCAAAGCCGGGCAGGTAGTAGTCCCTGTCTGCCTGTCTTCCCAGGAGCCGTCTGCATTCCTCCAGGGCCTGCCAGGGTCCTGCCACCACATATTTGTCGGTCATGTGGCAGTCCCGCAGATCCGCCGGGATCTGGATCAGGTAATAGAGAAAGCGCTCTCTGCTGACCTTGAAGCAGGGGTGGTCCAGGTAGATGCTGTAGAGATGGTCAATGGGGGTCACGCCAAAAAGGGTCTCCGCGAAGTAGAGGCATTTCATCAGCCAGGCAGTCCTGCGCCTGTAAAAATGAAAGGCCCGGCAGGAGATCCTCCGGTAGGCCTCGGCCACGTCTTCGGGGATCCAGAGGGAGGAATCCGCTCCGGAATAGACCCCGTAGTGGAGGTCGTCCAGGCGGAAGGCATCTCCCATCTCCTCTCTGGCCAGCTGCAGGGGCGCCTGCATGGCCCTTTCAAAGAGGCGGATCTGTTCATCCGTCAGGGTCCCCATCCTGCGCCGCAGGGTGTCCTCCCCCAAAAGGGCGCCGGCGATGGCCCCGGCCAGATCCGTCTTTCTCAGAGAGGAGGACAGACCCAGGCCCAGGATCCTGGCATATTGCTTGAGTTCTTCTTTTCCAAAGGTCTCCAGATGGGCCTGCAGGGTAGCCATGTCCTCCTCCTTTCTGCATTGCGGTTCTTTCAATAATCATGCCAAAGTCTTCCGGCCTGTGCACGCTTCTACTTGTTCCTTGTCATCCAGTGCCGTACGAAAATATAGAGGCAGATCCCCAGGGCCAGCATGAAGCCGAAGGCCCCCAGGGCCGGGATGCCCAGAAAGCGGGGCTGCATATCCGTCGTACAGATGATGCTGGAGCCGATCAGGATCGCCATGACCCAGAGGCCCATGACCACGTTGCGGACCAGGTGCCGCAGGAGGAGGGAAAAGTCCCTGTCCGCCTCCAGCTTCATTTTCACCTGGGCGTTGCCCCGCAGGTATTCCTGCATGATGTCCACCGCCAGGGAGGGGATCTCCACGGTCTTGTCCGCCGCCCTGTAAAGGCGCCGGCCGCCCCGCATCAGCTCCGTCTTCAGATCCAGCCGGGTCAGAAAGTCCTCCCGGATCCTGGCTCTGGCAATTTCCACCATGTTGATGTCGGGACTGATCCTGGCCAGGACGCCCTCCATGTGGGACATGCCCCTGGCCAGCATGGTCATGCCGTGAGGGAGACTGATCTTGTTGTCCTTCATGATCTCCATGACCTCCTGGAGAAAGGCCGCTACGTCGATGCCTCCCATGGAGGCGCCCCCGTAGCGCTTGAGGAGCCTGCGGAGGTCTTCGTAGAGCTTGCCTTCCTCGGGCTCGCCCCAGAAGTCTCCCAGCTTGAGGACCGCATTCTCCACCTTGCCGATGTCGCCCACGGCGATGCCCTGGACGGCCTCCCACATGATCCGGCGGTCCTTTTCCGTCAGTCTTCCCATCATGCCCATGTCGATCCAGACGATCTTTCCGTCCCGGATCTTGACGTTGCCGGGGTGGGGGTCCGCATGGAAAAAGCCGTCGTCCATGACCTGCTTGATATAGTTGTTGACCAGCTTGGACCCGATCTCGTCCAGATCGTAGCCGTTTTCCTCCAGGGCTTCCCTGTCATCGATGGCAAAGCCGTCTATGTATTCCATGACCAGGACCCGGGAGGTGGTGTATTCCCGGTAGAGCCTGGGGATCTCCACATAGCGGACGTCCTTGTTGCAGCGGGCGAATTCCTCGATGTTGGCCGCCTCCTTGAGGAAGTCCATTTCCTCCTGGGCCACGGTCCACATCTCGTCCAGGACCATCTCAAAGTCCACCATGTTCTTGATGCCGCCCACAGAGGGCAGAAGACGGACGGCCCTTTTGAGAAGGCCGATGTCCCTGGCCATCATATCGTAGACGCCCTTGCGCTCCACCTTGACCACCACATGGCTCCCGTCCTTCAGGACTGCCCGGTGGACCTGGGCGATGGAAGCGGATCCCAGGGGCGTCTCTTCGATGGACTGGAAGATCTCCCGCCAGTTTGTCCGATAGGACCGGTTGATGACCTCCTCCACCGTTTCAAAGGGCATGGGGGTCACATTGGAATTCAGATCCATGAGGGCCTGGCAGTAGCGCTCCGGCAGGATGTCCGAATGCAGGGACATGATCTGGCCCAGCTTGATATAGGTGGGTCCCAGCTCCTCCAGGATCCCCCGGAGCTTTTCCGGCGTAACGCCCCTTGTGACCTTATATTTGACCAGGACCTCCCGTATTTCGCCCAGTCTGGACCGGTTGTCCATGGTTTTCTGATTGGCTGCGCCTTGTTCCTTTCCCGCCACTTCTATGCTCCTGCCTGCAGATAATAATCCCGGCCGGATGCAGCTTTATCGCCCGCATCCCGCCGGGATCCTGCTTTCCTTATTCCTCAGCTGCTTTTTCTTCGTCCACTTCTTCCACTTCGTCATCCTCGAAGGTCTCAAGGATCTCGGCGGTGACGGTGTCGTCCTTCTTTGCGGCCTCTGCTTCGGCTTTGGCGGCGATCTCCTCCGCCGCTGCGATCTTCTCCTTCAGCCTGGCCAGCTCCTCGGAGGACATTTTGGAGAGCTTTGTCTCCATATCCTCGGGACCGAATCTTTCCTTGACTGACTTTTTGATGTTGTGCGTGAGTTCCTTATTCAGTTCTTTGCCCTGCTCCACGGTGATCTCGCCCTTTTTGACCAGATCGTCCAGGATCTCCTGGGACTTTTCAGCGGTGGTCGCCACTGCTCCGATGCCGGCCAGCACAAGCCTTTTCAGCGTTGTTCCGAATTTATAATCGTCCATACCGTACCTCCTTCTTACAAAGCGCAGGCTCTTTGCGCCTTCCGTCCGGCCGGGAACTGGGTCCCGGCTTTTGTATAAGTATACAACAAATTCCTGCGCTGCAGCCACTATTTCTGTATTTACAGACCGGTCAGGTTCCTGACAAGGGCCAGGAGCCTGGGGCCGAAAATGATGACGCCGATCAGGGCGGCAAAAATGGCCGCGATCAGGACGGCGCCGGCCGCCGTGTCCTTGGCGTAGCCCGCCAGGGGATGTTCCTTGTCCGTCACCAGATCCACCACCGCCTCCACGGCCGTGTTGGCCAGCTCCAGGCCCATGATCAGGCCAAAGAGCAGAAAGCAGATGCACCATTCCGTGGCGGAGATCTTCAGCACAAAGCCAAGGATCGTGACCAGGACGGCGGCGCTGACGTGGATCTTGATATTGCGCTCCCGCCTGAGGCAGGCAGAGAGGCCCGCAAAGGCATAGGCAAAGCTTTTATGCAGCGGAGAATGTCCGCGTCCATTGGGGTCTTTCATCTTCTTCGCCCTCCTCTACATGATGTAGCTGCTGCGGCGCAGCCTTCTGTGCCGGGGGAGCCTGGACTCATCGATCTCCAGGATATACCAGTCGCATCCGTTGATGATCCGGGTCCCGGAGGGATGGTCTATGATCCGCTTGAAATCATGCTGATAGGACCTGTGGACATGGCCATGGATCATAAAAGCTGGCTTCCACCGGTTCAAAAAGGAATTGAAGCATGCAAAGCCCCTGTGGGGAAGGTCCTCCATGTCCCGGTATCCCCGGCAGGGGGAATGGGCCAGGAGGATATCAAAGCCCCCGGCGCCGAAGGCCTTGAGACCGGCCCTTAGGAGCCTGCTCTGCATTTCCTTCTCTGTATACATATGGGAGGAGGGCTTGTATTTGAGGGAGCCCCCGATCCCCAGGATCCGGACGCCGCCAAAGTCCACGATCCTGTCCTCAATGCATATGCAGCCCTCCGGCGGCCTTCTGTCATAGCCGCTGTCATGGTTGCCGTGAATATAAAGCAGGGGTTTATTGATCATAGTCACCAGAAATTCCAGATATCTGGCATTCAGATCTCCCGCCGACAGAATCAGATCTACCCCCTCCACCCTGGCGGGATCATAGAAATCCCACAGAGCCTTTGATTCTACGTCGGCAACGATCAGAATTTTCATTTGACCGGTTTTCCTTTCTCCAGAATCCCGCTGATGGTTACGTTTCTGCGCACGTCTTCCCTGAGCTCGTCGATGTCGGGCATTTCCCCTTCGATGTTGTCCAGAAGCCAGTTCATGGTAATGATCTCCGAAGCCGTCAGGCCAGGCTCGTCCTCCCCGCGGATCAGGCCCTTCTGGGACCGGATCTGTCCCTCAAAGGGAACAAAGGATCCCTGGGAGATGCCGTTTTTCAAGATGGTGACCAGACGCCGGGTCTCCACCGGCACCCGGTCCGAAGGCAGCACATCCACCACGCCGGACCGCAGGCCGTACCAGTAGTTGACGGCCCTGCCCGCATCGTCGGCGCTATTCCAGGTCCCGTCCATGATCGAGCGGCAGATCAGGGAATAGTACCTGCCCCAGTCCCATACGGGGGCGGCCAGGCCTTCCCAGCTGCCGTCCTCCAGGATCCGGTAAAGCCCGTACTTGCGCTCCGGATCGTCCAGACGGACCATGTCGGAGCCGGAAATGATCCGGACGCCGGCGTCTGTCAGCTCCTTCTCCCAGTCGCCCTTCTTCAGAGACGCCCATTTGAGGATGACCCTGCAGGAGGGATCCACCAGGGAGGCGCCCAGGGCAAAGGCGTTGATCTGGGCAATGTTGCCAAAGCTGGGATAATCGGACCGGTAGCCGATCAGATGGTTCTGGCAGAGAGACGCCGCGATGGCTCCCAGCACGAACTTGGCTTCGTACATCTTGGCGTAATAGGTCCTGACCGCGTCATGGGACAGATTCACCGAGCAGTTCAGGATCTTCATTTTGGGATACTTGAAGGCGGCCTTGAGGGCGGCCGGCATCATGGAAGGCGCCGTGGTAAAGACCAGGGCGTCCTCGTCGGCCGCAGCGGAATCAATGGCCTCCAGGACCTTCTCCTCGCTGTCGCAGTCCGTGAAATAGCTGGTATCCACCAGGCCTCCGAATTCCTCCATCAGAGACTGGCGGCCCAGCTCATGGGCGTAGGCCCAGGAGGAATTGCCGGGCTCCTTCTCATAGATAAAGCAGGCCTTGAGGGGATTCTCCGGGGAATAGCCGCTGGAAAGGGCCCCCAGAGTCAGGACATTGGCGACACTGGCGACGGCCGCGCCGGCTTCGGCGATCATGGAAGGCTTTTTGGGCACGGCAGGACTCTCGATCAGGTCGATCTCCTTCTTGGTCTGGGCCGTCACCTCGCCCCGGATCTGATCGATCCTGTGGCTGATCTGGTCCTTTGAATCCTCCAGCAGGCTCTCGGGCGGGAAGACCGAAATGTAGGTCAGGTAGGCGTCGCCGTCTGTGATGCCCTCCTTCTTGCCGCCCTTCTGCCCGTAGATCTCAGCAAAGCTGCGGAAGCCGTCCCGGAGGATCTGGATCTTTTCCTCCGGCCAGGGATCCTGGAGGTTTTCCCCCATCAGTTCGGCCAGTCTGGCGTAGGATCCCTGCTGGGAAAAGCAGATCTCGAAGAACTTTGTCACCTTGAAGAAGTCCAGGAACTCATAATAGACAAGGCTTTCCAGGTCGTCGGTCCTGGGAGGAAGGATCCGGATCACGTCGCCGGGAATGGAGTAGGAATGCATGTAGTTCATCACAGAGACCCGCTTGTTGCCTTCCTCCACATAGAAGCGGTTTCTGTATTCATAGACCTTGATGGGGTCCCGCAGTCCTTCACTGGACTGATAATCATAGAGACTGGCCCATTTGAGGGCAAATTCGCTGGCAGGATCCAGCAGGGGCATGAAGTTGCAGGCAAAGGCATTCTTACGGCCGCTGGTTCTGGTCCCCACGATCAGCTGCAGGGGAATCTCGTGGACCCCCAGGGGAATCTCCTGACCCAGCTGAGACCTGTCCACCAGGTCCTCCAGGGCGGGGAGATAGGGATAGCGGCCTGTCAGGATCGCTCTGGCGCGGGCTTTTTCTCCCAGTCTTCGGGCTTTTTCGTAGTCCTCTCTCATGTTAAATCTCCTTATGCCAAAGTAGTGTTTGTATCATTGCTGCCGGGGCGGAGGACCCTGGCGAACTGGTCCAGGACCCTGGCGGTCATTCCCCAGAGAACGGGCCTTTGGGGATCCGCAGCTTTGCCCGCCCGGATGTCTCTGTAAAAGGGAATGTCATAGGTCTTCTGACGCCACGGGTAGTCTTTTCCGCCCGGGATCAGATCAAAAGGGAAGGAAGAATCCATCCGGCTCTCCAGGATGACCCTGTGATGCTCCGGTTCATGATTCAGAAAATACTGCAGATCCACTTTCATTATATATTCTACCTCCTCTTCTGAGAAGGTCCCTCTGTAATCCGTAAGGAGCCCTGCGAAAACATAGAGGGGGGCCAGGGAGGGTCCCGTCGTCACGGGAAGAGCTCCCAGGATCCGGATGGAGGCGGGAGAAATCAAAAGCTCCTCCCCCGTTTCCCGCAGGGCCGCCGCCAGGGGCGTTTCCCCCTTCTCGATCCTCCCGCCCGGGAAGCAGAGCTCCCCCGGCTGGGAACGCAGACGAAAAGAGCGGACCTCCAGCAATATCTGCAGAGTATCCGCTTCTTCCAGTATGGGAATCAGGACCGCCGACGCCCCGGGAGGATAGTCCCGGCTGCCCCTTTGGTTCTCCCTTTCCAGGCATTCCCGAATATATTGACTTTTCATCCATCCGTGCTTAGTCGATTTCATACACCTTGATCTGCCTGGCGATATCTCCGCTCATGGCAAGGCGCTTTGCACCGGCATAGAGAAGAAGGGAGCTTCCCTCATTCTGCACCACATAAAGCGTCTGCTCCTCCGCCAGGTCATAGGACCTGATAATGTTTTCGTATGTGCCGATGATCCATGCGACCCTGCATGCGTGTCCGGCCGCCACCTGGGTAAGATTTTTCACAGCTGCCTCCTCTGCTTAGTGTAACTGGCTTGGAACTGGAGTCTCCGGAAGATCTCTTCCAGCTTCATTATAACAGGGGATGGCGCCTTAAGTACCGCTAACAATTGTTAGATTTCTCTAATTTATGTCAGCCGTATTTAACTGCTTTTATCTAAATTTTACAGGTCTTTTCCGCCGCTCTGCAGAAAGGCGAAGGGATCCTCATCCTGAAGGAAGTGCATCAGCTGGTAGGCGCACATGATGGCGACCCGCTCCTCCTTCAGGATCCTGCGGACCTCCTTTCGGTCCGCCAGGACCACCTCGATCTCCTCCAGCTCCTCCTGGTAGCGTTTGGTCACCTGGCCGGAGGCATAGCCGTAAACGGTGGCGCAGGATTCGTCCGTCAGGCCCACTGTGGTAAAGCGGGGCTCCTCAAAGAGGGGATCCACGGACAGGGGCGTAAAGGCCAGGCCCGTCTCCTCATGCATTTCCCGGACCGCCGCCTGGCCATAGCTTTCCCCGGCGTCCACCAGGCCCGCCGGAAATTCATAGACAAAGCCGTCTATGGGATAGCGGTACTGGCGGATCAGGACCACTCTGTCATGGGCCTCCCCGTAAAGGCTGTAGATGACCACGCCGTCGGGGCGGTTCTCCCCGGTGGAGATCTTCAGATCTTCCACCTTCTCCGCCCGGGAGGCGACAAAGTAGCGGGTGGGATGGCCCACCTTGTTGGTCCCCTCGATCTCATACATGTTGAGAAAACGGTTTTCTGTCTGCTTGTTGATGCGGTTGATCTTAGCCATATCCTGGTCCTTCCCCGGTCATGAGGAATATACGACGACAACCATGTCGTCGTCCACGTTGTTGTAGAATCTCCCTGCAATAGAGGGCGGCAGATTGACGCAGCCCCTGGATCCGTGGGACAGATACCAGTCGCCGCCGAACCTGGCCTGCCAGTCGGCGTCATGGAAGCCGCAGCCGTCGTAGAAGGGCATCCAGTAATCCACATGGGATGCATAGGCATAGTTGCCGTCCGGCAGCATCCTGCCCCGGAGCACGGTATCGGTATCCTTGTACATGATCATATAGACGCCGGTGGGGGTATGTCTCTCAGGGGTGGGCAGGCCTGTGACGCAGTCGGTATCCAGGACCATTTCTCCGTCCCGGTAGATCCAGACATGCTGCCTGCGGATGTCCACCTCGATGTAGGTGTCGCCGATGCCGCCGTTCTTGGTGCTGTATTCCCTGGTGTAATACTTGGGCTCTCTTTCCACGGTCTCGTGGTTTGCCAGCTCCTCGGCCAGGAGGGCCTTCTCCGCCTCCTTATTGACCGACCAGCCGTATTCGCCGCCGGGGACCGTGATGGTTCCAAGGCCTGTGGCCTTGAACTGTCTGCTGTCCCAGACTGTATTGACATTGATGGCGATCTGGTCCACGAACCGCATGATCTTGTCGGCCCAGACCTCCTCGTCCTTGTAGTATCTGCCGTTTTCATCCACAGACAGCCAGGTCTTGAGGGTCTCGGCGTCCAGGCTCATGGGCTCGTCGCCCTCGGGCAGGATGTAGGTGATCTTGGCGCCGATCAGGTCGTTGACCCGCTTCTTCTCCGCCACCAGGGCTTCGTCGTCGGACCGTACCTTGGGCACCTTATAGGACTTCTCGATCTCCGTCTCCACGTTGATGGAGGTCTTTCTGGCGTCGATGGCGCTGCGGATCCCCTTGACCACCGTCTTGGGCCGGAGGGCGTTGCCTTCCACCTCGGGAATGATCCTCAGGCCTTTTTTCTTCATGACCAGGTAGGCGTCGGCGGGCTGGGTCTGGTTTTCCGCCTGGAATTCAGGCAGGGCCCGGATGGCCTGGCCGGCCTTCTTCCTGTCATAGTCTGTGGCCTTGTCCACCTCGAAGGCGGTATCCTGGAAAAAGGACAGGGGCCAGAGCCTGTAATCCTGGGCCTCCGCCAGCTTCTTAATGCTGTCGCCGGGGACATACACATAGCCGATATCGTCGCCGGTCAGGGTCTCCTTCTGCCCGTCCCGGAAGGTAATGTCGATGGAGTAGGCGTCCACCGTCTTCCGGACCATTTCCTCCACTTCCGCCGGCGTCTTGCCGCTGACGTCCATGCCGTTGACCGTCGTCCGGTTCAGGAACTTGCCCTCCCAGGCCGATACGCCGTAGGCATAGAAGGCCGCTGAGGCGCCGATCAGGAGGATCAGAAAGAAATAGGCAAAATTAAAGTGAAAATGCTGTTTGGGCGGCGCCATGGGGCGGCGCTCCAGGGGCGGCGTAAAGGTCTGGGCAAAGGGATAGGCCTCCTCTGCCTGTTCCGGGTCGTTATGATTCAATAAGTAAGCGTCCATTGTTACCCTTTCTGGCTATTTCTGGTCCAGGATCCCCCGGGGCGAAAGGATCGCGCTCTGGTCTTCCTGGCTGATCGTCACCTCGACGTCCAGCATCCGGATCAGGTCCTCGATGCTGTACCACCTTCCTGATACCGTCCCGTTGTCGGTCCCGGTGGGCGGGGTGCTCAGCTTCTGCCACATGCCGTTGCAGTTGATTGTCATGGATTCATATGCATAGTCCGAGATCTCATTCTTTTCCAGGACCAGCTCCGCATCCCAGGTGCGGCCTCCTATCTTCCAGCTGGCCTTCAGGTCGTCGCAGCTGTAAAGGCCTCCCATATAGCCGATCAGCGCAGCGAACCGGCCCCTGTTTGGATATGCATAGGGAAATCCGTCATAGTCCTGGCACAGATCCAGATCTGTCATCCAGTAGCTTTCCGTTTCTCTGTCATAAAGAAAATAGAATTTCTCCTCCTCGCCCCGCAGGTCCCGGGTCCCGACCCGGGTGACCTCCAGATAGGGAGAAGGATATCTTGCGGCCATGCCCTCCGGCAGGGTATAGACCGTCTGCCTGTACCATTTGGCACAGTCCGCGTAGTCGTGGCGGATCTGCTCCTGCACGTCCTCCTCGTCCAGCCGGCTCCTGCGGGCTGTGGAAAGGGCAATGGAGGAGATCTCATAAAAGCGGAGATTCTCGCTCTTTCGCCAGTTCTTTTTGGTATCTCCGGCCAGGAAATGGTCCGGCCGCAGATAAATGTGGACCTGCTTGCTGTCGGTCTTCTTGGTCCCGATCCCGGCCCGGCTCCTGTCGGCCGAGAGCTTCACGATCCTGTCCAGCTTGGCGATCAGGCGGGAAGCCTCCCGGATCTGTTCCGGTTTGTTCAGATAGAGGGAGATCATATGGAGAGTTCCGGGGATCGGATCATCCCGGCCCGTCTTCGTCAGTCTGGCCCGGAGGTCGAACTCCTCAAAAAGGGATTTGATCTCCTCCTCGCAGAAGGCGATCCTGGATTCCACATAGGAATCTGTCAGGGTCGGACTGTAGTCCGAGAAGAGACCTCCCAGGACGGGTCTTTCCATGGTCCCGGTGGTAACGGAAAAGGAAAAGCCCTCCCCGTCGGAAAAGATATACTCCTGCATGTGCTCGCCGTAGGTCAGCTCATGGCGGTTGGAGCCTGTCATCCTGTAGTTCTTCCCATAGCAGTCCTGCACATACTGCATGATCTCGTCCTCTGTATAATAGACGGGCTCCCTGCTGCAGCCGGCAAGGCCCAGGCAGATCAGTATTAAGAACAGGAAAAGACAGAAACGCTTGCGCATGCAGTTCCTTTCACGGACGCTTTCCATCAGGCTGAAGCACCCTTTAGCTCTTGCAGACATCCACCCAGCCTCTGGCCCGGGAAGCCCTCTCCAGCTCCTCCAGAGTCAGCTTCACGGCACTGTGGTCATTGCCTGCTGCCGGATAGACGATATCATACCGGCGCAGAGACTCGTCCATATATACATCGATGCCATCCCGGATGGCAAAGGGACAGACGCCGCCCGGCGCATGTCCGATCAGTTCCTCCACCTGGTCAAAGGGAATCATCTTTGCCTTGGTCTGGAAGACAGCCTTGTATTTTTTGTTGTCTACCCTGGCGTCACCCTTGGCAAGTACGATGACCGGATGGTCGCCGGCCATAAAAGCCAGGCTCTTGGCGATCCTGCCGGGCTCGCAGCCCAGAGCGGCTGCCGCCGCCTCCACAGTCTCGCTGGATTTTTCAGTTTCTATGATTCTGTCAGAAAGACCGTATGCCGAAAGATAGTCTCTGACCTGTTCAATCGTATTCATAAATCAAAACCTTTCACCTGCCGCAGGGAAGCCTCATACCAGGCCCTTTTTCTTAAGATGGGCCAGCAGGCCCCTGCATCCCTCCAGCACATCGTCCCAGGTGGTGTCAAAGTCATCCGTATACCAGGGATCTGAAACGCTGCGGGGATGATCTGTATAGTCCAGCAGCATGGAGATCTTTCCCTCCGGATCGGACCCGTAGATCCGCATCATATTTCGGATGTTGTAGGTATCCATGCCGATGATATAGTCAAATTTCTGATAGTCGGATCTCTTCGTCTGTCTGGCCCTTTTACCGCCGCAGGAAATGCCATGCTCCCTCAGCTTGTCTCTGGCCGGCGGATAGACCGGATTTCCGATCCCGCCCCAGATCTCCTCTGTGCTGGTCGCGGCCGATTCGATATGGAAGGCCTCCTCCAGATGCGCCTTCTGCACCAGATCCTTCATAACAAATTC
>CAMNJZ010000042.1 GCA_946541955.1 uncultured Lachnospiraceae bacterium | reverse complement strand
TAAAGCAAAGGAGGAAACAACATGATGATCGGAAACACAAATGACCCCACAGGTGATGCAACACCTATCGTGGGGCCGGGAAACAATTCCTGTACTGATTGTATCACGATACCGCTGGAAGAGTACAAAAAGCTGATTGAGTGCTCTGTCAGCATGGACATTATCGACAAGCTGGCAGGAGACAAAGACATCTACAGAACGCTGGTCACGGGGCCCGATGTGGTGCCCCGAGACGAATACAACAAGCTCCTGAACGTCTCTGCCAAGAAGATTCATCAGCTGGAAAAGGAACTGGAAGAGGCAAAGGCAAATCCGGCCCACATCTGCCCGGTCTGCGGACGGCAGTTCTTTGAAACCCCTGCCATCTCCCGGCGTGACGAGAGCATGAAGATCTGCAGCGTGTGCGCTGCTACCGAGGCTCTGGAGGACGCCCAGAAGGCAGGCGCCATCAGCAAAGGTGAAGCCAAAGAGATTCAGGAGATCGTTGAGGACGTAGCGAAGGAGGAAGAAGTGATACCCAGACAGTCCACCCCGGAGCAGTGTAAAAAGGGCGGGAAGAAAACACAGCAGGGCAAAAAGGTAGACCTGCCTATGGATGAAATCAGGAAGCTGAAGGCAGAAGGATGGTCCAATGTGAAGATCGCTAAGAAGTATGGAGTTGCCGATGTCACAATCGGATACCGCCTGAAAAAGGACGCTGAACAGAAGCCTGCAGAAAAGCCTGCTGAGCCTGTCCAGACAGACGGCAAACGTCCCCTTGACATTGCAGACCTCCGGGCCAGACGGGAAGCTGGGGAGACCTATGAACATATCGGCAAGGAGTACGGCGGATGGACAGAGGACGAGGTTCATGCCTTCATCATCCAGAAGGGGAAGGAGAAGAGAAGTGAAGATAAATAAGCTGGAAATTGAGAACGTCAAGCGGGTCAAGGCGGTCCGGATCCGGCCCAGCGAGAACGGGCTGACGATCATCGGCGGGGACAACGAACAGGGCAAGACTTCTGTTCTGGACGCCATCGCCTATGCCCTGGGCGGCGAAAAGTACCGGCCCACAAATCTCAACCGGGAAGGCTCGGTAGTGCCCGGTACCATCAAGATCATCATGGACAACGGTCTGATCGTGGAGCGCAAAGGAAAGAACGCAGCGCTTAAGGTCACGGATCCGACAGGGAAGGCTGCCGGTCAGAGGCTCTTGGATCAGTTCATTGAAAAACTGGCGCTGGACCTTCCGAAGTTCATGGAGGCTTCCGGCAAGGAAAAAGCGGACACGCTCCTGCAGATCATTGGAGTCGGTCCTCAGTTGGATGAACTGAACCGGAAAGAAAAGGAACTCTTTGATGAGCGGACCATCACAGGTCGCACAGCTGACCGGAAGACCAAGTATGCTGCAGAACAGCCCTATTATCCCGATGTCCCTGCAGAGCCGGTCAGCCCCATGGAGCTGATTCAGAAACAGCAGGCCATTCTGGCAAAGAATGGAGAGAACCAGCGCAAGCGCGAGAGGCTGAACGAAATCACTGCCAACAAGCACAGGGTCTTTGATGATGCCCAGGCTATCGAGGAGCGGATCGCAGAGCTTCAGAAACAGCTGGCTGAAAAGAGATCTATCTACGAACAGCTGGCGACAGATGAAGACATTGCCAGAACAGATGTCGCACAGCTGCAGGATGAATCTACAGCTGAGCTGGAAGAGTCCCTGGCCAACATTGAAGAAATCAACCGTAAGGTCCGGGCCAACCTGGACAAAGAAAAAGCGGAGGAAGAGGCGAAAGGGTACTCCCAGAAGTACATCCAGCTGTCCAACGACATTGAACAGATCCGGCAGGCACGCAGGGACCTGTTAAGCAGCGCAGATCTTCCGCTCCCGGAATTGTCCATTGAGAACGGCGAACTGATCTACAAGGGACAGAAATGGGATGGTATCTCCGGAGCCCAGCGCCTGATCATCTCCACGGCGATCATCCGGAAGCTCAATCCCCAGTGCGGATTCGTGCTCATGGACAAGCTGGAGCAGATGGATCTGCGGACGCTGAATGAGTTCAACGTATGGCTGGAGCAGGAAGGGCTGCAGGTCATCGCTACAAGGGTAAGCACCGGAGACGAGTGCTCCATCATCATTGAGGACGGCTACGGAGTACAGCCTGAGGCTGAGGATCCGGAGCCTGAACAGGTAAAGAAGACGGCTCCCAAGGCGGGAGGCTGGAAGATAGGAGGTAATAAATAATGGCATTTCCAATTAACAGGGGGACGCTGCCGACGGCCAAAAAGGTCGTCGTGTATGGTCCGGAGGGGATCGGCAAGACCACATTTGCCTCACAGTTCCCGGATCCGGTCTTTATCGATACAGAGGGCTCCACGAATGATTACGACGTGGCCCGGTTCCCGGCCCCTTCATCCTGGCAGATGCTTATGGATGAAGTCCGGGAAGTAAAGAGTAATCCCGGCATGTGCAGGACACTGATCATTGACACAGCGGACTGGGCTGAGCGCCTGTGTGAAAAGCATGTATGTCAGCATGGCCAGGTACAGAGCATTGAAGGATTTGGCTACGGCAAGGGATACACCTATCTGCGGGAAGAGTTCGGGCGGCTTCTGAACGAGCTGACAGATGTTGTAAGCACCGGCGTCAACGTGGTGCTGACAGCTCATGCCCAGATGCGCAAATTCGAGCAGCCCGACGAGATGGGAGCATATGACCGCTGGGAGATGAAGCTGTCCAAGCAGGTGGCGCCGATCATCAAGGAATGGGCCAATATGATCCTGTTCTGCAACTACAAAACGTTTGTTGTAAAGGAAAATAAGAGCGCCGCAAAAGGCAAAGCCCAGGGCGGACAGAGGGTCATGTATACGACCCACCATCCCTGCTGGGACGCCAAAAATAGGTACGGCCTGCCGGAGATCCTGCCTCTGGACTATGAAGGAATCAGGGGAGTGATTGAGTCCGGTCCCGCTGATCAGCAGGAGAAGGACATTCAGGTGATCGGCCAGGGCAGCATATTCGACCATCACGAGGATCTGCCTGCAAAAAGCGCTCCCGCAAAAGCCCCGGAAGCAGATAACAAGGGCACAGAAAAGCCTGCGGCGAAAAAGGAAAGCCCGCCGGCTCCGATGGGATTCGATGTAGATCCCGCGATCCCTAAAAATCTCAGGGATCTGATGATCGCTGACAATGTCACGGAATGGGACATCCAGAATCTTATGGCCGCCTGGGGATATGTAGACTCCCAGATGCCGGTCAGGGAATACACAAAGATCGTGAACGATGGAGTCTCCATTATCGACGGTTTCCTGGTACCCCAGTGGGCAGACATCCGCAAAGAGATCCAGAAAATGAATGACGCGGAAGAGATTCCGTTCAACTAATAGAAAGAACGAGGTAAAACATCATGGCATGGAATGTCGGTGGAAACAACAACTATCAGCAGAACAATTATCAGCAGAACAGCTATCAGCAGCCCCAGCAGGCAGGAGAGGGCAGGGAGTTCTCATGGGATGGCGATACCATCACCAGAGATGACGAGTTCATCCTGCTGGAGCCCGGTGAGTATCCCTTCACGATCGAAAAATTTGAGCGGTCCAGGAGCCAGGGATCCGAGAAAATGCCGCCCTGCAATATGGCCGTCATTTACTTTACCGTTCACTCCGATCAGGGAGACGTGACGATCAAGGACAACTATCTTCTGCACAGCAAGTTCGAATGGAAGCTGTCCCAGCTTTTCTCCTCTGTAGGTCTGAAGAAAAAAGGCGAACCCTGCCCGCTGAACTTTACGGCACTGCCCGGCAGAACCGGATACATGAAGGTGAAAAATGAACCCGGAACAGGCCAGTACGCAAGCTCCATGTTCAACAGGGTAGACCGGCTCCTCCCGGCGAACTGATATGGCAGCCATGGAGCTGAGGCCCTATCAGCGCGAAGCGATAGAGGCAATTCAAGAAGAATGGAACAGGGGCGTCAGAACGACGCTCCTGGTGCTTCCCACGGGATGCGGCAAAACAATCGTGTTCTGCAAGCTGGCGCAGGGGCTTGTCCGGGAGGGCGACAGGGTACTGATCCTTGCCCACCGGGGAGAACTTCTGGATCAGGCGGCCGACAAGATGAAGAAAGCGACCGGTCTGGGCTGTGCTGTAGAGAAGGCGGAACAGTCCTGCATCGGATCCTGGTTCAGAGTGGTCGTGGGGTCTGTACAGACGCTCATGAGAGCCAAGCGTCTGGAACAGTTCGCTCCGGATTTCTTCGACACCATCATTGTTGATGAGGCCCACCACGCCATTTCAGACAGCTACCAGAAGGTTTTACAGCACTTTTCCGGGGCAAATGTCCTGGGCGTTACGGCAACACCTGACAGAGGCGACATGAAGGACCTGGGCGAGTTCTTTGAATCTCTGGCCTATGAGTACACGCTCCCGCAGGCCATCCGATCCGGATACCTGTGCCCTATCAAAGCGCTGACGATACCGCTGAAGCTGGACATCAGCAGTGTAGGCATATCCTCCGGAGACTTCAAGGCCGGGGAGATCAGCACAGCGCTGGATCCGTATCTGGAGCAGATCGCTTCGGAAATGGAGACCTATTGCAAGGACCGAAAGACGGTAGTCTTCCTTCCGCTGATCAAGACCAGTCAGAAGTTCCGGGGCATTCTGATCGCCCACGGATTCAGGGCGGCAGAGGTCAACGGGGAATCGGATGACCGGACACAGGTCCTGGAAGATTTTGACCAGGGCAAATACAACGTCCTGTGCAACTCCATGCTACTGACAGAAGGGTGGGACTGCCCGACGGTGGACTGCATCGTGGTCCTTCGGCCCACAAAGATCCGGAGCCTGTACTGCCAGATGGTAGGCAGGGGGACCCGCCTGGCTGAAGGCAAGACCCACCTGCTCCTGCTGGACTTCCTCTGGATGACGTCGAGGCACGACCTTTGCAGGCCCGCTGCCCTGATCGCTGATACAGAGGATGTAGCCGCACGGATGACCAGGAATCTGGAAGAGGATGCCGGGGAAGCCTTTGACATTATAGACGCCGAGGAAAAGGCGGAAGCTGATACAGTTCGGGATCGTGAGGAAGCGCTGGCAGAACAGCTTGCCCAGATGCGGAAGCGCAAAAAGAAGCTGGTGGACCCTCTGCAGTTCGCCATGAGCATACAGTCCAACGACCTGATCAATTATGTCCCGGCTTTCGGGGCAGAGCTGAAGCCTATAAGTGACATCCAGAAAAAGAATCTGGAACATCTGGGAATCAACCCGGATGAAGTGAAGACGGCAGGAGAGGCAGACAAGATCCTGGGGACGCTGCGGGAGAGGCAGAACAAATCACTGGCCACACCGAAGCAGATCAGGCGTCTTGAAATGTACGGCTTCCAGCACGTCGGAACATGGTCCTTTGAAGCAGCGTCCAACATGATCAGCCGAATAGCAGCACAGGGATGGAGAGGTGTTCCCAGAGGAGTTGACCCTCAGACCTACATTCCGCCAAAACCGGAGCCTGCAGCAGACCCCTGGCTTAATTGGGGAGTGACGTTATGACAGAGAAAACAGATCTCATAGAAATATTAAATCACATCAACCCGGGTCTTTTGTCTTATGAGGAATGGTGCGATGTCGGGATGGCCCTGAAGTATGAGGGCCGTTCCGCTGATGACTGGGAATCATGGAGCATGAGGGATCCGGGGAGGTATCATCCCGGAGAGTGCGTTAAGAAGTGGATGAGCTTCAAAGGATCTGCAGAGCCGAGGACAGCCGGCACCATCATACACCTTGCCCAGATGCAGGGATGGAAGCCGGCTGCAAGCTCTGATCCAGGTCATGAGCTGGACTGGAACGACACCATCGTGGTGGACCCGGATTGGATCGAGGACAGAGAGGTCACCGAGCCGAACAGCTGGAACCCCAAGCAGGAGCTGATCAGGTATCTGGAGACACTGTTCGAGCCTGGCGAGAACGTAGGCTACGTAACAGAATCCTTTGAAAAGAAGAGCAGCGACGGCCAGTCCAAATGGGTGCCTAAGAATAACGGGCACTATGACAGGACGGCCGGTCAGCTGATCGAGGCGCTGCAGAAGACCAACGATATCTGCGACGTCATCGGGGATTATGACAAGCAGGGCGGGGCGTGGATACGCTTCAATCCGCTGGACGGCAAGTATACCCGGAACGAGAACGTAACTGAGTTTAGGTATGCCCTGGTGGAATCAGACAACATGTCCATAGAGAAGCAGAACGCCCTTGTCAGGGAGCTGGAGCTTCCTGTGGCGATACTGGTTCATTCCGGAGGGAAAAGCCTGCACGCTATCGTTAAGATAGACGCCAATGACTATACCGAGTACAAAAAGCGGGTCAATTACCTTTACGAGGTCTGCCAGAAGAACGGCATGGTCATCGATACCCAGAACCGGAATCCTTCCAGGCTGTCCAGGATGCCGGGGATCATGCGGGGCGGAAAGAAGCAGCACATTGTAGACACCAACATCGGTAAATCCTCATGGGAGGAATGGGTGGACTACATCGAGGGCTTCAACGACGACCTGCCTGACATCGACAACCTGGAAAGCATCTGGGACGACATCCCGGATCTGGCAGATGAGCTGATAGACGGAGTGCTGCGTAAAGGCCACAAGATGCTGATAGCAGGCCCCAGTAAAGCCGGCAAGTCCTTTTTGCTGATACAGCTTGCCATAGCGATAGCAGAGGGCCGGGACTGGCTGGGCTGGCGCTGTGCCAAAGGCCGGGTCATGTACGTCAATCTGGAGCTTGACCGGCCGTCCTGCCTGCACAGATTCAAAGATAGTTATGAGGCTATGGGCATCAGGCCGGAGCACGCAAGCAACCTGGACATCTGGAACCTGCGAGGCAAGTCGGTGCCAATGGATAAGCTGGCGCCAAAGCTGATCAGGCGGGCCACCAAGGCCGCAAAGGACAAGTCACAGGAGTTCGTAGCCATCATTATCGACCCCATCTACAAGGTCATTACCGGCGATGAGAACAGCGCTGACCAGATGGCTGCCTTTTGTAACCAGTTCGACAAGGTATGCACTGAGCTGGGGTGCGCGGTCATATACTGCCATCATCACTCAAAAGGCGCCCAGGGCGGAAAAAAATCCATGGACCGGGCTTCCGGATCCGGAGTATTCGCCCGTGACCCTGACGCGCTTCTGGACATGATACAGCTGCCCCTTGACGACGACAAGCAAAAAAGCATCGAGGACAAGGCCGAGTGCAGAGCCAGAGTCAGGTATCTGGAAGACCACAAGCTGGAGCTCCCCGGGCCGGATGATCAGCTGAGCGTGCCCCAGATGCAGGCGTGGTGTGACAACCATCTGAAGGATGACGGATGGAAAGTAGGCGGCCGGCACGGCTCCAAAGCTGAGTGCGACGCTCTGGCATTCAAGGCCCGGAAGGAAGCCGCAGCAAAAACGGCGTGGCGGATTGAGGGGACGCTGAGAGAGTTCCCGACGTTCCCGCCGGTTAATCTGTGGTTCGACTATCCTATCCACCACATCGAAAATGAGGGCGGGTTCCTGCAGGATATTGACCCCGAAGAGGTCAAGCCAATGTGGCAGAGAGCGTCCGAAGCCAGGAAGAAAAAGAACGAAAAGAAGGGCAATAAGGTCCTGAATGACAGGATTATGGCTCACGCAAATCTGGTATTCGATAACAGCGGCAAGGATGGAATCCCTCTGAGCAGCGTTGTCGAGGCGTGGAATCTGGGCTCGGAAAAAAGCGTCCGATACTACATCAAACATGGTGGAGCGCAACATTTTTACATAAAAGACGGACTGCTGTATGCCAAAGAAAATGCATCTGAGGGAAGTGGTAAGGGAAGGAAGTGACCAAGGTCGCTTCCCTTCCGGAAGGGAAGGTTTTTTATGGTCACTTTCCTTACCTTGGTAAGTAGGGAAGGGAAGGAAGTGACCTAATACACTTCCCTTCCTTTTGAGGGAAGGAAGTGACCTACCCTTACTACGTAAGGGTAAATGCTTCCCTTCCCTGTCGGGTGCGGGTCACGGGGAGGGAAGAAAGTCGGCGAATGCTGGCGCCGACGACTTCCTCCCCACGCCAGTGACTTAAAAGGTTGGTTGAGAGGAGAGAACGAAAATGGAAAACGACAAAATTACCAGTGAACGGTTTACACAATTTTTCATGCACATGGACCCGCCGACGGTGACCGCTCAGGAACATAAGGTCATAGTCCGAAATGGCAAGCCGGTGTTCTTCGACCCGCCGGAGCTCAAAGCGGCCCGGGCCAAGCTGACGGCCTACCTGTCACAGCACAGGCCGGAGCGTCCCTACTCCTGCGGTGTCAGGCTGTTTACTAAGTGGCTGTTCCCCAGAGGACAGCATCGGGATGGAGCCTACCGGATCACCAGACCGGACACGGACAATCTGCAGAAGCTCTTAAAGGACTGCATGACAGACTGTGGGTACTGGAAGGACGACGCCCTTGTGGCGTCCGAAATCGTGGAGAAGTTCTGGGCCCAGGTCCCCGGGATCTGGATCCGGATCGAGGAACTCTGACATGCTGCCGTCGAAGTATTATTTCTGCTTCCTGACAGATCTGTGGCGCCTTGCCAAGAAGTGGCACGGGAAAGTCGGGAGCGACGAAAGACACGGCATCATGATTGAAGAGTTCGGCAATCTGGCCGAGCACTACATCAAGGGCCAGAAAGAGCACACACGCAAATTTGTCATCTGGATTTGTATCTGGATGGCTGATGAGCTGGTCCTGAGCGAGTGGGATCAGGAAGAAGGATTAAGCGGAGAGTTCCGGGAACCGCCCAGGCTCCTGGGAGAAAAGGAGATCTAAATGGCAATAAAGATTCAGAAATGGGACCCGGACAGACACTGCTATGAACCGTATCCGTACCCGGGTGAATGGAACGTAGGATTCTTTAGCACCGATCTGGATGAGTTCATTAACTGCGCTCAATGCGGAAAGAAGCTCCCTTATGGGGACGCATTCACTTCCCGTGAGCTGTATAACGGCTCCGGAATGTTCGGCATGGCCGTCTGTCCGAAGTGCCATGAGGCCGAATGGAAGAGGGAAAAGTAACGGAGGAAAAAGAGATGATCAGATGGAGAGCAACAGGAAAGATCGTAACCCCCAATGGTGAGAAGACAGTCTTCTACCGGGGCGACGGTACAGATTACAGAATCGAATCCCGGACCAGATGGATCCAGAACAACAAGAACAACGGCAAGCGCCTGTTCACGACTTACGTGGTCATCAGGCCCACAGAGGACGATGTGGACCATGTTGTGGTTGAGAAAATGTCTCTGACGGATGCTAAGAATTTTGTGGAGGAAATGACATGCTGAACCTTTTGATCGGGAGCAGGAGCATATCTGTGGACCTTTTCTTCCCGGCTGAAAAAGCAAACGTGGATATGTTCCTGAAGTGGGCAGAAAAGTCGCACCAGCTGGGTGATGTACAGCAGGTGGTAGAGTACCTGAGAGACAAGGCGAAGAAACTGGAGAAGAACGCTGACTATATCGAGAAACACATGGAGGATGGAGAATGACATTTTTTGCTTTTGGAATCGGCTGTTTTGTAGGATGTATGGTCACGATCCTGTCGCGCTGGCATTGGCAAGTGCTGCGAGTGACCGGGATGACTGGAAGGGGGATGTGTGATGAAGCCGGTATCATTCGCAAGCTGGCTCGAAGCAGTCATCGGAATTACTTACGGGTATTTCGACAACAACTATTCTGGAAACGCCATGCAGGATTTGTACGACGAGTATGATTACTACTGTGATCATCCAGAAGAGTACGCAGACTACTTTAAGATGGAGGATGAGCAATGAGCGAGAAAACAATATCAAAGGGTAAGTACATCAGCCTGGAAGAGGCAGTTAAGATCATGCGGGACCCCCACATGGACATGCAGGATGTAAGGGTGCCGGACAGCATCCGGGACCTTCTGGAGATTCTGAACGAGGCACTCCAGCAGGTCATGGACAACGGGGAGAAGAAGCTCCGGGAGCTGGAGGCCGTGGAAGTTTTTGATCTGGAGGTGGAAGTATGAGCAACAGGGGCAGAGCGATCGCGATCGCATTCGGCCTGCTGAGCATGATCGTGGGAATAGGCATCAACAGCATTGTGACTTTCTTTAGCGGTTTGGGATGTATCCTGTTGGTCAGTATCGATTCTATGGAGGATAGCAAATGAATGACATCATAGACACCATCGGACTTCCTGCGGTGCTTGAACAGCTTGCGGAAGAGTGTTCGGAACTGGCGCAGGCATCGCTTAAGTATGCAAGGCTTCTGAGGGGAGAGAATCCCACACCGAAGACCGAAGCGGAATGTCTGGAAGCGCTTACGGAGGAAATCGCTGATGTGGAGTTGTGCAATTCCCTGCTGATGGGCGGTGACTATGTTGACTTTGATGCGGTCATGGAGGTGATTGAGGTCAAAGACAAAAGATGGCATAGGCGGATTCAGGAGGCACACCATGAAGAACAGTGAACTTCTGGAAGAGCTTCGGAAAGCTGTAAAGGAAGGACGCATCCGGGTCAACACGAATCGGCATGGGTACATACAGCTGATAAACGTGGAGACAGGCGAAAAGGTTGTGATCGGGAATATTGGAGGTGATGGAGAGTGAGTATATTTGATGACCCTGATATGAAGCGTGAAGAGATTATCTGCTATATCATTTCTATCTGCGATTTGGCCAGATTAGGGGCAAAGGTGATAAAGCATAACAATTGCAACAACTGTAAGAAAAAGGACTGTGAATATCGCCCTGAATGGGGCGATTCGGTGCGGTGGAATTGTCCGCTGTGGGAAGGCGGTGATGGAAAGTGAAGCTGATTGATACAGATGCGGCGATTGAAGCGGTTTGCGAAGAGGTTATGGACAGATTTTTTGTACCGCCGTCAGCCGGATATGATGTTGCAGAAGAGGCTTTGAAAAAACTGCCGTCAATTCAGCCAGAAACGAACTGTTCGGAATATCCGAACAACTGGATTCCGTGCAGTGAGAGGTTGCCAAAAGAGAGCAGAAAGTATTTGGTTACGGTATTGGATGGAATTGGTAAAAGAACAACGTCCGCACCTTACCATCGGCGGTCGAAGTCGTGGACGCTTACAGGAAGAATGGCATACTGGAAAGTTGTTGCATGGATGCCGTTACCAGAACCATATCGGGAAGAGGGAAAACAAAAATGACGATTGACGAAGCAATCAAAGATATTAAAGACAACATCAAACCTGTCGTTGGCGGAAAATCGTTGGATATGGCGATTGATGCACTGGAATTTCTGGAAAGATACGATTATTTCTGGGAAGAGGTAAAATCCGCAGGCATGAAGGGGAAAGAGACAGAGATTCACCACAGCGGAAGAGTGTTCAGAATCAGGGAGGTGGCGCAATGAGCAGATACTACGTAGAAGGGACTTTTGAAGGCTACATCGAAGCAGATTCAGCAGATGAAGCTGAAGCCAATTTTGACGAGCATGATATTGATGACATTCATATCATGACGGTTTACAAAGACGAAGATGAAGAAGAGGATGGTGAGGAAGAATGAAAATTG
This sequence comes from uncultured Lachnospiraceae bacterium, assembly GCA_946541955.1. Lineage (GTDB taxonomy): Bacteria > Bacillota > Clostridia > Lachnospirales > Lachnospiraceae > CAG-791. The sequence goes on along the minus strand of CAMNJZ010000042.1, from coordinate 5,385 downwards.
GTCAGGCATATAAGATTCTGGACAATATCAACAGTGATGATTACACGGTTGAAGAAAAGGCATTGGCGATCAGAATGGTTCTGGATATGGAAACTCACAATGGAGTATCAAAGGCAGTGTTATTGAGGGTGTTGAACTGGTTGTGGAATGAACATTATGAATTAATTTAAGGTGGTGAGCAAAAATGAGTGAAAAGTTTTTGTGCGGATATATTTTGCTCCTGTCAATTTTAACGGCAATAGCGAAATGGTTTATCAGCAAAAGGTAGGAGAGCAATAATGACAATACCAATCACAGGCGACATCTTAACTGACGTCCTGACGCTCTTGGCTATTGCATGGGCCGGTGCGATCCTGCTACTCCCTGTTGGTCAGTGGATTGCTTACAAGTGGGATTGCAAAAAACATGGAAAAGAGCAGGCAGACGAAATTTGGAGAAGAATGAGGTAAGCGAGAATGAATCTGTTAAAAGCGTTTATTTGTCACTTCAAGGGACACGATATTGACCCGGATGAAAGCATCATCGTGAGCAGTGTTATGAAGGACAAGCGCAACTGGCTGTGTCAATGTCACCGATGCGGAATGTATGAGATGCACGACGGGGCAACCAGCGGTATGAGCGTAACCCTTACAAAGAGAGAGGCATATAGGATTAAAAAGGACTTTGAATATCAAATTGCAGAAATCGAAAGGATCATGAGCATGAAAGGAGATGTACATGAAACAGGTACAGGAAGAACATCTCTGCCGGGACATTCGTCGGATAGCACAGGGGATTGAACGGATCGCCGGCGCGCTTGAGAAGTTGGCAGCCAAAAACGGGAGTATCGAGGCGCTGAAAGAGCGGGCCGAGAGACATGAGGACGATTTGAAATGAGTAATACTAAACTGCTGTATGAGTTACCGAAGCTCCGGCACAGGCTGAGGGAACTGCAGGGAGAGATAGACGACCTGAGGCTGCAGGCCGAATGTGTCGGGTCTGTGAGACCGAAGGAAAGGGTCCAGACATCGCCTGACCTGTCAGCGAGGTTTGAGGATACGATAGTCGAGCGGGCCGAGCTGGAGAAGGAGTATCAGAAGCTGTATGAGGAATACATGGACAAGACCGATGAGGTGCAGTCTATGATCAGCAGGCTGTACGATCCGGAGCTGGACGCGGAGAAGATGTACCGGATCCGGATGATCCTGACCCTGCGGTATATCTTTGATCAGGACTGGAGGCACATAGCCATACAGCTGGGGACATCGCTGAGGCATACGTACCGGTTGAAGAACGTGGGGCTGGATATGCTGGACGCTCTTGACGATGTCACTCGCTTCTGCTAAAATTGCTATGATAGAAAAAGTGTGAAAGCACCTATCAGCAAAGGCATCCTTAACCGGGTGCCTTTTTTTATGCGATCAATCAGCGGATTGCCAGAGCCTGCGGTTTTTGCAATTTCTCCCGTGCATGCCTTCCCTCCTTTCGCGTTTTGTTTGTCAGCTGTAGTAGTCAGTCTGTGAAGGTAAGGCTCTGGTACTGTGCCGCGTTATGGAGATACATATGATCTGGAAACGCTGTCCCCGGTGCGGGAAACGTATCCCAGAAGGGACCCAGTGTGAGGGCTGTAAGCGCAAGAGGGACAAAGCCCGGGACCGCTACTACGACAAGCATATCCGAAACAAGGACGCCAAAGCCTACTATGCTTCAGAAGAGTGGAGGATAGCAAGGGAACTGGCATTGGACAGGGCTGACGGTATCTGCCAGTGGACGCTGGCGACCGAGGGAAGAGTCGAGGCTGCCGAGGACGTCCATCACATCATACCCTTGAGAGAGGACTGGGACAGGCGGTCCGACCCCGGAAACCTGATCGCGCTGTCGCATTCGTCGCACGCGCGCATAGAGTATATATATAAGCATGGTGAGCGTGAGAAAATTCAGAAAAAACTTTTTGAAATCTTGAAATCGTCTGACAGCTGACCCCGAGGGGCCATGAAAAAGTTTCTCCTGAGCTGCCGGGACCGCGTGATCCGGGTTAGATTTTGCAAAAATCCCAATATTTTTCAAACAGTCAGAAAGGAGGCGGGTTATGCCGAGATCTCGGAAGGTTGTCTCCCTGCAGACACGACATAACACAAAAGCCGAAACGGAAGCCCGCCGCCGGGAAGAGACGATGGTTGCTCTTCCCTCCGATCAGCTGGTCTCTCCCCCGTCCTATCTGAAGGGTAAGGAAGCCCGGCGCGAATGGCGCCGGGTTGTCCCTCTCCTGGAACAGATCGGAGTGTTCGGCAATCTGGATAAATCCAATCTTGCAGCGTACTGCTACAACTACGGCGAGTGGGTGGAGCTGATCAGGAAACGGTCCGCTCTCTCCAGCGCCTCCATCGGCGATCCTGAGGATCTCAAAATCCTTCAGGCTATCGATAAGCAGATCAAGGTCCATGAGGACCAGTTCAGACGCTTCGGCTCTGCATGCGGCATGGATCCGTCTGGCCGCTTAAAGGCTGCAGCCAAGCAGACGCAGACTGAGCAGGAAACTATAGAGGCAAGGTTCGGAGCGATTTGAGCGATATGATTGATGTCCCGGAGTATCTTACCGAGATCCACGGTGAGACCACGCTGGAACAGATCACTTACTATGCCGAGGCCTGCATAGCAGACCCGAAGCACAATAACAGAAAACACATCTGGGCATGTCAGCGCCTTCTTGATGACCTGAAAAGGTCCAAGGACGCGGCGTGCCCTTTTTACTGGGACGAAACCGAGGCCCAGAACATCGTAGAGTGGTTCTTCCTCCTGAGGCACAGCAAAGGAGTCTTGTCGGGCCAGCCTATCATTCTCACCCCCTGGCAGAGGTTCCGGCTGTGTCAGCTCTATGGGTGGCGCCGGAAAGAGAATGGGAGGAGACGGTTCAGGAAGTCATTCACACAGGTCGGCAGGAAGAACGCGAAATCGCAGGAAGAAGCCGGCGTTGCTCTGTATGAGATCTCTGTTACAGCCGTGAAGAATGGTGAGGTTGATGAGGCCTACACAGCCGGCACCAAAAGAGACCAGTCAAAAATCGTGTTTACAGAGGCCGGTCTAATGCTCCGGGGCTCTCCCCTGTTCGGCAAGTTCAAGGTCAATAAAAATAATATCATTCACCTTGCCACCGAGTCGCAGATCATTCCCCTGTGTAAGGACGACGGAAAGAATGGCGATGGTACCAACCCTGCTTTATTGGTCATCGATGAGTACCACCAACATAAAACAACTGAATTTTACGACTTAGCATTGGGCTCCAACACAAAAGAGCCCCTGCTGATGATCATCACGACGGCCGGCATGGACCTGACCTTCCCCTGCTATGTGCAGGAATATGCATACTGTTCGGACGTCCTGAATCCCGACGTCGATATCCAGAACGATGAATACCTGATAGACATTCTGGAGCTTGACCCGGAAGACTATAAGGATCTGTCCAACATTGCCGATGAGGAGCTCTGGTTTAAAGCAAATCCCATCCGCATGACCTACAAGGACGGTCAGGAGAAGATCCGGGGCGACTATGAGGTCGCCAAGCAGATCCCGGAGAAAATGATCGCCTTCCTCACCAAGATGCTGGACATCTGGGTGCAGGCCAAGGAAAACGGCTATATGAACATGGCCAAATGGAAGGCCTGTGAAGTGGAGCCGGACCAGCTCCCTGACACAAGGCACTGGCCGGTCTATGTGGGCTTTGATATGTCGTCAAAAATCGACCTGACATCCGTGGCTTTTGTCCTGCCCTTTGAAACACCGGAGCGAGATGAGGTCGGAAAGCCGGTCGTCAAATATATCCTCTATTCCCATTCGTTCATACCCTCACGGGAGAAGCTGATGGAGCATGTTGTTGTAGACAAAGCCCCATATGACGCCTGGGAACAGCAGGGATTTATAACCATCACCGATACCCCAATCGTGGACCAGTCGGCGGTCATGCGCTATGTGATCGATACATGCGCCGCTCATGACTGGGACATCCAGTGCCTTTGCTTTGACCCGGCCAACGCTTCCAAGCTGATGCTGGACCTGTCGGAGGAAGGCTACGACGTGGAAGAGGTCTTCCAGAGCCATAAGAGCCTGAATGAAAGCACACAGGGCTTCCGGGAGCAGGTCTACTGTAAGAACATTCTCTACACCTACAACCCGGTCCTGAATTACTCCATGTCCAATGCTGTGATCCGCCGCAATAACGGCCTGATCAAGATTGACAAGGACGCCACAGCGAAGAGGATTGACCCGGTTGACGCCGCCCTGTGCGGCTACAAGCTGGCCATGTATCACGATTTTGGTACTTCATACATTGACGCCATCGATGCTTTTTTAGGAGCTGATTAAGTATGAGCAGAAAAAAGAGAAGGCGCCGCCAGGAACGGGCGGATCCGGTAACTAACGTAAAGAACACTGTTGCGGAAACAGCGGGCCTCATGGATGATGAGCTTCTGGAATGGCTGGGAGTCAGAACAGACCGGAAGAAATCTATCCAGGAGGCGACTTACTACACATGCCTCAGGATCCTGTCGGAAGCCATCGGCAAGCTCCCGATCAAATACTATCAGGAGACCGAAAGAGGCAAGATCCGGGCCGAGCCCACAGAGGTCACGCGCCTGCTGACAAGGCGGCCTAATCCTTACATGACGCCGACACAGCTGTTTACAGCGGTGGAAGCCAACTGCCAGCATTACGGCAATGGTTATATCTGGATCCAGCGTGGGACCATCGATACACCTTACGGTCCTGTCTGGGGCATTAAGGGGCTGTATCCGATGCAGTCCTCCACCGTTACGGTCTGGTTCGACGATGCCGGCGTCTTCGGGAAAGAGGGCGGCTTGTATTACCAGTATTCCGACCCCCGGACCGGCAGGACTTACATGTTCTCCATGTGGGATGTGGTTCACATCAAAACATGGTGCACGTTCGACGGGATCATGGGCAAGTCGGTTTCTGACATCCTCCGGGATACCGTCGGCGGTTCCCTGAAGAGCCAGGAATACATGAACAAGCTCTATGAGCAGGGCCTGACCGCTGCCATGGCACTTCAGTATACCGGAGATCTGGATAACGATAGAATCAGAAAGCTGCAGCGCAAGTTTGCCGACAAGCTGACTGGCTCGGCCGCTGCCGGCAAGGTCATCCCGATCCCGATCGGTCTCCAGCTGCAGCCGCTGAATATCAAGCTGACGGACGCTCAGTTCTTTGAGCTGAAAAAGTACAGCGCCCTTCAGATTGCGGCGGCCTTCGGCATCAAACCTAATCAGATCAATAACTACGACAAATCTTCCTACGCCAACTCCGAAATGCAGCAGATAGATTTCCTGACCGACACGGAGCTCTACCGGCTGAAGACATGGGAGGAGGAGCTGAACGCCAAACTCCTGTTGCCGA
>CAMNJZ010000041.1 GCA_946541955.1 uncultured Lachnospiraceae bacterium | reverse complement strand
TTTTGGGCATCTGCACCGGTTTTTTTACTGCGGTTTATTTCTTTCCTGTTTTTCTCCACAGAGAGGTCCTGCTGATGCCGAAGCAGGCGGCAATTTCCGCCTGGGTCATCCTTGCATAGGTGCCCATCTCCTTTACGGCCGCCTGGGCGGAATTCTTTGGGAAGGAAGGTTGCTTTTTTCAAATGCATACATTATTATTCGGCATGGAGTACAGCAGAATATATCATTCATATGATTAAGGAGACGACTTGATTTGAAAGAAAACAAAATGGGCACCATGCCCGTCAAACAGCTGATCATCAGCATGTCCCTTCCCATGATGATCTCCATGCTCATGCAGGCCCTCTACAGTGTGGTGGATTCGATCTTCGTATCCCACCTGTCCGAGCAGGCCCTGGCAGCAGTTACCTATGCCTTTCCCCTGCAGAACATGATGATCGCCCTGGGCTCCGGTACCGGCGTCGGCATCAACGCCCTTCTGTCCAGATCCCTGGGGGAGCGGCGCTTCGACAGATCGGACGCGGCGGCCAATACAGGCCTTCTTCTGACCTTCTGCAACGCCCTGCTCTTTATGGTGATCGGTCTCTTCGGAAGCCGCGCCTTCATTGCCACCCAGACATCCCTCCCGGAGATCCAGGAGATGGGAGCCACCTACCTGTCCATCGTCTGCGGCTTTTCCTTCGGCCTCTTTTTCCAGATGACCTTTGAGCGCCTTCTGCAGTCCACGGGCCTGACTGTCTATTCCATGGCCTCCCAGCTGTCCGGCGCCATCATCAATACCATCCTGGATCCCATCATGATCTTCGGCCTTCTGGGCTGTCCCAGATTCGGAGTGGCCGGCGCCGCCTATGCCACCGTCATCGGCCAGTGCTGCGCGGCCCTGATCGGTCTGGCCCTCAATCTGAAAAAGAACACGGAGATCCACTATTCCTTCAGGGGGATCCTCTCCCCTAAAGCGGAGACTATCGGCAGGATCTACTACGTGGGTGTGCCCTCCATCCTGATGATGTCCATCGGCTCTGTCATGACCTACGGCATGAACCAGATCCTGAGCATCTTTTCGGATACGGCCGTGGCGGTCTTCGGCGTGTATTTCAAGCTCCAGAGCTTCTTCTTCATGCCGGTCTTTGGTCTCAACAACGGCGTCATCCCTGTGCTGGCCTATAACTATGGAGCCAGAAAGAAGGCAAGGATCCAGGAAGCCCTGCGCTTTGCCATGTTTGTGGCCATCGCCATCATGGGCCTGGGCACGTTGCTCTTCCAGCTTTTCCCCGCTGGACTTCTGGGCTTTTTCAACGCCTCGGAGGACATGCTTGCCATCGGCGTTCCGGCCCTCCGGATCATTTCCCTCTCCTACATGGTAGCGGGCGCCTGCATTGCCATGGGATCCATCTTCCAGGCCTTTTCCAGGAGCTTCTACTCCCTTTACGTATCCATCGGCAGACAGCTGGTGGTCCTTCTGCCGGCGGCCTGGCTTTTGTCCAGGACCGGGAACGTGACCATGGTCTGGTGGGCCTTCCCCATCGCCGAGGTCGTATCGGCCATCCTTTCCGTGATCTTCTTCCGAAAGCTCTATCAGGAAGTGGTCGAGCCCATGTAATCAAAAAAGCTCTCCCGCGGGAGAGCTTTTTTGATCCGCAAAAACATGCAGGTCCCTGTATTATTTTGTATACCTGGCGTAAATATTTACGTGGTCGTAGATGCAGTTCCAGGAGCCGGTGGAATTGCCGGTCACCAGGATATAGCGCTTTCCGCTGTTGGTGATGCAGTAGGAAACGGCACAGCTTCCGGCCTTCTCTACATATCCGGTCTTGGCGGACTGGACGACGCCGAAATCATCGTCGTAATCCTCGATCCTGCGCAGGAAGAGGTTGGACATGAAGATGCCGTCCGGATGCACCTTGGAGGGGCCTGTGGTATAGGTATGGGCCGAAAGGACCTTGCGGCAGAGCTTGTCCTCCAGGGCCGCCTTCATGATCATGGCCATATCGATGACCGTGCAGTGCAGGTCTTCGTCGTAGATGCCGACGCAGTTGCTGAAGTGGGCGGTCTCATCCCGGCCCAGATCCCTGACCTTCTGGTTCATCAGGTCCACAAAGGCCTCCTGGGAGCCGGACACATATTCAGCCAGGGAGACGGCCGCGTCCGCGCCGGAGGGAAGAATGGTACAGTAGAGCATATCCAGGGCGGAGAGCTTCTCCCCCACCTCCAGGCCGGCGGCATTGGATTCCGTTACGAAGGCATAGTCGTTGGCGGACTGGGTCATCTTGACCTTTTTCTTCATGTTTTCGATCTGCTCGGAGCAGACCAGCAGGGTCAGGACCTTGGTCATGGAGGCGGGATTCATGACCGTGGTGGCGTTCCTGGCCGCCTCGATCCGGTTGGTCTCGGCGTCGATCAGGACAATATAGGAGGAGATGATATCCTCATCCTCGATGGGCTTGGTCTTCTTATAGGATTTGGGAGAATAACCTTCGGCAAAAAAGGCGGCGTCATCCGACCGCTCCGGGAGGTCCTTGGCGGAAGTCTCTTTTGCTTCTGCTTCCTCCTCGTCCTCCTTTTCTTCGTCCTCTGTCTTTTCCTGGGCCTTTTCCTTTTCGGCGTCTTCCTTTTCGGCCTCTGCCTTCTCAGCTTCTTCCTCCTTTACGGGCTGGGAGGTCTGCGCCGTTTCGGCGGCTTCGGTCTCTTCCTCCGTTTCTTCCTTTGTATAGGAGGGGGGATCCGCCGAGGCGATTTCTACCTGGTCTTCTCTGGAGGCGTCCCCCTTCTGGTTGCCGACCAGGGTGACCAGGCCGAAGAGGGCTGCAAAAACCAGGGCCACCAGAAGAATCGTTCTGCGGAGGATCTGCTGCTGGCGCTTGCGCCGGAGGCGCTGCCGCCGTTTTTTTCTTAATTCATTACTGTCCAGTCCGTTGCGGGATTCCATAATACCCCTTTCCTGAAAGTGCTGTAGATTTAAAGCCGAAGATAGGGTTCCTTCCTCCGGTCTCCGGACCCGGCTGCCCTGGGCAGGCAGACAGATATTAACATTTTATCCGCAGACAGAGTTCATTGCAACCGCGTTTCGTTAACTTTCTGCGCGGCCGCGTTTCCCGCGTTTCGTTAACTTTCGCCTCCGCCCTCGACAAGGCCGGCACTTTTCGCTATAGTATACTTCTGAAACCATGAAATGACCGAAAATATCCGTCATTTCAAACAGGAGGAAGCAGGCAGAGTTGGCATCGAATAAAAAGACTTCATCCAACAGCAGATACAGAAGGGCCAATGCGGCGGGCCGCAAAAGGCTCATGCCCAGAAAAGGCAGAAGGAGAAGAAGCCGGAGAAGGAAAGGATGGTCGGAGGGCAAAATCTTTCTGGCCTTTCTGGCGGTGATCGCCGTCATCGGGATCTTCGGTTTTGTCCACTTCGGCCGCCTGGCGGACCCGGCAAAGACCCGGGACCTCAACGAGGAGGTCCTGGCCCTGCAGGGGACCCTGGAGGAATACGCAGACCGGGAAGGCATCCTGGAGTATACCCCCTACCTGCTGGCCATCATGCAGGTGGAATCCGGGGGAAGGGGCGAGGACGTCATGCAGTCCTCCGAATCCCTGGGCCTGTCCCGCAACTCCCTGGACCGGGACACCTCCATAAGCCAGGGCTGCCGCTACTTTGCCACCCTGCTGAAGATGGCAGACCAGAAGGAATGCGACCTGATGAGCGTGATCCAGGCCTATAACTTCGGCCCCGGCTATCTGGACTATGTGGAGGAACACGGAGGAAAGCACTCCGCCGCCCTGGCGGAGGAATACGCCGGCCGCAGGTCCTCCTGGACCAGGACCCGGTATCTCAACCCCATCGCCATTGCCCGAAACGGCGGATGGCGCTACAGCTTCGGCAACATGTTCTATGCCGATCTGGTCAGACAGTATCTGATTCTGTGAAAAGCCCTTTCGTAAAAAAAAACAGAACGCCGGGAATGATATGGTCGTCATATCATTCCCGGCGTTTTTATATTTTTGGAAGTGCTTATTCTGTCTCCTGTCCCTGGGGCCGGAATACCGGCATGGGCAGCTGGGAGAGCAGGATGGAGGTGAACATGAGAAGGCAGCCTGCTATTTCCCGGGCCGACAGGGTCTGGTGGAGGACCAGCCAGCCGGTCAGGGCTGCGAATACGCTTTCCAGACTCATGATCAGGGATGCCAGGGTGGGATCCAGGTGCTTCTGGGTGATGACCTGGAGGGTATAGGCTATGCCGCTGGACATAACGCCCGCATATACAATGGACCAGAAGGCTCCCTGCAGAGCCTGGAGGGTCGGAGCTTCAAAGACAAACATGCAGACCGTGGCCAGGACCGCCTCGGTAAAGAACTGGAGGCAGGTCAGAAGGATCCCGTTCATAAGAGGGGCATACTTGTTGACCGACAGGATCTGGAAGGCAAAGAGGAAGGCGCTTAAAAGGACCAGGGAATCGCCCCTCTCCAGGTAAAAGCCCCCCTGCATGCTCAGCAGATACAGACCGGTCACGGACAAAAGGACGCAGAGCCAGATCCTGGCGGGGACCTTCTTCCTGAGGAAGATCGAGAGAATGGGGACGATCACCACATACATGGTGGTGATAAAGCCCGCCTTGGCCGTGGTGGTATAGGCGATGCCCGCCTGCTGGGCCCAGGAGGCCGCAAAGAGAAAGAGACCGCAGGCGGCGCCGCCAAGGAGCTTTTCCCTGCGGGAAAGGGCGTCCGCGCCCCTGGGGACATTGGTATCTCTGAGGGCGGGAAAGATCTTCTGCAGGCGCAGAAGAAGGAGCATCAGGGCCCAGCCGATCCAGGATCTGGCCGCCAGGAAGGTGAAGGGGCCCACGTAGGATGCGCCCACCGACTGGGCCGCGAAGGCCGAGCCCCAGATCAGGGCGGCAAGGATCAGCAGCAGGGTATAAAAAAGCTGATTGTTCTGTTTCAAGAAAACCTCCTGTGATAAAGCATAAGGAGTCAAGCTGCACAGTTAGAAACTCTATCACAGAAGGCCTCTGGTTTCCAGTGCCTTCTGCGGCAGATTGTGGAAAAAGCCGCGCTGTTGTACAATACAGTACAGAATCAGAAAAAAGAAGCCCCGCCCATGGCGGAGACTTCGGAAGGAAGGAAATATGGTTAAAGATCTGATCATCAAAAACAGAAGCTACCGCGGTTATGACGAATCCTATACATTCACCCGGGAGCAGATGGAAAACTATGTGGACGGGGCCAGGCTCTGCGCTTCCTCCGTCAATATCCAGCCCCTGAAATTCTTTATGGCCTGGCAGAAGGACGACGTGGACAAGCTCCAGAGCCGGGTCAAGTGGGCAAGACAGCTCCCCCAGATGACCCTGCCCCATCCCGGCATGTGCCCCACGGGCTTTATCGTCATCTGCCAGGACAAAAACATCTCCGATAATTTAAACCGCTTCATGAAGGACATCGGCATTGTGGCCCAGTCCATGCTCCTGATGGCGGCAGAGGAAGGCCTGGGCGGCTGCATGATCGGCAACTTCGGAGCCCAGGACGTAAAGGATGCCCTGGAGCTTCCTGATAACCTCCAGCCCATGCTGGTGGTGGCCCTGGGAAAGCCGGCCGAGACCATCGTCCTGACGGACGTGGGAGAAGACGGCAATACAGCCTATTACAGGGATGAAAACGACGTACACTATGTGCCCAAGCGGTCTCTGGAGGACATTCTGATCAACTGAGACGGACAGAAAGGAAAAAGGAATACTTATGGAGTCGAAACTCCCCAAAAGAAAAGAGGTCCCGGCCGCACTGACCTGGGACCTGACAGACATCTATGCAGACGAGAAGGAATGGGAGGCAGACGCCGACAGGGCCATGGCCCTGGCTGAGGAAATTGCCGGCATGGAAGGAAGGGCGGCGGCAGACGCCGGAGCCCTTTTGAAGGTCATGAAGCGCTACGCCGAGTGTCTGGAGAAGATCCAGTCGGTCTATTCCTATGCGTCCATGAAGAATGATGAGGACACGGCCGAAAGCGCAGGCCAGGAGCTGGTCTTCCGGGCCCAGAGCCTGGAGGTCCGGATCTCGGAAAAGCTGGCCTTCCTGCAGCCGGAGATTTTGTCTCTGGAGGAAGGGGTCCTGGAGGAATACTTTGCAGGGGAGCCGGGGCTGGCCCCCTATCAGACGGCCCTCCGGGATATGGTCCGCCTCAAAGACCACTCCCTGGACAAGGAGACCGAAAGGCTCCTGGCTTCGGCCGGAGAGATGGCCCAGGTCCCGGTCAACGCCTTCGGCATGCTGGCCGATGCGGATATGAAATTCCCCTCCGTATACAGGGACGGGGAGGAGATCGGAATCTCCAACGGCCGCTTTGTGCCCCTGCAGATGTCCTCTGACAGAGAACTCAGGAAGGCGGTCTTCGAAAAGTATTACACGGTCTACAAGGACCATGGCAATACCCTGGCGGCCCTCTATGACGGACAGATCCGTCAGCAGATCTTCTTTGCCAGGGCCAGAAAATATCCCTCCACCTTCGAGGCGGCTGTGGCGGAGGTCAACGTTTCCTCCTCTGTCTGCGACAACCTGATCGAAAGCGTCCACAGAGGCCTGGACAAGATGCACCGCTATGTGCGTCTTCGGAAAAAGCTTCTGGGTCTTGACGAGCTGCACATGTACGACATCTATACCCCCATCGTGAAGGACTTTACCATGAAGGTGTCCTATGAGGAGGCCAAGGAGATTTCTCTGGCCGCCCTGGCCCCCCTGGGGGAGGACTACCTGGCTGTGGTCAGACGGGCCTACGAGGAGCGCTGGATCGACGTGATGGAAAACGAGGGCAAGCGCAGCGGGGCCTACTCCGGCGGCGTTTACGGGGTCCATCCCTACATGCTGCTCAACTACAACGGGACCCTGGACGATGTATTCACCCTGGTCCACGAGATGGGCCACTCCCTCCACACCTGGCTCTCCTCCAGGAAGCAGAACTTCCTGAATGCCAACTATAAGATCTTTGTGGCCGAGGTGGCCTCCACCACCAACGAGCTCCTCCTGCTCCACTACCTGCAGGAGAAGGCAGAGTCCAGGGAAGAGAAGGCCTTTTTGATCAACCACCTGCTGGACAGCTTCAAGGGGACCCTCTACCGCCAGACCATGTTTGAGGAATTTGAAAGGAAGACCAACGAGATGGCCGAAGCCGGCCAGCCCCTGACCGCGGCCTCCCTGTCCAGGACCTACCTGGCCCTCAATCAGCTCTATTACGGGCCAGATATGGTTTCCGACGATCTGATCGCCTGGGAATGGAGCAGGATCCCGCATTTTTATTACAATTTCTATGTTTATCAGTATGCCACCAGCTTTGCGGCTGCCGTGGCCATTTCCCAGAAGATCCTGGCCGGAGAGGAGGGGGCTGTGGAGAATTACCTGCAGTTCTTGTCCGCCGGCTGCACGAAGGATCCCGTCAGCCTTCTGAAGATGGCGGGCGTGGACCTTTCCACAGGAGAACCCGTAGACAGGGCCCTGGAGGTCTTCGAGGACGCCATCATCCAGATGGAAAATCTCTGAAACAAAGAGGGCTCCGGCGCCGGCAGGGATCTGCCGGGCCGGAGCCCCCCTGCTGTCACAGGTCAAAAAAGCTTTTGGGAATGGACCGGAAGGGCCGCATGCGGCCGTCTCCCCGGGCCTGGGTCTGTTCTTTAAGCCGGAGGGCCAGGACCAGGCGGGCAGGGGCCTCCCTGTCGCCCCCGCTGACCCTGCGCTTAAAGCGGGCGATGGCCTCGTCAAGAAGGGAAAGCAGGTCCTCCTTTTCACAGAGGTCCGGGTGGAAGTCCGCAAGGCGCAGGCAGATTTCGGGATAGACATAGTCGTCCTTTTCCCGCTCTGCCAGGGCGTAGGCCTCCCTGTAGGCCGAGAGGGCCTCTTCCAGGAAGGCGCCTTCCCCGGCATCCCGCAGCCGGTCTCCCTCCTCCAAAAGGGCCAGGGCTCTTTCGGATAAAGATCCGCCTTCGGCCCTGCTGCCAAGGCCGGCCCTTTGCAGGAGGTCCTCCAGAATATCCGCGGACAGGTAGAGGGGGCAGGCTTCCGGGTCCAGAAGGATCCCCGTCAGGGCCTCCTCCGCAAGGACATCCTGCAAAAGGCGCTGAAAGGAGATCGAAAGGAGCCCCTCCGCCTCCTTTGTCCAGACGGGGAGCCAGGCCTGGCCGGCGCCCAGAAGCTGCTGCCTGCCGGGCTGGTAATACAAAGAGGCATCTTCCATAAGCGCTCTGGCCAGGACCGCCAGCAGGGGCTTTTGGTCCTTCTGGCCGCCTTCGTAAAAGGCCCTGGCAGCATCTGCGATCTGATTCATAGCATTGTTCCGTCCTTTCTCCCCTTATCATACCATGTTCGCAGGGGCAAGGCGGGCCAAAATGTAGTATGATATGAAGAGAGAAAAATCACTCTGATAAGATGATTTTTCTTTCACGAGGCTTGTGCCAGGGCACAGGCCCCGGCATATCCCATCGGAGAAAAAGGAAGCAAAGAAGCAGGAGATCGTATGGACAAGAACAACCCGTCTGCAGCCCGGAACGTGAACAAAATGCCCTCTGCCCAGAGGCCAAAGGCAGAAGGTAAAGGCCCTGCCGAAAGGCCCGCCGGGAGGAAACGGAAAAAGCGCCGCCCGGACCCCCGGACCCGGATCTTTGAAGTGATCCAGATCGGGCAGACAGAGGATATGCCCAGCCGGCTCTTTGACTACCTTCTGGTCCTCAATATTTTTGCCAATATCACGGTCCTGATCCTGGGGACCTTTGAAGAGCTGAACGCCTATGGAGATATTTTCCAGGCGGTGGAGATGGTCACGGTCCTCTTTTTCTGTCTGGAATACGCCCTCCGCATCTGGACGGCGGACCTTCTGTACCCGGGCTTGTCCCGCAAAGAGGCCATTTTCCGCTTTATCCTGTCCTACGACGGGATCATAGACCTCTTTACCATCCTTCCCTTCTTCTTCCTGCGGGGCTTTACGGTCTTCCGTATCCTCCGGGTGGTCAGGATCTTCCACCTCTTCCGGATCAACTCCAGCTATGACTCCTTCAATGTCATCACGGAGGTCATCTATGAAAAGAGGAACCAGATCGTTTCCTCGGTGGTCATCATCCTGATTCTTATGCTGGCTTCTTCCCTGTGCATCTATTCCGTCGAGCATGACGCCCAGCCGGAGGCCTTCCGGAACGCCTTCTCCGGCATCTGGTGGTCCATGACCACCATCTTCACCGTGGGCTACGGGGACATCGTCCCCATCACCCTGGTGGGACGGATCCTGGCCGTCATCACCACCTTCCTGGGCGTGGGCGTCGTGGCCATCCCCACCGGCATCATTTCCGCAGGCTTTGTGGAGCAGTACCAGAAGGTCCAGCAGGAGAGCCGGGTCGAGGTCTACAAGAACGCCACCTCCTGTCTCTATGTGGAAGGGGATTCGGGCTTTGCCGGCCGCAACATCCGGAACGTGGAGGACGAACACAACTATGTGGTGACGGCCGTCATCCGGGACAGCAATGTCCTGGTGCCCAAGGATGATCTGATCCTGCAGGACGGGGACACCATTATTTACATGATCATTTAACGACAGAGGAACCATGAACGTTTATCAGGAATATGCCCGCAAATACCGGACCCCGGAGGAAGCGGTGGAAGTGATCAAGAGCGGAGACTGGGTGGATTATTCCACCAATGTGGGATTTCCCTATCTCCTGGACAAGGCCCTGGCCAGGCGCAGGGATGAACTCACCGACGTCAAGATCCGGGGAAACCTCTCCTTCGGTCCCATCGAGGTGGTGGAATGCGATCCCACCAGAGAGCATTTCACCTACAACTCCTGGCACTGCTCCGCTTATGAAAGGCAGCTCTGCGACCGGGGGCTCTGCAACTATATCCCCATGATCTTTCACCTGGTGGTGCCCTACTACCGGCACTTTCTGACGGTCAACGTGGCCATGACCAGCGTGACCCCCATGGACCGGCACGGCTATTTCAACCTGTCCTGCGCCTCGGGCGTGGCCAAGGGGATCCTGGAATGCGCCGACATCGTGATCGTGGAGGTCAACGAGCACCTGCCCCGGATCCTGGGCGGCTTTGATGAGTCCATCCACATCTCGGAGGTGGACTATGTCGTGGAAGGCAAGCACCCGCCCCTTCCCCAGTTCCCGGTGGAGGAGCCCACCCCCGAGGACGTTAAGATCGCAGAGCACATCCTGCCCCACATCCGGGACGGCGCCACCCTCCAGCTGGGCATCGGGGCCATGCCCAACGTGATCGGGACCATGCTCTGTGAGTCGGATCTGAAGGATTTGGGCATGCATACGGAGCTCTGCGGAGACGCCTACTATTCCCTCTATAAGGCCGGCAAGCTGACCAACGCCAGAAAGTCCTTCCGCCGGGGCAAGGGGGTCACCGGCATTGTCTTCGGGTCCCGCAGCCTCTACGACTGGGTGGATATGAATCCGGGCGTCATCATCGAGCCCCTGGAATTTGTCAACGATCCGGAGACCATCGCCCGGATCGACAACATGATCTCCATCAATTCCTGCATCGCCGTGGATCTCTACGGCCAGATCTGCGCCGAGAGCGTGGGCCTGCGCCAGATCTCGGGCACCGGCGGCCAGCTGGACTATGTGACCGGCGCGGCCATGGCCAGGGGCGGTAAGGCCTTTATCTGCATGCCCTCCACCTTTGTGGACCGGCACGGGGTGCGCCATTCCAACATCGTGCCCCATTTCGCAGGGGATATCGTGACCGATCCCCGCAGCCAGGCCTACTTTATCGTGACCGAATACGGGGTCGTGAACCTGGTGGGAAGGACCACCTGGGAGCGGGCCGAGCTTCTGATCTCCCTGGCCCATCCGGACTTTCGCGAGGACCTGATCCGGGCCGCCGAGGAGCAGAAAATCTGGAGAAACTCCAACAGGCGATGACCGGAAAGGACAAGGCTTTGAGAAGACTGATTCCCGCGCTTTTGCTGGCCGTCCTCCTTCTGTGTGCCTGCAGCTATTCCCTGAAGGAAGAGGCAGGGCCCGGGGAGACCTTGCCGTCTGCCGGAGAGGAAAGAAAAGCCCCGGAAGAAGCGCAGCAGAAAGCAGCGCAGGAAGCGCCGGCGGGCGGGGAAGGAGAAGCAATGAGACCCTTCAGAATCATTCTGGGAACAGACCTGCATTTCATATCGCCCTCCCTGACAGACAAGGGCCCCCTTTTTACCAGACTCGTGACCTATGCGGACGGAAAGGCCACCCTCTATATCGACGAGATCACGGATGCCTTTGTGGCGGAGGTGATCCGCCAGGCCCCGGATCTTCTGATCCTTGGCGGCGATCTGTCCTTCAACGGGGCAGCAAAGAGCCATGAGGACATGGCCAGAAAGCTCCTCCTCGTCAAGGAGGCCGGGATTCCGGTCCTGGTGATCCCGGGGAACCATGACATTTCCTATGGCGGCGCCGCCAGCTTCTCCGGAGAGACCTACAGCCTGGTCCCTTCTCCGGACGGGGAGGCCTTCCGCCGGATCTACCAGAGCCTGGGCTATGACCAGGCGGAGGACTTTGATCCGGTCTCCGGAAGCTATACCTACAGGGCGGGGGAGGACCTCCTGATCCTGATGCTGGATACCAATTCCGCCTGCCGCAACGCCCTGCCGGAGGAATCCTTTTCCTGGCTCCGGGACGTTCTGGACAAGGCAGAGCGCCGGGGCGCAAAAGTGATCGCAGTCAGTCACCAGAACCTGTATATTCATAACCAGTATTTTTATCAGGGCGTGGTCATAGACAACGCGGACCGGATCCGGTCCCTCTATGAAGAAGGCGGGGTCCTGCTGAACCTCAGCGGCCATATGCACATGCAGCATATGATGGACCGGGAGAAGGTGCCGGACATTGCCACCGCCTCTCTGGCGGTCTATCCCCATCACTACGGTCTGATCACGGTTTATGACGGGTCCCTGGTCTATGAGACCAAGGATCTGGACGTTTCCGCCTGGGCCAGGGAGGCGGGGCGGACAGAGCCGGACCTTCTGGACTTCGATAACTATTCCCGGAACTTCTTCACCCTGACCATGTACCGCCAGGGCCTTGCCAGGATCAAAGACCTGGAGGGCCTGACCGACCTCCAAAAGACCGTCATGGCCAGAGCTGTGGCCAGGGTCTCCGCCGCCTGCTTTGCGGGAGAGCCCTACGATCTGAAAAGGCTCCGGGAGGCGGCGGATCTCTGGAAGGGGATCTCGGAGACAGGATACAGCGCCTATCTCGAGAGTATGGCGGAGGATCTGGCAAAGGACCACAGATATCTGAGGATCCGGACAAAATGAGCAAGGCTTGCAAAGGGAAAGCATATGATCCAGCAATTTGAACAGGCCCTTGAAGAAAAAGGATATATAAGACTCAAATCCAAGCCGGAATGGGTCCATACCTTTGTCCTTCCCGAGGAGGATGAGACCCGGGCGGAGCGGGCCAGACGGGCCGTGATCTGTATTGATTACGGACCGGGCTACAGCATGAGCGTCCATCAGGTCCCCCTGGTCCGCAGCAAGATCCGGGATTATTTCGGCATGCCCATCGACCAGGACAGGATCCTGGTGGTGGTCTTTACCCGGGATCCGGAAAGGGCAAGGCCCCTGAGTATGGAGAATCCCTACTGCTGGATCGTGGATGAGCGGGATGAGAAGCTGATCCTGTACGAAAACCAGCCTTCGGATTTCGACGGCATGCGGGCCATCGCGGAGGAGATCCGAAGAAAGGACCTGGGCCAGGAAGCACAGGAGCCCCCCCGCAGGGATGACTACAACGGCTACCATTTCCAGAGAAGGAAAAGCGGCTGGAATCTGAAGGAGGAGCTGCAGTGGCTCTTTCTGGGCCGGAAAAAGCACTTTGTAACGGTCTTTCTGGTCCTGGCCAACTGCCTGGCCTTCGGGATCTTATCCCTTTGGGGAGACCTGGGCCAGAGCCGCTATATGATCCGGGTGGGGGGCATGTACGCCCCGGCCATCCTCGAGAACGGCCAGTGGTGGCGGCTTCTGACCTGTATTTTCCTGCATTTTGACATATCCCATCTCTTCCACAACATGCTGATCCTCTATTTTCTGGGCAAGTGGGTGGAGGAAGCCCTGGGGTCTGCCAGATATGCGGCCGTTTACCTGGGCAGCGGAATCCTGGGCGCCATCCTCTCCCTCTGGGGGTCTCTGTCCTCGGGCGAGGCCTACGTTTCGGCCGGCGCCTCGGGCGCCATCTACGGCCTCATGGGGGCCCTGGCGGTCATCATCCTGGTCCACAGGGGCCGCTACAGGGGGCTGAGCCTGCAGCGGATGGCCTTTATGATCCTGCTCTGCATCTACCAGAGCGTATCCTCCATCGGCGTCGACAACATGGGCCATATGGGAGGCCTGCTTTCCGGGGCCGCCCTGACTTTGCTTTTATACGGGATCTCCTGCCTGGCAGGCTGGGAGACCCAGGAATAGATTTGGAAAAGGAGACCACAGAGCATTGACAACCTACAGCTTCTTTGCAACGATCGCGAGAATGAAATACATTGAGCGCTGGGCCCTGATGCGCAACGCCAGGGCGGAAAACCTGAGCGAGCACTCCATGGAGGTGGGCATGATCGCCCACGCCCTCTGCACCATAGGCAACGTCCGCCACGGCAGGCAGCTGGATGCGGACCGGGCCGCCCTGATCGGCATCTATCATGACGCCTCCGAGATCATCACCGGAGACATGCCGACCCCGGTCAAGTACTATAACCGGCATATCCGGACCGCCTACAGGGAGGTGGAAGCGGCGGCGGAGGACCACCTGCTGGACCGCCTTCCGGAGGACCTGCGCCCGGTCTATGAGGAGATCTTCCGGGGCAGGGAAAATGACGAAAACGAGGCCTATATGCGGCGCCTGGTCAAGGCGGCCGACAAGCTCTCGGCCCTGATCAAGTGCCTTGAGGAGGAGAACGCCGGCAACAGGGAATTCAGGACCGCCAAGCTCTCCACCCAGGCCGCCCTGGACAAGATGGCAGAGGAGCTGCCGGAGGTCCGGGAATTCATGGAGGAGTTCCTGCCGCCCTATGGCAGCACCCTGGACGAGCTGGCCTGAGCCATCTCGCTTCAGCACACAGACAAAGACCCGCGCTGCCGGAAAAACCGGCGGCGCGGGTCTTTTTAAAAAGGGAAATTATGGGGTTGTCAGAAGGTGAAGAAAAGGCCCGCTTTCTTTAAGGGAATCCGAAGGGCCATGTAAAGGAGGACCGTCACAAAGGTGGAGACCACGGAATTGAGGAGGGTCACGCCGAAGTTGATGGCGAAGCTGACCTCGGCGGCAGGCTTGCCCAGGACCAGGATCTTATAGAAATACCGGGCGGTGGGGTCCACCAGGGCGTTGAAGATCATGCCTGCCAGGACCGCCAGGATGACCCAGCGAAGGACCTTGCTCCTGTTCCTTTCTGTGGAGATATGGCCGAGCCTGTGGGCGATCAGGCCCACCAGGGCGCCCATGGCCAGCTTGACCAGGAAGGTGACCGGGGCCTGGATCAGGTAGACCGGATCGGTCAGGTCGGCAATGGTCAGGCCGATGGCGCCGCCCAGTCCTCCATAGAGGCTGCCGATCAGAAGGGCCCCCAGGGCCGCAAAGGCGTTGCCCAGGTGGACGGTGACCTTGCTTCCCCCTATGGTGGGGATGGGGATGGACAGATAGGTAAATACAACATAGGTCAGGGCGGCGAAAACGCCGGCAAAGACCAGCTTTCTGGCAGCCTCGCTGCTCTCGGTAAGGCTTCTGCCTGCAGAAGCCGTATGGATCTTATTCATAAGCGCTCCTTTCTCCCAAAAGGAAAATGGTATTTCATTTTTTATTCTTTATAATGCAAAAGAGGCCTTGAGAAAAGTGCCAGAAATGTAATTTTTTTTAAGGCCAGTTTTGGAAAAGGCCGGTCTCCTTTTAAAAAAGGGGGCTTTTGCATATAATGAAAGGGAAGAGGCAGGACAAAGACAGGGCTCTGGCAAAAAATCTGCCGGCCCCTGCAACAAAGTCCCTCCCGGATGCTACTGATTATACAGAGATGGTCATCAAACCTTCGGAGGATCAAATTGAAAACGACAGATGAAATGGCAGCTCTGGCCGAAAGAGCAAGGACGGGGGACCCGGAAGCCTTCGCGGCCCTCTACGCCCTGATATATAAGGATCTCTATCGCTACGCCTACTACATGCTGGGGCAGAAGGAGGATGCGGAGGACGTGGTGTCGGAAACCATCATGGCCGCCTACGCCCAGATCGCTTCCCTGCGCAGCGCAGAGGCCTTCCGGGGATGGATCTTCCGGATCCTGTCCAACAAGTGCCGGTCCCAGCGGGCAGCCTACCTGGTCAAAAACAGTGAGCTGGACGAGGAGATGCAGGACCCGGACGGCGACTTTACGGAGGAAAGCCTTCTGCGCACCTGTATGGACCAGCTGACCGGGGAGGAAAGAGAGATTATCTATCTCCATGTATTTGGCGGCTATAAGAGCCATGAGATCGGCCTGATCCTGAATATGAACCCGGCGACCGTCAGGTCCAAGGAACACCGGGCACTGGAACGGCTCCGAAATACCCAAAAGGCCTGAGAGGCAGAGGATTGGAAGATGAATAAGGATGATATGATCAGGAAAATTGAAGAAGAGGCCGCCGGCATTGAAATCCCGGCGTCCTTAAGTCCGGAAGCGGTCAGACAGATGCTGGAGGAAAAGGGCAGCCAGATCCGGGAGACCTATAAGGACGATCCGGACGTTCCCAAGGAGGAGGAGACCCCCGTTCTTTCCATGGAGGAGGTCCGAAGGAAGGCAGCAGCCAGGGCCCGCAGAAGAAAGACCCTGACCCTGGCCGTCTCCCTGGCGGCAGCGGCCCTTGTGCTGGCAGCCGGGGTCCGTTTCTTCAGGCCCAGGATGGGGAGCAGCGCCCCGGCATCTGCCGGAGACGCCGTCTATGAAGAGGCGGTGATGACGGAAGAAGCGGAAGCCGAGACCTTCAACGCCCCGGCCAAAGGCTCCCTGGAAGGATCTGTGAAGCTTTCCGACTATATGACCCCGGCCGCAGACTACGAGGAAATCTACCAGGCTGTCAGGGAAGGACAGGAGAGCGCCAGGGAGGTCCTGGACGGCGTCACGGCCCAGGCCAAGGAATACGAGGCGGTGACGGAAGAGTCTCCCGTTGAAAATACGGCAGGGGCAGTCACGGCGGCAGACCACTCCGATACCAACATCCGGGAAGAGGGCGTCGGCGAAGCCGACCGGGTCAAAACAGACGGCAGCTATATTTATTCCCTGTCCACTGACCAGACCGCCCTGGTCATTACGGCCGCTTCCGGCGGGGACCTTTCCCCTGTCAGTGAGATCCGGCCGGATCTGGGCACCGGCGCCATCTGGGAGTTCTATCTGTCCGGGGACAGACTGCTCCTGATCGGCAACTACTACAAGACCAGCATGATCCAGACAGAGGAGGATACCTTCTCCCTGACCAGCCTGGACCAGACCCATGTGATCACCTATGACATTTCAGACAGGAAAAACCCGGTCCAGGAGGGGATCCTTACCCTGGACGGCTATTACAATACCATTCGCTTCTACGACGGCTTTGCCTATATCCTGACCACTGCGCAGAGCCCCTTCCACACCCCTCTGACCGAGCGCTATGAGGAAGAGGCCTTTGTGGACCAGGCCATCCCCAAGGTGAACGGGGTCCCGGTGGCCGCGGGAAACATTTACTGCCCGGGCTCCATAGGCCCGGAGCCGGCCCTGACCCTCACCGCCATGGCCCTGGACCAGCCGGGCCAGGCCCTGGATACCAAGGTCTTTATGGGCTGGACCAGCGACTATTATGCCTCCAAAGACGCCATCTATCTGGAAATCCCGGTCTGGGAGGGCATGGGGCAGATGACCAACATCGTCCGGATCAGCTATGAAAAGGGCAGCATCACCCCTGTGGGCGTGGGCACGGTTCCCGGCTATCTGGAATCCTCTTTCTCCATCGACCAGTCCTCGGACGGCTATCTGCGGGCGGCGGTGACCTCCTGGACAGAAAACGGGAACACAAACGGCGTCTATATCTTTGACAGAGACATGCAGCTGACGGGAAGCCTGACAGGCCTGGCAGCGGGAGAATCAATCCAGAGCGCCCGCTTCCTGGATGACATCCTCTACCTGGTCACCTTCCGCAATACGGATCCCCTCTTCTCCATTGACGTCAGCGATCCAAAGGCGCCAAAGCTTTTGGGCGAGCTCAAGATCCCGGGCTTCTCGGACTACCTGCACTTCTGGGGCGAGAAGAAGCTTCTGGGCATAGGCTGGGACGTGGATGAAGAGACCGGCGAGACCCTGGGCCTCAAGCTGTCCATGTTCGACATTTCCAATCCCCTCTCCGTGAAGGAGGAGGCCGTCTGTAAGATGGCCAACTACTGGCAGTGCGACGGTCTCTATGACTACAGGCAGCTCCTGGTGGATCCCGGAAAGAACCTGATCGGCTTCGAAGCCGGCTGCCAGGTCGAGAAGGGCGACGACTGGGAATGGAAGGACACCTATCATGTCTTCTCCTATGAGAATGGAAGCTTTCAGGAGCAGGCGACCCTGGACCTGCAGGAAATGGGCGCCTACCTGGGCGGCAGAGGCATCTATATAGGAGACACCTTCTACCTGGTGGCAGGCAGAAGGATCACTGCCTTCGACATGCAGAGCGGATTCAAAAAGATCGGCAGCATATAAGAAGAAAACACAGAGACCGCAGCGGATACTAAATCTGCTGCGGTCTCTGTGT
>CAMNJZ010000040.1 GCA_946541955.1 uncultured Lachnospiraceae bacterium | reverse complement strand
TTAAATCAGTCCCTGTATCAGGATGATCAGGATCAGGACAGGCAGCACGAACTGGAAGAACCGCTTAAAGGCAGGGGACATCTTCAGGCCGCTGCCGATATTGACCTCCTCCAGATAGTTGTCAAAGCCCCAGCCGAACCGGGTCACGCAGAAGAGCAGGTAAACAAGAGATCCCAGGGGCAGCAGAAGGTTGCTGACGATGAAATCCTCGCTGTCCAGGACGTCTCTGGGTCCCAGGAAGGTCCTGCCGGCCAGGACGTTGTAGCCCAGGACGCAGGGGATGCTGCAGACAAAGACCAGGATCAGGTTCACGAGGACCGCCTTCTTTCTGTCCCAGCCGAAGTTGTCCATGGAGCAGGCGATCAGGTTCTCGAAGACCGCCGTAACGGTGGAGAAGCTGGCAAAGGTCATGAAAAGGAAGAAAAGAGTGCCCCAGAGCCGGCCGCCTGCCATGTTCAGAAAGACGGTGGGCAGGGTGATGAAGATCAGGGCCGGTCCCTGACCGGGATCGATTCCATAGGAGAAGCAGGCCGGAAAGATGATCAGACCTGACATCAGGGCCACAAAGGTATCCAGGACGCAGATCCTGGCCGCTTCGCCCGTCAGAGTGAAGTCCCTGGATACGTAGGAGCCGAAGATCTCCATGCAGCCGATGCCCAGACTCAGGGTAAAGAAGGACTGGTTCATGGCTGCCGTGATCACATGACCAAGTCCCACCTCTTTGGCTCTCTGGACAGAGGGAAGGAGGTAGAAGGCAATGCCCTCGCCGGCTCCCTTGAGGAAGAAGCTGTGGACCGCCAGAATCACGATCAGGCCCAGAAGACCCAGCATCATGATCTTGGTCACCCGCTCCAGGCCCTTCTGAACACTGGAGGATACCACCAGAAAGCCCAGAACGACTGTCAGGCCCATCCAGAGCATCATTTCCATGGGATTTGCCAGCATGTCGCTGAAAACGGAGGCCACTGCGTCCCCGGCTCCCTCCGAAGCCATGTCAATTCCGTTGAAGGCGCCCGTCAGGAACTTGATAAAGTAGCCCAGCATCCAGCCCGATACCGTGGTGTAATAGAACATCAGCATATAGGAGCCGAAGACACAGGCATAGCCGTGCAGATGCCAGAAGCTTCCCTTCTTCTCCAGCTTTTTATAGGCCTGGACTGCGGTCTGCCGGCTGGCCCGGCCAACGGCCAGCTCCATGGACAGAACGGGCACGCCCATGATGACCAAAAACAGCAGATAGAACAAAACAAAGATGCCGCCGCCGTTCTGGCCGGTGATATAGGGAAATTTCCATACGTTGCCGATTCCGATGGCGCAGCCTGCGCTTACCAGAAGAAATCCCATACGGGACTGAAAACTGTCTCTTTCCTGCATTGCTTTCTCTCTCCTCACAAAAAATCTCAATTATGTAAGCTTGCGCTTGTAGTTGCCCTCAATGCGGACGCCCTCCGTGACCGAAATAAAGGCCCTGGGGTCATACTGCCTGACGATGTAGCGGATCCGTCCGACTTCATATTTGCTGACGATGACCATGAGGGCCATGGCGAACTCGTCCGTGAAAGCGCCCGTAACGGGCCACTTGGTAATGCCCCGGTCCGTAGCCAGGATGGCCACCTCCATGGGCCGGGTGTCCTCGAGCTTGGTGATGATCAGCATCTGGACATTGATATTCTGGGTATGGATCCGGTCCGTGATCATGGAATTGAAAACGGAATAGATCAGGGAATAGATCACCGTGGGAATATCAAACAGGAAGAGGCAGATGCTGTAGAGAACGATGTTCACATACAGTCCCAGCTTTCCCACGCTCCCGGTCCCCTTCAGCTGGAGAATCAGCATGCTGACCAGGGTCATGCCCCCGTCGCAGGCCCCCATCCGAAGGATCATGCCGATGCCCGCCCCGCAGATAATGCCCGCGATCATGGCGTTGGACAGGGTATCGTGCAGGACCGGCTCTGCCGGTATGGGAATCAGGGAGACCAGAACGGTGATGGCCGTGACCGCCAGAAGGGACTTGACCACAAAACGCTTGCGGACATGCCGCCAGGCGACGACCAGACCGGGAACATTGAAAAGATAATAGAAGATACCGCTCAGATTAAAGGCGACCGGGATCTTCAGGATGTCCTTGATCACTGTCTCGATCAGCTGGGCAAAGCCCATAAAGCCTCCCGAATACAGATGGAGGGGCTTCAGAAAGATATTGACGCCCACCGCATAGATCAGGGCTCCCAGCAGGATGATCGGGAACTTGCCCGCCTCATTCATCAGATAGGGCTCCTGCTCGCTCTTTCTTTCCTGGGCCAGGACCTCCTCCCTGACAGGGGCTTCCTGGTCGATATAGGGCCCGTTAAATTTCTTTCCGTCCATAGATACCCTCCCCGGCCCGGCTGATCAAAGACTTCCCTTGGTGGACCATACGGCCCCCTGCAGGCGGTCTTCTCTCATGACGGCCATATCCAGCGCCTTGCCGAAGGCCTTGAAGGCGCATTCGGCGATATGATGGTTGTTTTCCCCCGTGAACTGGTGAAAGTGCAGGTTCATCATGGCTCCGTAGGATACGGAATAGAAGAATTCCCTGACCATCTCCGTATCCATCTCTCCGATTTTGGGCACCGTGAAGGTCAGATCCGACATATAGTAGGGACGGCCCGACAGATCGATGGCGCAGAGGATCAGAGCCTCGTCCATGGGAAGGATGACGTTTCCGAACCGCCGGATGGCCTTCTTGTCACCCAGAGCCTGGCGGATGCATTCGCCCAGAACAATGCCGCAGTCCTCAATGGTATGGTGGGAGTCCACCTCCAGATCTCCCTTGCAGTGCAGGGTCAGGTCAAAGAGACCATGCCTGGCAAAGCCGCTCAGCATGTGGTCGAAAAAGCCGACGCCGGTGGCAATGTCATACTTCCCGCTCCCGTCCAGGTTCAGTTCGCAGACGATATCTGTTTCCTTGGTGGTCCTTGTAATCCTGGCTGTTCTTTCCATCCTTCTTCCCCTTCTTCTGTCAGATCGATTTCTGAATCTTCCTTTGCAGCGTCACATGCCGCCAAACCAGTCAGCAGCTGCTCCCCCGATTTTAACACAGCAGGCCCCGGTCTGCACCATAAAGAAAAAAGATCCGGGCAGAAAAACTGCCCGGATCCGAAAAAAACTGTTTTTAATGTCCGTAGATAACAACGGAGGTTCCGACGGGAACATTGTTGTATACATACTTGGCAACATCCAGTGCCAGACGCATGCAGCCTCTGGACCAGTGGCCGCCCAGACGGGAGTCGACTACGTGGACCGGATCGGAGTCATAGCGATCGTAAAGGATGGAGTGATAACCGATACCGAAGTTTGTCCAGGAGACATAGAACTGGGCGGTATATTCACTGACCATTCTGTACTGCTTGTAGACGATGTGGGCCGTGCCGCTCTGGGTATAGGAGCCGCCTCTGGGACCGATCATACCGACTGTGGTGGAAACATAGTTGACGAACTTGCGGTTGCCCTTCTTGCCCTTGAAGATACCGACCTTGTGGTTGGACTTGTCGGTCATCATGAGCCAGTTGGTGGAGGAGCTGTAGGTCTGGGCCTTGGCCAGCATCAGGGCCTTGGCCTTGTTGTCAGCCTTACCGTCCTTGCCCAGCTTGAAGCCGTCAACGGTCTTGCTGGTCACCATCTTGCCGTTCTTGTCAAAGTAGTAGGCGTTGCCCTTGTACTCTGCCCAGCCGGTGGATCTTTCGTTACTGGAATCGAAGAAGTACTTCTCGCCGCCGATCTCCACAACAACGTTCTGGGCCAGAGCGCCGTCCTTGGTGAAGTAGTGCTTGCCCTTCTTGAGGGTGATGGAGCTGCTGCCGTACTTTTTGGTGGTCTTCTTGCTGAGCGTGTACCAGCCGGTCACAGCGCCGCCGTCCTTCTTGACATAGTACCAGCTGCCGCCTTCCTTGACCCAGCCGGTCTGGGCAATGCCCTTGGAGTTGAAGACCTGGATGCCGCGGTTGGTCTTGGCAGCGCCGCTGGTCACAAGACGTCCCTTGTCATCAAAGTAGTGCTCGCCCTTGTAGATCTTCTCGGTCTTGCCGTCGCTGGTCTTGACCGAGGTGGTCTTCTTGATGGTGACCCACTGGTTGTCTCTGCGGCCCTTTTCCTTATCAAAGTAGTGCCAGGTGCCCGCATATTTGACCCAGCCGGTCTGGACCAGACCCTTGGCGTCGAAATACTGAACGCCTCTGTCCTTGGTCTCGGCATAGCCGTTCATGACCAGGGCGCCGTTCTTGTTGAAGTAGTGCTCGCCCTTGTAGATGGTCGCCTTCTTGCCGGTGACTGCATCCTTGACGGTGGTCTTCTTCTTGAAGGTCTTCCAGGTGCTGACCTGGGCGCCGTCCTTCTCATCAAAGAGATGCCATGCATCCGCATAGTAGACCCAGCCGGAGAGGACCAGACCGTCCTTGTCGAAGTACTGGATGCCGCGGTTGGTCTTGACATGGGTATTGATGGCCAGCTCGCCCTTGTCCGTGAAGTAGTGCTCGCCCTTCTTCAGGGTGTAGGTCTGCTTGGAAACAGGGCACTTGAGGGAGCGCTTCTTGCTGTAGGTCTTCCAGGTGGAGACCAGCATGCCCTTGTCGTCGGTATAGTAGTGCCAGGCCTTGTCGTGATAGATCCAGCCTGTTACATTGACGCCGTTGCCGTTGAAATACTGCCAGCCCTTGTTCTTGGTCTTGATATTGCCGCTGGTGATCATGCGGCCCTTGTCGTCGAAATAGTGGGCGCCCTTGTAGATGGTGGCGGAATTGCCGGACTGATCCTTGACGGTCAGCTTCTTGGTGGTCTTCCAGGCGTTGTCCAGACGGCCCTTCTTGGAATCATAGTAATGCCAGGAGCCGGCGTACTTGATCCAGCCGCTGATGTTCAGACCATTGCCGTCGAAGTACTGCACGCCCTTATCAGAGGTATAGGCATAGCCGGATACCACGTGGTCGCCCTTCTTATTAAAGAAGTGGCTGCCCTTCTTGACGCTCAGGGTCTTGCCGGAGTTCTTGGCAGTCCTGGACTTCTTGATGACCAGCCAGCCGGAGATCAGCTGCTTGCCGTCCTTCTTATAATAATGCCAGGCACCCTTCTCATAAATGAAACCGACCTTCTTCTTGGCGCCGAATTCATCTGTGACCTCACCGTCTACGACGTCATCGTCCTCTTCATAGAAGTCGGAATCTGCGACCAGCTCGCCGTCCTCATCATAAACGGGAGCATTGGGATCCACCAGCTCCTCATCAATGATCTCTGCGCTCTGATCGTTGCCGGGAACCACTTCCGTGTTGTCGTCAGTGGAGGGATCGGCAGGATCCTCTGTTTCTGTTCCGGGTACGATGGTGGGATCAACAGGATCTGTCTGACCGGGTTCTGTGGGAGCGTCGGTACTGGGGTCTGTTGTCTCCTCGCTGCTCTGGTCCTTGGCAGGATCGGTGACCTCTTCGGTCTTCTCCTCTTCCTGGGGCTCCTGCGCAGGCTCGGTGACCTCTTCCGCCGGTTCCTCTTCTTCCACGGAGCTGACTGCCAGCTCTTCCTCCGCTTCGGCTGCCTGCGCATAGAAAGCAGGGGCACCGACGGGAATGGCTGTTGCTGTCATGACCAGCGCCAATAAGAATGCCAAATTGCGTTTCATGTATTGTCCTCCCTTAGGATTGGTTAGTAAGTGATTAACCTATATTTTACAATCATACAACAGGAAGTCCCACATTTCCACTGGAAATACATAAATTTTCGTATGAAAATCAGGAAAACAGCTTTTCTTTATAAACGCCCCTTGCAATCAGATCACGGAAAGACTCGGTAACAGAGGCCTTGTCTTCCTTGTAGGTGACGCCGAACCACTTGTCATGGGTGGGCAGAACACGGACTGTGACCTTATTTTCTGCCAGCAGATCTCCGATGATGGTGGGCAGGAGATACTCGGCGCTCTCTGCCTGGCCCTTTTCGAAGGCGTCCTTTAAGAAGGCCGCAAAGCCATCCCGCAGGATATCCATGAACTGGGGTGTCAGGCCCCACATATTCATGGAGGTATAGGTCTCGGGAGCCAGGACCCTGCCGTCCACGCAGGCATTGCCGCCCTCCTTGACAATGTTCTTGGTCTCGACCACATGGGTCAGATAGCCTTCCTCATTGACCTCGCAGATGCCTCTGGTCACGCCGCCGTTGTCGCTGAGGGTGTTCTTTAAGATAAAACCGGCCATGCAGTAGTCGTTCGGATGGTCCGCATCACTGGCGCTGAGGAATTTGTGGAGCTGCACATAAGCTTCCTTGCCATAATAGTCGTCGGCGTTGATGACGGCGAAGGGGCCGTCGATCAGGCCGTCGCAGGCAAGAATGGCCTGGCCGGTGCCGAAGGGCTTTTTCCGGTTCTCAGGCTTCACAAAGCCGCAGGGGAGATTGTCCATGCTCTGGAAGGCATAAGCCACCTCCACGCCTCTGTCGGCGCAGACCTTTTCGATCCTGTTTCCGATGACCTCCATGAAGTCCTTCTCAATGTCCTTGCGGATGACAAAGATGATCTTGTCAAAGCCCGCTTCCATGGCGTCAAAGATGGAATAATCCATGATGATCTCCCCGTTTACGCCCACGGGCTCGAGCTGCTTGATGCCGCCGCCGAATCTGGAACCGATGCCTGCTGCCATGATGACCAGTGTGGTTTTCATTTTGATACTCCTTCCCTTTTATATTGGTTTTGCTATACCCACAAAATCTCTTTATTCAGTCTGCCTGTTTTCTTTGCCGGCTCCTTTCCCTTTCAGACAGCGCACAAGCGCCAGGACCAGGTGCAGAAACAGGATCCCCAGGCAAAGGCCCAGACTGTCGATCAGAACGTCCCTGACCTGGCCGCTGCGGCCGGGCACAAAGGTCTGATGAAATTCATCCAGGGCCGCATAAAACACCCCGCTGCCAAGGGCCGCCAGGATCCGCCTTCCAAATCCCCAGGCCGTAAGGGTCAGGACCAGGAGGACGCCCAGGAGAGCGTATTCCGACATATGGGCCCCCTTGCGGATCAGAAACTGCATACTGGACGCAACCCTCTCCTGGTCTTCCAGCGGCAGGTCCCGAAAGCCCTTCATAAAGAGCCCGGCCAGAAGCCTTGCGATCTTCATGGAAAGGCCGGAGGATTCCTCCGCCGTATCTGCGGAAAAGCCAAAGATCACCGCCATCCAGGCCAGGGTCGCCAGGGTCAGGGCAAACTTCCCAAATTGCGCCTTCCTTCCCTGCAGACCGCTGTCAGCTGTCCTCCCTTTCATATCTGCCTCCGCCATTCTTTACTCCTGGCTGAGGACTTCCTGCATTCTCTGGGCTGCGGAGGCCACTGCCTCTTCATCGGGCCACATGACGTAGAGCTTCATGGATCCCATGGAGTAGGTGGGCTGAGAGTCTCCGCTTCCGCTGACCGCCTGGCTGGCCACCTCCCAGCGGCCTCCCTCATCCAGCTGCTTTTTGACCAGGCTATTGATCTCCTTTCTGGAAATGGAGGTCTGGGTGCAGCTGGAGGCTGTTTCGATCAGTTCGCCGGCATGGAGCAGGACCTCGGGGGAGGTGACCTTGTCAATGATGGCTGTCAGGACCGCCTCCTGGTTCTTGCCTCGCTGGTTGTCGCCTGCCGCAAAGGCGTAACGCTCTCTGGCAAAGGCCAGAGCCGCTTCTCCGTTCATGTGGTTGCTTCCCGTATGGAAGTTGTAGCCATGGCTGGAGAAGGAATAATCGGAATTGACGTCCACGCCGCCCAGGGCGTCCACTATGGTAATGAGGGACGTAAAGTTGACCCTGACATAATAGTCGATGGAAATGCCGTAGAGCGCCTCCAGGGTGGCCATGGAGGCTTTGATGCCGTAAACGCCCGCATGGGTCAGCTTGTCTCTCTGGTCTCCCGAGACCCCGGGAATCGGGACATAGTAGTCACGGGGCGTGGTGCTCAGAAGGATCCGGTGGTTATAGGGATTTACGGTCATGAGGATGTTGACGTCGCTGCGGCTGGTGGTGGTGATGGGACCCTCCACATCGATGCCGGAAATATAGACCGTAAAGGGCCGCTCCACCGAAGGGGCCTGCCGTCCCTGCTCTTCTTCCTTGGCTTCCTCCGCCCTGGCCCTGGCCTCAGCCAGATCAAAGCGGTAGAGGACCCGGATCTTTTCACTGTAGTCCTCGACGGCCTCCTCCAGGGTCGCACTGTAGCCTTCGTTAAAGACCGCCGCCTCCGTCTTGCCGTCCAGGATCGCCTGGACGCAGG
The DNA here is from genome assembly GCA_946541955.1 of uncultured Lachnospiraceae bacterium. Classification (GTDB taxonomy): domain Bacteria; phylum Bacillota; class Clostridia; order Lachnospirales; family Lachnospiraceae; genus CAG-791. Next base: position 10,199 of record CAMNJZ010000040.1, on the reverse strand, counting down.
CTGCCGGAGATTCATAGGTCAGGATGGTTACGCTTTCTTCTCCCGTCTCGGCGGAAAGGACCGTCTGGAAGGCGTCGAGTCTGTCCTGGGGCTCGGCCTTGGAAGCTGCAAAGGCATAGCCTGCGGCGTCCGCCATGGAGGCGGCCGGATCCTCCGTCTTCACCACGACCACAAAGGTGCTCAGCTCCTGGGCCTGGGTCGTAATGGTATCCAGGGCCGTATTGACCTTGACCAGGTAGAAGAGGCCAAAGCCCATGACCAGGCAGAGCAGGAGGCTGATGACCATGCCCGCAGCCCTGCCGCCTGCATTCTTTCCCAGATGGAAGGGCAGGGCGATCAGGATCGTCACAAACAGGGCCGCCGCGCCGATGCACAGATACCGCATGGGCAGATAACCGCTTTGATACAAAAAGCCTGTGACCAGGACCGCCATCAGAACATGCAGGACCAGCGCTGCCCTGCCTGCCCCGAACAGGAGGCCCGGAGACTTCTTCTCCGATGGCTCCGCCTCCTTTTCCGGCATGGCCATGTCTTCAAAATCTTCATCGTCATAAGGGATCGGATCCCTGTCTTTTTTAAATATACTCATCTTCTGCTTCGCTTACCTCCTTGAAGAGGGAATGTCTTGAAAGGGCAGTCCATGGGACTGCCCTCCTGTCTGCTTTACTCTTCGCCGCCTTCGTTATTTTCTTCGCCGCCCTCTTCGGCCGGATGCTCCTGGGCATAAAGTCTGGCTGCCAGTGCGGAATCCGCTGCCATGATCATCCGGTTGTCAGCGGCCTCATCGCTCTCGGTCCAGGTATACTGGCCCTCATAAGGCCGGATCACTTCATTGAAAAGGGTCGTGGTATCCCCAAAACCATATACACCGTAGATACTGGATCCAAACAGGTTGAACATATGGGTGGAGGGAACAGCCGCATACGTGCAGGCAACGCTGCCGTCTGTCTTCAAAACAATGTTGCGGAAACGGACGGTATTATAGACCTCTGTCTCCGTGTTTCCGTCGGTATACTTGCTCTTATAGCGGACAAAGAGGAAGTTGGTGCCATCCTCCTTGTTGTTGAGCAGGTACATGGTGGAGTAGCTCCAGCCCTGGGTCCTGGTCACCACCGGGTCCTCCAGCAGGGATCCCCCATAATTGTGATAGGTCTCGTTCAGCTCGTCCATGCCCGCCAGGAAGATCTTGCCCAGGACTTCGTCCGGGATCTCATCGAAATAGCTGACATAGGAATCCAGAGAACCCACCAGGTACTCCTTGGTCCTGGAGGTCAGCTGCAGGCCCAGGTTCCGGATCTCCTCATCGGTGCTGACGACCCGCAGGGTCATCTTGTCGCCGCTCTTTAAATTGGCGTTGGGCTCTAAGGAGAACTGCAGGTCCTTCACGGCTTCATTGTCCGTTACGATGTTGGCGCAGGCCGTAGCCCTTCCGTTCACGCCCCGAAAGAGGATCGTTACATCACTGAAGGGGTCTACACTGACCAGATTATCGGACGGAGGCAGGGCTGCTTCGCCCGCTTCCTCCTCTTCAGGGCCCACCTGGACCGTGACATATTTCTCCACGCCCGGAATGACATTGCTCAGATCCAGCATGTAGTAGTAGCCAAAGTAGGCAAAGGCAGCGATCACCGCTGCCGTGATCAGGTACTGGACCAGGGGCGATACCGTTGTAGTCAGAAAGCCGGGCTTTTTTTCCTCCAGGGAAGGACTTCCGTCCTCCAGCTTTTTGACCAGATATTTCTTTTTGCATTTGGGGCAGGCGCAAAGATGCATGCCCTCCGAGATTTCGATGTCTGCGCCGCAGGCGGGGCAGACTGCTGCCATGACTGTATCACTCATAAGAACGTTTGTGTCCTTCCTGTTTTCATTTTAAGTCGGGGCGCAATGCGCCTACTCCCAGTTATTGTATATGATTCAGGCCAAACATGCAAACAGAAAGGGGCTGATTAACAGCCCCTGCCCGTTTCTTCCCTGTAATGTATAATCCCGCCTTAGCAGGATCAGATGTTTTTGTAGCTGCTGACGATGTCCCTGGTCAGGATCTCCACGGGCCTGTCGTGGAAGATATGGTCCGCATTGCGGATCATCCAGTCGGCGATGGGATCCCCGAGATTCTCCCGGATGCAGTCCAGCGCCTTTTTCAGGTTGCTGGGCCGGCCGGCCGTATTGTGGGCGTCGGAGGCCGTCACATGCAGATAGCCATCCTTGATCAGATGAAAGACCTGGTACTGCTGCCTGGGATTTAATACGGTATCCGCGTTGACCTGGAAGAGACAGCCCAGGGACCGGAAATACTCCAGATTCTCCTCATTGCGGAAGAAATACTCGTAGCGTTCGATGTGGGCAAAGAGCGGCCGGATTCCCTGGTCCAGCAGCTTGTAGACGACGTCCTCCCCCCACATGGGATAGGCCGAGAAGGGCCACTCCAGGAGGAAATAATGGGTATTTCCCAGCCGCAGGGGCGCCAGGTCCATATCCAGGAGCTTTTCCTGCATGCGGACCTCAGCCCCTTTCTGGGCCATAAGTCCCAGCGACAAGACCCGGTCCTCCATCCCGGCAAAGGCCCTGTCCCTGTCTTCTATGAATTTTTCCGTCTGCATTCTGTCAGCATAAAAATGCGGCGTAAAAATGATCTGTCCGGCTCCCTGCTCCCTTTCTGATGCCAATAAAGCACCGGACATTTCCTCGTCCCGCGCTCCATCATCAATACCGGGCAGGATATGACAGTGCAGATCACTGAGCATATACGCATCCGACATATTTAATTTCCCCTCTCCACTTGGATCCTGCCCTTCCGGGCAGGCCCTGCGGCTCCCCAGCCGCCAGGGACCTCAGCCTTCCATACTTTAAAAAGTGTAAGCCTCTCCCTGTTAGTACATACTAAGGTATGAAAAAAATAAAGTCAACAGAACAGGCGCCCGAAGGCGCCTGTCCCAAGAAGGAAAAGTATTGAAAAAGTTCGATAAATGCTGTTTGAGGATCAGCCCTTTACGCCGCCCAGGGTCGTGCCGCCGACGATATACTTGGAAAGGATCAGGTATACCACGATGACCGGGAAGATGGAGAAGGCGATGGCTGCATACACATGGCCCATGTTGAACTTGAGGAAGTCTGCCGAACGCAGCTGTGCGATCAGGATGGGCAGGGTCTTCATCAGATCCTTATGCAGGATCAGGGCCGGTGTGAAGTAGTTGTTCCAGGATGAAACGAAGGTGAAGATGGCCTGTACGGCGATCGCAGGTTTCATCAGAGGAAGCACGATACTGTTGAAGGTCCTGAATTCACCGGATCCGTCGATTCTGGCTGCCTCGATCAGGGACAGGGGCAGGGTGGACTCCATGTACTGCTTCATGTAGAAGTAGGTAACAGGGGCCGCAATGGCGGGGATGATCAGGGGAATGAAGTTGTCTTCCAGCTTCATCCTGCCGACCAACTGCAGGAAACCAAGGGCGGTGACCTGGGTAGGGATCATCATAACGGCCAGGATAAAGGTGGACATGAACTTCTTGAGCTTGAAGTCATATACATGGATGGCGTAAGCGGTCATGGTCGAGAAGTAGGTGCACAGGGCCGCGCTGCAGCCTGCTACGAACAGGGAGTTGAGCATGCCTCTGACAAAGGGCTGTGTGCCATGGAAAACGCCGTCCCGAAGGTTCTCCAGCAGATGGGTGGACGGGATGGGGGTGAAGCCCCTGGTCAGCTCGCCCTTGGATCTGGTGGCATTGATAAAGAGGATGTAGAACCAGATGATGCACAGGATGGAAACGATAGCCAGTACGATATAGGCGATGGCTCTGCGGACGCCGATCGGAAGGCCTTTACTTGTCTTATTCTCTGTATTCATATTGCCCTCCTTACTTTTCTGTGCTGGTATTCAGCTTGAATACGATCAGTGAGAAGATGCCGGTGATGATAAAGAGCAGGACGGACAGGGCGCCGCCAAGGCCGAAGTTCTTACTGAACAGATGCTTGTTCAGATACATGATCAGGGTCATGGAGCTTCTGACCGGATCACCGGTACCGTTCGTCAGGATCTGGGGTACATCGAACATCTGCAGGCCGCCGATCAGGGATGTGATCATGACGTAAAGCAGAATGGGACGCAGCAGAGGCAGGGTTATGCGGTAGAAGATCTGGGTCGCTGTAGCGCCGTCGACCTGGGCCGCTTCGTACAGGGACGGGTCAATGCCCATCATGCCTGCCATCAGAAGGATGGTGGTATTTCCGAACCACATGATAAAGTTCATCAGGGCGACCAGACCGCGGACGCTCCAGACATGAGACATGAACTTGTAGGGTGCGGAGAAGATGCCGAGGCTGATCAGGATGGAGTTGATCGGGCCGCTGTCTGCAAAGAGTGTGAAGAACAGCATGGAGAAAGCGGACGCCATGATCAGGTTGGGCAGATAAATAACGGTCTTGAAGAATCTCTGGAATTTCAGTCTCAGACTGGGATCTGAGAACCAGGCACCCAGAAGCAGGGATACCAGGATCTGGGGGACAAAGCCCAGGATCCACATGATCATCGTATTCCTTGTATAGCTCAGCAGATCGCCGTTGGTGAACAGGGTCATATAGTTCTTAAGGCCGATGAAGTTGGGGCCTACCTGTGTCAGACCGGATCTGTAATTTTCGAAGAAACTGTTGTAGATAGTGCTGACCAGCGGGATCAGCTGAAAAATCGCGTAAACTACAACGAAAGGGATCAGGAAGAAGTATCCCCACTTATTATAGCTTACGACTTTCCCACGCTTTGCTTTTTCCATTTTCCCCTCCGCGGGACCCAGGTCCCGAATGCATTTTTGGCAGTTTGTACAAATAATCGTAAACGTTTTCGTTGAAAGTGCCTATATATGCCTGCCCGGCCGAAGCCAGGCAGGCATCATAGATTCAGTTTCTAGTGTGTGCGATTGAAGTGATTCCGAATTAGTATGTCAGTTCAGGATACTTCTCAACAACAGCCTTGCAGAATGCTTCGTAAGCTGCGTCGAAGTCCTGCTGGCCTTCGAAGTAACCCTTCATTGCCTTCTGGAATTCCTCTGTGCAGCCCTGATCATAAATAGTGATCTGGTCCATGACGATCTTGTCAGCGCCTGCGCAGAACATTCCCAGAGCATTCTGTCCGCCCAGAACAGCGTCGCCGTAGGATTCATCAGCTGCCATAGCTTCCATAGCGGGCTTGTTGTTAACGAAGTCGTTGTCCTTCTTCACGATATCGGTCATGATCTCTTCGTTGCAGGTAAGCTGTCTCATGATGTCAGCGACCAGAGTCTGGTTGTCTGTGCCTGTTGCAGCGCAGATCCATGTGCCGCCCCAGTTGAAGCCCTGAGGACCTTCGGTGGCTGCCCAGCCGCCTGCGTTTGCGATGGAGCCTTCGGTATCAGCTGCCATACAGAAGTCGATCAGCCAAGCGGGTCCGAAGTAAGCAAATACCTTGCCGTCGGGATAGAAGCCCTTGGACCAGTCATCGGACCACAGGTCATGTGTTCCGGCATAGCCAGCGTCTACCAGAGCCTTGGAATCGTCGACCCATTTCTTAATGTTGGGGTCAAGATTGATCTTGCCGTCCACGACCCAGGGAGATGTTACGTTGTTGGAATATACACGGTAGGTGTCGTTTACGGAAGAAACTACGCTGTAGCCCTTGTCCTTAAGTTCCTTAGCGGAAGCAACGAATGCATCCCAGTCAGAGAACTTAGCCTGGATGTCAGCGGGTTCCTCGGAGCCGAAGACTTCCTTAGCTGCTGCACGGTTGTAGATCATAACGCCAGGGCAGCCCTGCCAGGAAAGGCCCTTCAGAGCGCCGTTGGCATCGGTAACGACGTCCTTGGTGTAGCCATACTGGTTGGCCAGCTCGTCTTCTGTGATGCCCAGGTCAGCAACAGGCATTGTGTAATCTGTGCCGACATATTTCAGAGCGTAGTCAGCTTCGATCAGGAAGATATCGATCTTGTCATCAGCTGCTGCGTCAGCCTGCTTCAGCAGGGTCTCGTCCAGGTTGTTCTGGTATGCATTGTTTTCATTGGGAGTGATGTTCCAGACTACTTCGACATCGCCGATCTTGCCGTGGGTTGCATCAACTTCTTCGTAACCCGGATAGTGATCCTTTACTCTGCTCTTGAACTCTTCGTTCCAGCAGTAGATGTTGAGAACCTTGCCTTCTGCGGATTCTTCTGCAGGGGCTTCCTCAGCAGTCTCTTCTGCAGGAGCTTCCTCAGCAGTTTCCTCTGCAGGAGCTTCTTCAGTTGTCTCTGCTGCGGGCTCTTCAGCAGGCTTCTCAGCAGGAGCGGATGAGCCGCCGCATGCTGCGAGGGTTCCTGCGACCATAGCTGTTGCTAACAGTACGCTGATTGTTCTTTTTTTCATAGTGTCCTCCCTTGAAAAAAATAAATTAATTGGTTTACCTTTTTATGCTTTAGGTACCGGATGGTTTAGATCCTGTACCGAATCGCCTTCGTAAAGTCTGCCGGGCACCGTGACCGGCATGATGATTGTTGTTTTGGGAGATTTGATCCGGCTGAGCAGGCGTCTGGCCGCCTCTCTTCCGATGGTCTCCGTATCCTGCTGCCAGGTGGTCAGCGACGGCTCGATCGACAGCCCCCGGTTGATTCCGTCATAACCGACAACGGAAATGTCCTCCGGAACCCGCAGGCCCCTGTTCTTGATCGCGCTGATCCCGCCCAGTCCCGAATAGTCATCGGGGAAAAGGATGCAGGTCGGCGGGTCCGGCAGATCCAGCAGGCAGTTCGTCTGCCTGTAGGTCTCCTCCGTATCCCTGTAAGGAGCTTCCCTTACATAGTCCTCAGGAACATCCAGCCCCAGCTGGGCAGCCGTTGTATAAAAGGAAGAGATTCTCGCCTGGGTGACCGAGGAGTCGGCACCGTGGATGTAGGCGATCTTCCTGTGGCCCTTCTCATATACATATTTGAGGATCTCCCGCATGCCCCCGATATTGTCGGAAAGCACCGCCAGGGTATCATTAAATATGTAATCGATGGTCACCACCGGAATCCCGCTGCTCACCAGGGCCGCGACCTCGGGGTCCTGGAAATTGATGCAGGCGATGATGACGCCGTCAAATCCTCTGTACCTGGCCCGTTCTAGGTAGGTCATCTTGGATTTGTGGGTCTTGTTGCAGTTGATCAGAGTCAAATCGTAGTCGTGCAGCTCAATTTCACTCTTGAAGCTGTCCAGGACATGATTGAAATAGTCATGGGTCAGCCCGCTTCTCGCCTCATCCACAAAAAGAACGCCGATGTTTTTGGACTCGTTGGTCTTCAGAGTCTTGGCTGCCGAATTCGGAAAGTAGCCCATTTCCCTGGCCTTCTTCCGGATCCGTTCTTTTGTTTTCTGGCTGACATCCTTCTGATCATTCAGCGCCTTGGAGACTGTTGCGATTGAAACGCCGCATTCGGCTGCGAGGTCCTTCAGTGATACCATATTTCCACCAGCCTTTACTTAGAGATGCCTTGGTTTCAACCTTCTTACCTGTTCCAAAAAGGTTTTCGAAAACACTTAAACGTTTTCTGTATTTCAAGAATACTTCACCTTTCGGCAATTTGCAAGCATAATTTTGGAGTTTTTCTGGAAGTTTTGTAAATTTGGCACATTGTACAAAAATAACTGTGCAATTTTGAAAAGGTTTACGTTGCAATTTTCAAAAAATTCTGTTTTAATTAAGTTAAACGTTTAAGTTATTATTCTGCCCTTTTAGAGCCAGACAGCGCCGTTTTTCGAAATTACTTTCAGAGAAAACCTGATGCGGCACGAAAAAAGCTCCGAAAGCAGCGAAATTATCGGTATGGCCGGCCGCCCTGCGACCGGAGGCAGAAGCAGATGCTTTCCTTATTATAAGGAAGAGACAGAGGAAACACTGTAGTCGGCAGCTCCGGCTGCCCTGCATTTAAGATGATCATGGACATGATCGGGAAGGGGATTTATATGAAATTCGGTACCTTTGATGACAAGAACCGCGAATACGTCATCACCACTCCCAGGACGCCTCTGCCCTGGATCAACTACCTCGGCAACAAGGACTTCTTCAGTCTGATCTCCAACACCTGCGGCGGCTATTCCTTCTATAAGGATGCAAGGCTCCTGCGTATTACCAGATACCGTTACAACGACCAGCCCTATGATACCAACGGCAAGTACTTCTATATTAAAGACGGAAGCGACGTATGGAATCCCGGCTGGCAGCCCACCAAGAAGGAGCTGGACGCCTACGAATGCCGCCACGGCATGGGCTACACCCGCTTTACCGGAAGCCTCAAGGGCCTGAAGGCCGAGCTCCTCAACTTCGTTCCCTTAAACGACGCCTGCGAGGTCATGCTTCTGACCCTGACCAACGAATCGGACAGCCAAAAGGCCGTTCAGGTCTTCCCCTACGTGGAATGGTGCCTGTGGGATGCGGATGACGATCAGAAGAACTTCCAGAGAAACCTCTCCACCGGCGAAGTCGAGATCGAATCCAACCTGGGCTATGAGATCAGCGGCAAGAAGAAGCCCGAAAAGACCTCCATCGATGATTACAGCGCTCTGAACTATGCGGCCATCTATCACAGGACCGAGTACCGTGAAAGAAGGAACATGTACGCTGTCTTCTCCGTCAACAGCAAAATAAGCGGCTTTGATACCGACAGAAGGACCTTCATGGGCGATTACAGGGCACCCCAGTATCCCATCGTCCCCGAGGAAGGCAAATGCCGCAATTCCGTAGCCTCCGGCTGGTCTCCCTGTGCCGTCTATCAGATCGACGCCGATCTGGCTCCCGGCGAGAGCAGACAGTATGTCTTCATGCTCTCCTACATCGAGAATCCCGTGGAGGACAAGTGGGAATCCTACGGCGTCATCAACAAGACCAGGGCCAGAGCCCTCATTGCCAAGTACAGCACCGCCCAGGCTGTCATGGATGCCTACAACGAGCTCCACGCCTACTGGGATCACCTGCTGGGCAAGTTCCATGTGGAAACGGCGCATCCCGAGATCGACCGCATGGTCAACATCTGGAACCAGTACCAGTGCATGGTCACCTTCAACATGTCCCGGTCCGCTTCCTACTATGAATCCGGCATCGGCCGCGGCATGGGCTTCAGAGATTCCTGTCAGGATCTGCTGGGCTTCGTCCACCTGATCCCCGAAAGGGCCAGGGAGCGTATCATCGACATCGCTTCCACCCAGTTCCCGGACGGCTCCGCCTACCATCAGTACCAGCCTCTGACCAAGAAGGGCAACTCCGACATCGGTTCCGGCTTCAACGATGATCCCCTCTGGCTTATTGCAGCGACCAGCGCCTACATCCGGGAGACCGGCGATGTGTCCATCCTGGACGCTTCCGTTCCCTTCGACAATGACGAATCCCTGGCCCAGCCCCTTATGGAGCACCTGCGCAGGTCCGTCAACTATACCATCACCCACAAGGGCCCTCACGCCCTGCCCCTGATCGGCCGTGCCGACTGGAACGACTGCCTCAACCTTAACTGCTTCTCCGAGCACTCCGGCGAATCCTTCCAGACCTCCGGTCCCTCCGAAGGACCTGTGGCGGAATCCGTCTTCATCGGCGGTATGTTCGTCAAGTATGCCGGCGAATATGCAGACCTGTGCAGACTGCAGGGCCTGAACGAAGAAGCCGACAAGATCCTGGAAGAAAAGGCCGCTATGGAAAAGGCCATCCTGACCGACGGCTGGGACGGCGGCTGGTTCGTCCGTGCCTATGACGCCTTCGGCAACAAGGTCGGTTCCAAGGAATGCGAAGAAGGCCAGATCTTCATCGAGCCCCAGGGCTTCTGCGTCCTGGCCGGCGTCGGCGTAGAGACCGGTGAAGCCGTAACGGCCCTGGATTCCGTCAAGGAAAGACTGGACTCCAAGTACGGCATCTGCCTCAACGCTCCCACCTACACCCGTTATCACGTAGAGCTGGGTGAAATCTCCTCCTATCCTCCGGGATACAAGGAGAATGGCGGTATCTTCTGCCACAACAATCCCTGGGTCTCCATCGCCGAGACCGTGGTGGGCCGCGGCTCCAGAGCCTTCGAGATCTACTGGAAGACCTGCCCTTCCTGCGTGGAGGAATTCTCCGAGATCCACAAGACCGAGCCCTATGTCTACTCTCAGATGGTGGCCGGCGTCGACGCCCCCAACTTCGGAGAAGGCAAGAACTCCTGGCTGACCGGTACCGCTGCCTGGACCTTCACGGATAT
>CAMNJZ010000039.1 GCA_946541955.1 uncultured Lachnospiraceae bacterium | reverse complement strand
GTCTGGCCGCCGGGGTAGCAGGTGAAGAGGGTCAGATCCCATTCTCTGGACACCGTTCCGTCTTCGGCGGTCCTTTCATTGGTGATCATCTCGTCCACCTGGGTGGGCTGAAGGGTCTCCCGGTTGGCGGTGACATAGTGGATGGCGTAGCCCTCGGGGGTGATGAAATAAACGTCCTCCCCCATGCCCAGTCCCCGGATGGGGGCAAAGAACTTGACATAGTTATGGGCGCAGATGACCAGGTTGTCGGTCTTGTAGGAGCCCCAGAAAAAACAGGCGGCGATCTCCAGCTTATTCTCATCCCAGCTGTCCATGACCGGCAGCGAGATTTCCAGAGAAGGGATCTCCACAATGCCTATGTATTTCTGGCCGTCCACCTCGAAGGTGGGCATCTCCGGGTCAGCCGGGTCCCAGTATTCGGGGGCGGTCACGATCTCCTCCGGCATCTGTTCCGCGATCTTTTCCTCGATGGCGATGCTGGCGGCGCTGGCCCTTTCCCCGTCCCAGAGATTGTAGGCGGTCAGGCCTGCGGCGCCTGCCAGGAGCAGGATGCCCAGGGCAATCAGAAAGCCGCCTTTTTTCTTCTTCTTTTCAGTCATGTTCACCTCTTGCCCTTAATCAGAAACGTCTGTATCCAGGATGATCTGGAAGCTGTAGTCCGGATATTTCTCCCGGACCTCGTCCCGGATATGGTAATAGACGGCGCTTCTTTCATCCGAGAAATCCATGACGATATCAAAATGGATCTGCTTCTTTTCCTGGTCCAGGTAGAAGCCGTGCATCTGGAGCACATGCTCGTGGCCCATGACGATCTCAGTGATTTCCCTGCGGATCTCTGCGCTTTCATCGTCGGTATTATAGGAATATATGCCCACGGCTGCGATCAGGACGTGGTTTTTTTCATATACGGCCTGGCGGATCTGCCGGGACAGATCGTCGATCTGGCTGGCAGTCATATTCTCCGGGACCTCCACATGGAGGGACCCCATGAGGCGCCCGGGCCCATAGCTGTGCAGGGTCAGGTCATAGGCGCCCATGACCTCCTGAAAGCCGTTGACGGTCTCTTTGACCTGCTGGGCGATTTCGGGATCCACCCTTTTTCCCAGAATGTCGCTGATGGTCTCCGAAAGCATGCCGTAGCCCGACCGGATAATGAAGAGGGAAATGACGGCGCCCAGCCAGGCCTCCAGGGAAATATGGAAGACCAGATAGAGCAGGGCTGCGGCCAGGGTGGTGACGGAGATCACAGCGTCGTTGAATGCGTCCATGCCCGAAGCCACCAGGGAATCGGAATGGACCCTTTCCCCTACCCCCTTGACATAGACGGCCAGGACCAGCTTGACCACCACGGCGGCCGCAATAATGAGGAGGGCCGGGACCGTATAGGCGGGGGTCTCAGGCTGCAGGATCTTTCGGATCGAAGCCACAAAGGAGGTCACGCCGGCGTAGAGAACGATGGCGGAAATGACCGTGGCCGTCAGATATTCGGTCCGCCCGTGGCCCATGGGATGGTCCTTGTCGGCAGGGCGTCCTGCCAGCTTTGTGCCGATGATGGTGATGATGGAGGACAGGGCGTCGGAGAGATTGTTGACGGCGTCCAGGGTAATGGCAATGGAATGGGTCAGAAGACCGACCGCCGCCTTGAAGGCAGAAAGGCCCATATTGGCAAGGATTCCGATCACAGAGGTTCGGATGATGATGGCGGTCCGGGAGGCCCCGGAAGAGGGAGCTGCCATAGGAATGCTTCTCTTTCTTTGTATACAATTCAGTACACCGTGCGTACCGGGCTTGGTTGCTTTTTCCGGTTAAGTATAATACATTTTTAGTTATAGTTACAACAAACGAAGGCAGATCCCGGAAAGGAAGCGCAAGCATGAGTGAGCAGTGTATTTACGTGATAGGACACAGGCAGCCCGATACGGACTGTGTGGCTTCCGCCATTGCCTATGCCGCTTATAAAAAGGCCCTGGGCTGGGATACCAGGCCAGGCGTCCTGGGCCAGATGAATCCGGAGACCCGGTTCCTCCTGAACAGGTTCGGGATCGGGGAGCCGGACTTTCTCGATGACGCCAGAGTCCGGCTGGACCAGATCGATCTGGACTCCCCGATCTCCATCACAAAGGACACCTCCCTTCTGGAGGCGGTCCGGGTCATGGACGAGAACGGCCGGGAGGCCCTGGCCGTGACGGACGCGGAATGGAGGATCCAGGGCTGGATCTCCCGGTCGGATATATCCAGGCTGTCCCTGACGGATACCATGACCAGCGCCTCTTTATTAAAGGAGACGCCGGCTGCCTTTTTTGCCAGGGCGGTGAACGGAGTCATCATTTATGACGATCCCCTGATGGAGCTCAACGGCCAGGTGTCCATCGTGACGGCGGCCACCAAAAAGAGCCTTCGCCATTATGAAGTAAAGAACCGGATCGTCATCGTCGGCAACGAGGCCAGGGTCCAGGAGGAGCTGATCGAGAAGGGAGCGGGCCTTCTCATCGTGGTCTGGGCCAAGAAGATCGACGAGGACGTCCTGGAGGCGGCCAGGGCCCATCACTGCCCGGTAATCATCTCGGGCTGCGGCGCCACCAATACCTCCCGCTATCTGTTCCTGGCGCCCCCGGTCTCCATGATCATGAAGACCCAGGTCACCGGCTTTTACGGCTACGAATTTGCAGACGACGCCTTAAAGAAGATCTCCCGGACCCGGTTCCGGACCTTCCCCATCATCAACGGGGACAAGCGTCTGACCGGCTATGTGACCCGCTACCATCTGATGAATTACAAGAACCGGAGACTGATCCTGGTGGACCACAATGAGTTCTCCCAGTCCATCCACAGCGTGGAAAAGGCGGAGATCCTGGAGGTCATCGACCATCACAGGATCCGGGATTTCACCACCCCCGGCCCCATCAATCTGCGCAACGAGATCGTGGGCGCCACCACCACCATCGTGGCCACCATGTACCGGGAAAACGCCATGCCCATTCCGCCGGCCATAGCCGGCCTGATGCTGGGCGGGATCCTTTCCGCCACATTGAATCTCCAGACCCCTCTGACCACAGACAGGGACAGGCGGACCTGCTCCATCCTGGCGGCCCTGGCCGACGTGGACCTGGAGGACTTTGCCAGGGAGATGTTCTCGGTCAGCTGGAATCTGGAGGGCAGGACGGCGGAGACACTGCTCAATCTCTACGCCAGGCACTATGACTTCGGCCAGTACCGGGTCCGTCTGGCCAGGGTCCTGATCCCCGACAGATCCTATATGACGGAGGACCCCGACAGGATCCAGGCGGAGGTGGAGGAATATACCAGGAACCAGAACCTGGACTTCTGCGCCCTGGTCTTCATCAGCATCCTGGAGAACGGCAGCATCTACTACATGGCCGGCAGCAGGGCGGACTGGGCCGTGGAGGTCCTGCCCGTAAAGGATGTCCATGACCACAGTATGACCGACGGCGTGGGCGCCTTCTTTGTGCAGACCATCCCCGCCCTCCAGGAGGTATTCACCCGAAACGGCTGATTTTTGGCGGTTTTGCTTGCATCCCTGCAGGTCTGCGTATATAATGCTTTCATGTGAGAAAAGACGTATCCGTGTATACAATGCCTTGTATATTGGAATAAGCAAAGGAGCAAGGAGGAAACAAAGTTGAAGTCTTACCTTGAAATGACCCGTGAGGAATTAAAGGCAGAAGAAGAAAAGATGCGGAAAGAATACCGCAGATACCAGAAGATGGAGCTCAATCTGGATATGAGCCGCGGCAAGCCCTGCAGAGAGCAGCTGGACCTTTCCATGGCCATCATGGACGTTCTGTCTTCCAGCTCCGATATGTACTGCGAGGACGGAACAGACTGCCGGAACTACGGCGTGCTGGACGGCATTGCGGAGTGCAAGGAGATCATCTCCGACATGATGGAGAATCATCCGGACAACATCATCCTCTATGGAAACTCTTCCCTGAACGTCATGTATGATACGGTTTCCAGAGCCATGACCCACGGCATCATGGGCAGTACCCCCTGGTGCAAGCTGGACAAGGTCAAGTTCCTCTGCCCTTCCCCCGGCTATGACAGACACTTTGCCATCACCGAGTACTTCGGGATCGAAATGATCCCGGTCCCCATGACCCCCACAGGGCCCGACATGGACATGGTGGAAAAGCTGGTATCCGAGGATGAGGCCATCAAGGGCATCTGGTGTGTTCCCAAGTATTCCAACCCCCAGGGCTATTCCTATTCCGATCTGACCGTCAGACGGTTCGCAAGGCTTAAGCCCAAGGCAAGGGATTTCAGGATCTTCTGGGACAACGCCTACGGCGTCCATCATCTTTATGACGACCATCAGGACCACCTGATCGAGATCCTGGCTGAGTGCAAGAGAGCGGGCAACCCCGACCTGGTCTACAAGTTCGCCTCCACCTCCAAGATCACCTTCCCGGGCAGCGGCGTGGCAGCACTGGCCAGCTCCCCCAACAACCTGGAGGACATCCGGGCCCAGATGCGGATCCAGACCATCGGCCACGACAAGGTCAACCAGCTCAGGCACTATCGTTTCTTCAAGGATATCCACGGCCTCATGGTCCATATGACCAAGCACGCCTATATTCTGCGGCCCAAGTTCGAGCTGGTGGAGCAGACCCTGGAAAAGAACCTGGGCGAGCTGCACATCGCTTCCTGGACCAAGCCCAACGGCGGCTACTTTATCGGCTTTGATACCCTGCCCGGCTGTGCCAAAGAAGTGGTTTCCGCCTGCAAGAGAGCCGGCGTCAAGATGACCAAGGCCGGCGCGACCTGGCCCTATGGCAAGGATCCCATGGATACCAACATCCGTATCGCTCCCACCTATCCCCCGCTGGAGGATCTGGCCGTGGCAGCGGATCTCTTTACCGTCTGCGTCAGAATGATCAGCGCCCAGAAGCTTCTGGACAATCCTGGTCTGCAGAAGCAGCTCCGGGAGGACCTGGGACTGAATGAAGCGGCAGCAGTGGAAGAACCGGTAGAGACCCGGGTCCATACGCTGGCCGATTAAAGTGCATAGGAAAGCAAGGGACCGCCGGAAAAACCGGCGGTCTTTTCTTTCCCCGGGTGCACCAGCGCCTTTCCAATTCCGTTTGCGGGATTGAAGCCTATGCCGTATAATTAGAAGATACAGCATAGATGGAGGGATTCTATGAGAAAAAGACTGACGCTCCTGCCGGTGCTCTGCCTGGCAGTCGTATGTATCTTTGCCTGCGGCAGGCAGGCCAAACCGCCCCTGACGGAGGAGATCGTCCAGGCATCGCCGGAAGAGACCGGGCAGGAAACAGAGCCATCGAAGGAAGAAGAGGCGGCGCCCGAAACGGAGCCTTCGAAGGAGGAAGAGGCGGCCTCCGAAACGGAGCCTGCAAAAGAAGAGACAGAGCCTGAAAAGGAGACCGAGCCCGAAGAGGAGCCGGCGGAGGAGAGCCTGACGGAGGAAGAGACCGGAGAGGACGAGACCGACGGAGAATTCCTTGCGGACCAGACCAGGTCCAAAAAGAAAAAGGACCCGGTCTACCGAAGCGTTCTGACCGGTCTGAAGGTGGACTCCGAAGAAGAGATGAACAAGCGGCCCATCGCCGTGATGTATCCCATAGACCGCCAGGCCCAGCCCCAGTATGGCCTGGACCGTGTCGACGTCATGTATGAATTCATGGAGGAAGGAGACATGAGCCGGCAGATGGGTCTGATCACCGACTGGGAGGATCTGGACCGGATCGGCAACATCCGTTCCACCAGAGACTACTATATCAAGGTGAGTCTGGAATTCGACCCCGTCTATGTGCACTACGGCGGTCCTATCTATACCGTATCGGACTGGACCACCCGGGAGGAAGTGGACAACATCAACGGCGTAGACGGCATCATGGGCCCCAGCTTCGGCGCCTTCTTCCGGATTCCGGAGGGAAGCCTTTCCGAGCATACGGCCTATACCAGCGGCAGCCGGATCAAAAGCGCCTTCGAGCAGGGCGGCTATTCCTTTACCAGGCGGCCCGAGTATGACAGCGGCCGGCACTTCAAATTCATGGGCCTGAACGCCGGGGTCAATACCCTGGAGCAGTACAAGAGAGTCTGTAAGGCAACGGAGATCGACTTCTCCGGCTCCTTCCCCGTGGACCGTCCCTACCTGTGGTACAACGAGGAGGACGGACTCTACTACAGAGAGATCTACGGCGCCCCCCAGAAGGATGCAGTCACAGGGGAGCAGCTGACCTTTACCAATATCCTGGTCCTCAAGGTCTGGGCGGATCCCAGAGACGGCCTCCGTCTCATGTTCAATACCTTCGAGGCCGGCGGCGGCTACTACATTACCCAGGGCCGGATGATCCGGATCTACTGGGACAAAAAGGACGAGCATACGCCCTACAAGTATACCGACGACTACGGCAACGAGGTCCGGTTCAACAACGGCAGGACCCTGATCTGCATCATCCGCAGAAATCCTGATGAATACCATGACACCTTTACGGTCAATGGGGATACCTACGGAGACGGCTATCTCATGGACAACTATCTGCAGGACAAGTATGCGGCAGACGAAAAGGCGGAAGAGGAACGCAAGGCCCAGGAGGAAGCCGAGAAGAAGGCAGCCGAGTGGTACAGAGTCTGGAGAAGATCCCAGGGCCGTTAAGAAAGCGGTATATTGGAAGGAACGGCAGACAGGTGGGAATACCCGGGTATTTCCACCTTTGCCATTGGTATGAGAGTAAAGATATGGATAAAGAATTACAGAAACAGAACTGGGAGAGGGCCTCTTCCCTGGTCAATGATTCCGGATTTGCCCAGGAGGTGGGGATCCGCCTGACCCATCTGGAGCCGGGCTACACGGAAGGGACCCTGCTGATGGAGGAAAAGCATAAAAATCCCCTGCAGAACGCCCACGGCGGGGTCCTGTATACCCTGTGCGATACCATTTCCGGGGTGGCAGGGGCCTCCTACGGGGGCGGCGGCGCGACGGTCCAGTCCAGCGTGAGCTTTCTGCGGCCGGCCACCGGCGGCCTTCTGACCTGCCGGGCCAGAGTCAGAAAGGAAGGCAGAAAGCTGATCTGGGTGGACTGCTCTGTGACGGGCGAGGATGGAAAGGAGCTCTGCACGGGCCAGTTCCTCTACATGCAGATGCCCGGCATCGCCCATTTCGGCATTGAAAAAGAAAAATAAATCAAGAGGAGAGCCTATGAGCGACAACATGCTGCTGGATCTGATGCTGAACAGAAGAAGCGTCAGGGAATATTCGGGGGAGGAAGTCCCCATGGAAAAACTGAATCTGATCATTGAGGCCGGCCTGGCGTCCCCCTCCTCCAGAGGCGGAAAATGCTGGGAGTTCGTGGTGATCCGGGACAGACAGACCCTGATCAATCTGTCCGGCTGCCGCAAGGGCGCTGCCAGAATGCTGGCAGGGGCCGATGCGGCCATCGTGGTCCTGGGCGACGAGGACAGGAGCGACGTCTGGACCGAGGACTGCAGCATCGCCATGGCCAACATGCACCTCATGGCCTCCTCCCTGGGGGTCGGCTCCTGCTGGATTCAGGGAAGGAACCGGGAGGCTCTGATTCCGGATACCACGACGGAGGACTATATCCGGGGCTTTCTCAAGTTCCCCTCCAACATGCGTCTGGAGGCCATTCTGTCTCTGGGCATGCCCATGGAGGAGCCTGTGCCTCATACGGAGGAGGAGCTCCGCTTTGACAAGATCCACATCAATACCTTTATGAATTAAGAAAGGGAGGCAGCTTTGAAGGCAATAGACAAGACTGTATATATGGCCAGAGGGAGCGTCGTCATCGGAGATGTGACCATCGGAGAAGGGTGCGGCGTCTGGTACAACGCTGTGATCCGGGGCGATGAAGATAAGATCGTGATCGGAAAGGGGACCAATGTCCAGGACAACGCGGTCCTCCATGTGGACACCGGCCATCCCCTGACCATCGGGGACGGCGTGACCATCGGCCACGGGGCCATCGTCCATGGCTGCACCATCGGGGACAACGTCCTGATCGGCATGGGAGCCATCGTGCTGAACGACGCTGTCATCGGCAGCAATTCCATCATCGGGGCCGGGGCCCTGGTGACGGGCGGGACCATCATTCCCGAGGGATCTGTGGCCTTTGGAAATCCGGCCAAAGTCAGAAAGGAAAACGGCCCCGAAGGAATCGAGGCCAACAGGAAGAACGCCAGGGTCTACGAGGAGCTGGCGGCGAAAGCAAAAGAGGCGGAGGAGTAACCCTCATTTGTGATAGGGCCTGCCCCCCAGGATCATATAGGCCCGGTAGATCTGCTCCAGCAGGATGACCCGGGTCATCAGATGGGTAAAGGTGAGTGAGGACAGCTTCCAGCGGACGTTGGCCCGCTCCACCAGGGCCCTGGAGGGGCCAAGGGACCCGGCAATGACAAAGACCATGTTTCTGGAGGATTCATGCCAGGTCCTGAGCTGGGAGGCAAAGGCCTCGCTGGTCCATTCGCTGCCGTGGAGGTCCAGGAGGATCACGAAGTCGCCGGGCCGGATTTTGGCCAGGGCCCTTTCGCCCTCCTTTTCCATGGCCAGGCGGACCTCTCCCTCCCGGTCTGTATGATCGTTGGCTTCATCCCTGACCTCCAGGATCTCCAGCTTCTGAAAGGGGGAGATCCGCTTGCAGTATTCGGCCTGCAGGCTCTGGAGGGCTTTGTCTTTCATTTTTCCGATGGCCAGTATTGTGATCATGGTTTTTTCTCCTTGAAACCGCCTCCGGAGGCGGGATGTTAGGAAGAGTATAGCAGAGTTTATGATTACACCGATCGATTTTGGAAAATTATTTTTGAACAGCTGGTTCTATGAAAAGGACGCGGACGCCTGCAGAGACATGCTCTCTGAGGATTCCCTGATCGTCGTGCCCGACCAGAGCGAGCACTTCCTGACCAGGGAGGACGCCGGAAGCTGGCTGCGGGATCAGATCCGCCGGAGCGGCCCCAGGCAGTATGTGGACATCGTATCCATGAAGTCCACCCCCGGAGAAGGGGCCCAGGTCTATGTTTCCTATGAGATCAGCCTGATCCCGGCCAACGCCAGAGAGGCTGTCAGCATCTGGTGCTCTTTGGGGATCGGCGGCAGAGAGGATCCCAGGATCTTCTTTGTCCATATGTCCGACAAGACCGGAGACAGCAGGAATCTGACCGCCAGGGTCCGGGACCTCCTGGCCCATATGCCGGCGGGCTTTCTTCTGATCGAGGGAAGGCAGGACGTCTTCCAGGTCCTTTACGCCAGCGACTTTTTCCCTGAAAAATTTAAATACAGCCGGGAGGACTTTGAGAACAAGGCCAGGCAGAATCCCTTCTTTTTCTTTATTCCCGGCGAAGACAGAAAATTTGCCAGGACCCTGAGGGCCTGTATGGAGGAGGGAAAGCCCCTGTCTGCAAAGAGCACCCTGACCGGTTCCTTTGGCCAGCGCATGGTCTTCCAGATCCAGGGCATGCCCCTGGAAAACGCCCGGAGCGCAGGCGTCCTGTATCTGTGCCTCTTCCAGGACATCACCGGTTACCAGACCATCAGCGACCAGCTGAGCAGCCAGCTCCACATCCAGCAGGAGATCCTGCGGAGGATTCCTGGCTGTGCCTGCGTCCTTCAGAGACAGGGCCAGGAGACCAAGGTCCTCTATGTCAGCCGGGAGGTCCAGGACATGTTCGGCCTTGGCCCGGCGGTCTTCTCGGAGGCGGTGGCCAAGGATATCTTCTATGGCCTGGAAATGACGGGGATCACCAGAAAACGGCTGCTGGACCAGTATGTTTCCATGCCGGCCCAGGACCCCGACTGCGGTATGTTCCGGATCGAAAGACCCGACGGGACCTCCCTCTGGGTGGAGCTCTTTTTATCTGCCAGAGACAGCGGCAGGGACCGGGATACGATCTTTCTCTTCTACCTGGACAGGGACCGGCAGAGACGGGAAATGAACCGCCAGCAGGAGACCAGCGAGATGATCTCCCGGATCCGCAGCCAGCAGGCCAGGGAGGACATTGAATCCGCCAGGAAGAAGGCGGATCTGATGGTGGAAGAGGAAAAGGAAAAGACAAGGAAGCTTCTGGAGAGCAAGGAGGAGGAGCTGGACCGCCGTCTGGAGGTCCGCCTCAAAAACGCCGAGCAGCGGGAAAAGGAGCTGCTTGGCGAATACCAGGCCTACCAGGAGAGCGCGGCTGCAAAGCTTTCCCTTATGGAGAAGGCCCTGCGGGAGACCCGGGAAAAGCTCCGGGTCCAGGAAAGAGAACTGGAGGACCGCCTGCGCCGTCAGGCCGAGGACTACGAAGCCAGGATCAGCGGCCTGGAGGAGAAGCTGGCCCAGAAGCAGGAGGAGCAGAGCCTGCGGAGGATCGAGCAGGAGACCGGCCAGATCCGCGCCGCCCAGAGGGCCAGAATGAAGACCAAGGAGGAAAGCGTCCTGGCAGATTCCCTGGAGCGGCTGGAGCTTGTGCCAGGAAGAAGCCTGGAGGAGGCCGAAAGGCTTCAGGAAGCCATTGCCCGGGACTTTGCGGAAATGACCCGGATCGAGCCGGACAGCCTTACGGCCGACGTCTTCATGGCCCAGGATGCGGTCCGCAATATCATGCTCTACCAGAGCCCCCGCTGCACCAGACGGGGCATCGGCCTGGTCATGCAGACCGGCCGGACCTATCCCCGGGAGGTCATGGGGGACCGGGCCAGACTCCAGTCCGTCCTGGTCTCGCTTCTGGATTTTGCCGTGGACAATACGCCGGAGGGGGGCAGGATTGCCCTGACCTATACCTCCGACTGGCCCTCCAGAGGCAGGGTCAACATGCGCTTCCGCCTGCGCTTTGACGCGGCGGCCTTCTCCCTGGGCGAGCTCCAGGACCTGGACAGGGTCCGGGGGAACCCGGTCAGAGAGGGACTCCTGGTGGCCCGGGAGGACATGGAAAGAATGGGCGGATCCATGCAGATCACGGAAGCGGGAAGAGAGAGCTCGGAGATCACCATCTGGGTCAGCATGGCGGTCCCGGACCGGAAAAGATAAAAGAGACCGGACAGGCCTTTCATTCAAAAAGTGAGGTATACCCATGAGCAGAATCAGTAAGACAGCAAGGGTCGCGGGATATGCAGCGGGCACGGCCGCCTTCCTGGGAGGCGGAATTCTCCTGGGGGCAGCCGCCTACATGTATAAGATTTCCCTGACCTCGGAACGCGGACTTAAGAATGAAGAAGAGAGCGAGATGCCTTCCTATGCCGAGGGGGCCAGGTGGCTGAAGAAGCACCCTGCCAGGAAGGACGTCTATACCTATTTGCCCGGCGGCATGCGGCTCCACGGCGTTTATTTGATGCAGAGCGGAGAATGCCACCGCTACGCCGTCTGTGTCCACGGCTTCAAGAATGAAGCGGCTACCATGGGCGTCTACGCCAGGCCCTATTTTGAAAAATACGGAATGAATGTCCTGATCCCCGAGCTGCGGGGCCACGGAGAAAGCGACGGCGATGTCATCGGCATGGGCTATCTGGACCGGGAGGATATCCTCCACTGGGTCGGAAAGATCACCGAGCGGGATCCCGAGGCGGTCATTGTCCTTCATGGCATGTCCATGGGCGCGGCCACGGTCCTGCTTGCCACCGGCGAAGCCTCCCTGCCTGCCACCGTAAAGGCCTGTATCGCGGATTCCGCCTATACCTCGGCCCTGGAGGAGGCGGCGGACGTCTATCTCCATATGGACCTCCATCCTGTTCCTGTAAGGCCCCTCCTGCGGACGGTCCGCAGGCTGACCATGAGAAGGTCCCGCTATGATCTGGACAAGGCGGCCCCCATCGAGGCCGTGAAAAGGTCCCATACCCCGACCCTCTTCATGCACGGAGACGAGGACAGCTTTATTCCCCCCTCCATGATGCCCCGCCTTTATTCTGCGGCGGCCTGTCCCAAGGCCTTTCTCTGGATCCGGGGCGCCGACCATGTGGAAGGCATCGACAAGGATCCGGAGACCTACTGGAAGGGCATAGAGAAGTTCCTGAACCGGCTGGATCCTGCCATCCTTGGAGGCAGCCAGGAATAAGTTTGAGAATAGGAAAAGCTGCAGCGGCGCTGCAGCTTTTCTTTATACGATGGGATTTTTCAGACTCGCATAGCGTCCGTTCACTTCCAGGGAATGGATGTTGCGGTTGAGATAAACGGAAAAGCGGGTCACGCCGCTTTTTTTAATGGTGGCGTCCAGGTTGGGATTGATCTTCTCCAGCTCCTTCTTGAGGGCCGACAGATACATGTCGTTGGTCTGGTGCTTTTTGTAGATCTGCAGGATCTCATCCTCGATGTCCGAATCCCGGCTGGCCTTGAGGGAGACCCAGACGGCGTTGTCCCGGTTCTCCACGGTCAGGGAGGGGAAGTCCATGAGGAATTCGGAAAGCTTGGAATAATGGTAGTTCCGGGTGTCGAAATCCGGGAAGATCTTGACCAGACGGGAACCGATCTCGCCCAGGCCCGTTTCCCGGCCCTCGGCGCTGTTGTCGGTGATCATCTTGACGATCTCGTCCTCAATGGTGGATTTGTCGGTGAAGCCGGGGACCTCATCGGTATCGGCGTCGGCATCCGGATCCTCGCCGGGATCGGCCGGAAGCTCGGCAGGCAGATCCTGGGAAGGAGACTTCTTCTTCCGGACAGGCTGGGCGGCGGCCTTCTTTCTGGTCTTTCTGGGAGCGGCCTCCTCGTCGGAGTCGTTCATGAGGATATCCAGGAAGATAAAGCGCTCACAGGATACACGGAAGGTCTCGGGGGTTTTCTTTTCCCCCATGCCGATGACCACCTTGCCGGCCTCCCGGAGTCTGGTGGCCAGCTTGTTGAAGTCACCGTCACTGGAGACGATACAGAAGCCCTGGACCTCGCCGGTATAGAGAATGTCCATGGCGTCGATGATCAGACCGATGTCGGAGGCGTTTTTGCCCGGGGTATTGTTGGGCTGCATGACGGGGGTCAGGGAATAGCCGGAGGAGGCCTTGAGCCAGCTGTGGAGCCGGTCCTGGGACCAGTCGCCGTACATGCGCCGGACGGTGATCTTCCCGTACTTGGACAGTTCGCTTAAGATCAGCGGGATATAGCGGGAGCTGACATTGTCTGCATCGATCAGCAGTGCAATATTGATATCATCCATAAATGGTTTTCCTTTTTATTTTTGCTGGATTGCAGTAAGTGTGATAGAATTCAATCTAGTTGTACCCGAATCAATGACAAAAGTCAAATAAAAGCCAAGGAAGTCAAAGACAGTATGAGTGAAGAGAAAAAGACAAGAAAACACATGACGCCCCCCAGACCCCAGAATGAGACCATGCAGCTCAAGCCCCACGAGAGGACCCATGTCAAAAAGCTGATCGCTGTTGTCAGCGGCAAGGGCGGCGTAGGCAAATCCTCCGTCACTGGCCTGGCGGCAGTCTGGGCCAGAAGGAACGGCTATCAGACAGCCATTCTGGATGCGGATATCACAGGCCCCTCCATTCCCAGGATGTTCGGCCTGGGCTATAAGGACCTGGTGGCTACGGAGGAGGGCCTTCATCCCGCCAACACCGTGACCGGCATCAAGGTCATGTCCATGAATCTGATGATGAAGAACGAGGACGCCCCGGTCATCTGGAGAAGCCCCGTTATTACCGGTGCCCTCAAGCAGTTCTGGCAGGAGGTCATCTGGGGCAACGTAGACTATATGTTCATCGACATGCCGCCCGGAACCGGGGATGTGCCGCTGACCGTTTACCAGTCTCTGCCCATCGACGGCATCATCATCGTAACGACCCCCCAGGATCTGGTCAGCATGATCGTCAAGAAGGCCCTGGGCATGGCCAAGCTCATGAACGTTCCGATCCTGGGCCTGGTGGAGAACATGTCCTATGTCAAGTGTCCCTGCTGCGGCGAGGAGATCCACATGTTCGGAAATGGCAGGATCGATGAGATCGCAGCGGCCGAAGGGATCCCCGTGATCGCAAAGCTCCCCATCGACGCATCCTTCACCGCAGCCTGCGACAGCGGCCAGGTGGAATATGTGGATGCAGCCGTTCTGGACGGCCTGGGTCAGGTCCTGCCCGATCCGGACGAAGACGCTTCCCTGTAAGGACCCCCTGCCTGCCGGAAGGGATCTGCATCAAAAGAAGAAAAAATAAGAGAGCACGCGCGATGCGCGTGCTCTTGCCGTTTCTGATCAGTGTGCGTAGTTGTAGACCTTCTGCGCATTTTTTATTTTCTGGTTTCCTGTCTTGACCGTGACCTTTTTCCACTGGCTCTGGGAACCCTTATAGTTGACCTTGCTGAGCTTGTAGCAGTGCCAGAAGGCTTCCTTTTCAATGGAGGTGACGCTGGCGGGGATGGTAACGACCCGCAGATTGGAGCACTGGTTGAAGCAGTAGCTGCTGATGGTCTTAAGGCCCCTGGGCAGCACGGCTGCGGTCAGGTTGTAGCAGTTCTGGAAGGCGTTCTTCCGGATGGTGGTGACCGTGTTGGGCAGGGCGATGGCCTTGAGGCTTGTGCACCGGTAGAAGGCTCTGACGCCGATCTGCTTGACCGTGGAGGCCAGGGAAATGGAGCTCAGACGGGTGAAATCATAAAAGGCGTAATTTCCGATGGAGGTAACGCCGCCGGTGATGACGACCCGGGTGATCACGTTGGCATAGCGGGCGTGCCAGGGGGCGGTGGCCACGGGATCGGATACATAGTTCTGCATGCTGCCCGAACCGGAGATGGTCAGGGTCGTTCCGGATACAGACCAGCGGAGGGACTTCTTGGGGGTGGACTGCTTGAGACCGTTCTTCTTGGCCAGGGCGGCAGCCGACTTGGCGGACTTGACGTAGTGTACGGTCGAGGTGCGCAGGAGGGAGTTGCCGAAGCCGATCTTTACCTTGGACCATTTGGTCTTTTTGCCGCCGTAGTAGACGGATTTGAGCCGGTCCGTATAGGCGAAGGACTTATAGCCCAGGCTCTTGACGGAGGCGGGGATGGAAATGGCGTACATGGGCACATGCTTGAAGGCATAGCTGCCGACATGGGTCACGCCGCTTCGGATCACCACGGCCTTGATGGCGTGTCTGTAGCTGTACCAGGGCGCCTGTTCCGATGCATAATTGGGCATCTTTCCGGAACCGGAGATGGTCAGGACATGATCGGACAAAGACCACTTGATGGAACCGCTGGAGCCGCTGGCCTGATAATCCTCTTCTGTTTCGCCTTCCTGCAGATCCTCCTCGGACGACATATAGTGGACCTGGGAATCGGATGCTGCACAGGCAGGGATTTCTGTCATCAAAAAGAACTGGGCCAGAAGGACGACAGTAAGCAGCAGAAGGAAGGCTTTGGAGCAGCGGCGTGAATAAGTATGCATAATAATGGTATCTCCCCCGTTGGTATACGCATGAAATACATGGATAACCCCATGCTTTCTGAAACAATATCGTAACATTTGCGACACAACCTGTCAATAAAGCCAAAATGGCGAGTTGAGAGGGGGTATGCGGACAGGCGGGGGAAAAAAGAAGGGTCCGGAGGAAGATTTCAGGTATGCTGAATAAAAATCCGAAAGGTTTCTCTGTATTTTCCCCTCTGATTCTGCTATTATGGAAATTGTTTTTACTTGGAATGAAATGCATCCGTGCAGCATGAAGGGAGGGTTTTATGGCATCCACAGCAATAGGTTTTGATTCCGACAAATATTTGAAGCTCCAGTCCAGGCACATCAAGGACAGAATGGCGCTTTTCGGCAAGCTATATATGGAATTCGGCGGCAAGCTCTTTGATGATTACCATGCTTCCCGCGTCCTTCCCGGCTTCGCACCGGACAACAAGCTCAAGATGCTCGAGCAGCTCAAGGACCAGGCCGAGATCGTGATCGTCATCAGCGCCAATGCCATTGAGCAGAACAAGGTCCGAGGCGACCTGGGCATTACCTATGACGTGGACGTGCTCCGCCTCAAGGCGGCTCTGGAGAACCGGGGCTTTTATGTCAGCAGCGTGGTCATTACCCAGTATACGGGCCAGCCGGCCGCCGGCAAATTCCGCCAGAAGCTGACCAGCCTGGGGATCCGGTCCTATGTGCATTATTATATAGAAGGATATCCCAACAACATTCCCCTGATCCTGTCCGAGCAAGGCTTCGGCCACAACGATTATATCGAGACCAGCCGGAACCTGGTGGTGGTCACGGCCCCCGGCCCCGGCAGCGGCAAAATGGCGACCTGCCTGTCCCAGCTCTATCATGAGAACATCCGGGGCATCAAGGCCGGCTACGCCAAGTTCGAGACCTTCCCGGTCTGGAACCTGCCCCTGCGCCATCCGGTCAACGTAGCCTACGAAGCGGCCACGGCGGACCTGGACGACGTCAACATGATCGATCCCTTCCATCTGGAAGCCTACAACAAGACCACCATCAACTATAACCGGGACGTGGAGATCTTCCCGGTCCTGTCCGCCATCTTCGAAGGCATCATGGGCACCTGCCCCTACAAGTCTCCCACCGATATGGGCGTCAACATGGTCGGCTTTGCCATCAGCGACGATGAGGTCTGCAAGGAGGCGGCCCGCCAGGAGATCCTGCGCCGCTACTATCACACCGCCTGCGACGTCAAGAAGGGAGACGCCCCCAAGGCAGAGCTCTACAAGCAGGAGCTCCTCCTCAAGCAGGCCGGCATTACGCCCGACGGCCGCAAGGTGGTGACAGCGGCCCTGACCAGACAGGAGCTGACCGGCCATCCGGCCGGCGCCATCGAGCTGCGGGACGGCAGGATCATCACGGGAAGGACCTCCGACCTCTTCGGCGCTGCGTCCGCCTCCCTCATGAACGCCATTAAGGAATGCGCCGGCATCGACCACGAGGAAAAGCTGGTCTCCGCCGCTTCCTTAGAGCCCATCCAGGAGCTCAAGACCCGGTACCTTGGCAGCAAAAACCCCAGGCTCCACAGCGATGAAATGCTGATCGCCCTGTCCTCCTCGGCAGCGGAAAACGATCACGCCCGTCTGGCCCTGGAGCATATCTCCGACCTGCGGGGAGCCGAGGCCCACTCCACGGTCATCCTTTCTTCGGTGGATGAGAATATCTACCGCAAGCTGGGCATCAACCTGACCTGCTCCCCGGTCTATGAAAAGGAGCTGAATCTCTGAAAACCTGCCGGGAATCCTTGCAATCGGCCAGATCCCTACTATAATAAAAAGCAGGACGTAAATACTCTCCGGTTCCGGGAGGAGGGCGGCTTTGCCGTCCGGCCAGCATTCAGAGCAAAATTTAAGAGAATCCGTTGATATGCGTGGCCGCCGGAGGTTTTTCCAAAATAAATCAGGGGACGAGCGATGGCTCGTCCCCTTTGCTGTCATTAACAAAAAACTACATTGCCTAGACTGGAAATCCCCTTTATAATGTGTTAATGTGTTGGATCAGCTTTCCGCTTTGGGGAGTCTGATCCGAAATCAACTGGCTTTCAGCCCCCTTTGGCGGCACGGAGAAAAGAATGCAATTTGAGTTTATAAAGAAGAACAACCATTCCAGAAAGAATCGCATCTCGGAATACGACCGGGGCGGAAACGACCGCCGGGGCGGCCGGGGCAGCGGAAACGGCGGGGGCGGCGATGACGGCAATGAGCCCGGCAGCGGATCCCGCCAGCCCAGGCAGAACCTGATCATCCTTCTGATCGCGGCCATCATTACCCTGGCCTCCGTCAGCTGGTTCTTCCGGACCAATACCCAGAGCTCCGAGATCAACTACAACAAGTTCCTGGAATATGTGGCAGAGGGCAAGGTCGAGGAGGTGGAGATCCACGCCGACCGCCTGGAGGTCCATCTGCGGGATTCCCAGGCCGTCCTCTATGTAGGCAAGGCCGAGGACGACACCACCCTGACCCAGAGGATGCTGGAGGCGGGGATCCTGGTATCTCCCGAGATTCCGGACTCCTCCTCCTACATCGTGACCATCCTCCTTTCCTATGTTCTGCCTGTCCTTCTCATGTGGGGCATCCTGTCCTTTGTCTTCCGCAGAATGAGCGGAGGCGGCGGCCTCATGGGGAGCGTGGGCAAGAGCACGGCCAAGGAATATGTCCAGAAGGATACCGGCATCACCTTTAAGGATGTGGCCGGCGAGGACGAGGCCAAGGAATCCCTGCAGGAAGTCGTGGACTTCCTCCACAATCCCGGAAGATACGCCAAGATCGGTGCAAAGCTCCCCAAGGGAGCCCTCCTGGTGGGCCCTCCCGGCACGGGCAAGACTCTGCTTGCCAAGGCCGTGGCTGGCGAAGCCCATGTGCCCTTCTATTCCCTGACGGGCTCTGACTTCATCGAGCTCTATGTGGGCGTTGGCGCCTCCCGTGTCCGCGACCTCTTCAAGGAGGCCACCAAGAATGCGCCCTGCATCATCTTCATCGACGAGATCGACGCCATCGGCCGCAGCCGCGATACCCGCTACGGCGGCAACGAGGAAAGAGAGCAGACCCTCAACCAACTCCTGTCCGAAATGGACGGCTTTGACACCACCAAGGGCGTTCTGGTCATCGGCGCCACCAACCGGCCCGAGATCCTGGACAAGGCCCTGCTCCGTCCCGGCCGTTTCGACAGACGGATCATCGTGGAGCGTCCCGACCTCAAGGGCCGCGTCGCCATCCTCAAGGTCCACGCCAAGGACGTCAAGCTGGACCAGACCGTAGACCTGGACGAGATCGCCCTGGCCACCTCCGGTGCCGTGGGCTCCGACCTTGCCAATATGATCAACGAGGCGGCCATCATCGCCGTCAAGAACCACAGGCAGTATGTCAACCAGAAGGACCTCTTCGAAGCTGTGGAGCAGGTGCTGGTGGGCAAGGAAAAGAAGGACCGGATCATGAGCAGGGAGGAACGCACCATCGTCTCCTACCATGAGTGCGGACACGCCCTGGTGGCAGCGGTCCAGAAGAATTCCGAACCGGTCCAGAAGATCACCATCGTTCCCAGGACCATGGGAGCTTTGGGCTATGTCATGCAGGTCCCGGAGGAGGAGAAATACCTCAACAGCAAGGACGAGCTGACCGACATGATCGTAGGCCTTCTGGGCGGACGGGCGGCTGAGGAGCTCAAGTTCCACAGCATTACCACCGGCGCCTCCAACGATATCGAGCGCGCCACAGCCCTGGCCCGCAGCATGGTGACCCAGTACGGCATGAGCGACAAATTCGGCGTCATGGGCCTGGCAACGGTCCAGAGCCAGTATCTGGACGGCAAGGCCTATCTGAACTGCTCGGATACCACCGCAGCCCTGGTGGACGAGGAAGTCCGCAGGCTTCTGGAGGAATGCTATGCCAAGGCCAAGGAGATCCTGTCCGAGAACATGGACGCCCTGGATCTGATCGCAGACTATCTGATCAAACAGGAGACCATCTCCGGCAAGGAGTTCATGAAGCTCTTCCGTCAGGCCAAGGGAATCCCGGAGCCTGAGGAAAGCGAAAAGGTCGAAAAGGCAGAAAAGGCAGAGGAGCCGGAGAA
>CAMNJZ010000038.1 GCA_946541955.1 uncultured Lachnospiraceae bacterium | reverse complement strand
CTGGGCAACGGCATCGATCCTCTGGAGATCATCCGCGAATACGGCGCAGACGCCCTGCGTCTGACCCTGATCACCGGCAACGCTCCCGGCAACGACATGCGTTTCTACTATGACCGCGTCAAGGCAAACCGCAACTTTGCCAACAAGGTCTGGAACGCCAGCCGTTTCATCATGATGAACATGCCCGAGGACGAGGAAGCCGGTTCCGAGATCCCCGCAGCCTTAAATGCGGAGGACAAGTGGATCCTGTCCCGCTACAATACCGTGGTAAAGGAAGCCACCGAAAACATGGAGAAGTTCGAGCTGGGCATCGCTGTCCAGAAGGTCTATGACTTCATCTGGGACGAGTTCTGCGACTGGTATATCGAGATGGTCAAGCCCAGACTCTATCAGTCTGACGACCAGGCAGGCAAGGATGCGGCCCTGTGGACCCTGCAGACCGTTCTGATCGGCTCCCTCAAGCTCCTGCATCCCTACATGCCCTTCATTACGGAGGAAATCTTCACCACCATCCAGAGCAAGGAAGAGTCCATCATGGTCTCTGACTGGCCCGTCTACAGGGAAGACTTCAGCTTCCCTCACGAGGAAAAGGGCATCGGCATGATCAAGGACGCCGTCCGTGCGGTCCGTAACCTCCGGGCAGAGCGGAACGTGGCACCCTCCAGAAAAGCCAAGGTCTACGTGGTGTCCGATTCCGATGCAGTCCTGGATACCTTCCGGGAGGATGAGATCTTCTTCAGGACCCTGGCCTTTGCTTCCGGCATGGAGCTCTTAAAGGACAGGACCCAGGTTCCGGAGGGATCTGTTTCCGCAGTCCTTCCCGATGAGACCCTCTACCTGCCTCTTTCCGACCTGCTGGATGTGGCGGCCGAGATCGCAAGGCTGGAGAAGGAAGAAAAGCGCCTGCAGGGCGAGCTTTTAAGAAGCCAGAAGATGCTGGGGAACGAGAAGTTCCTGGCCAAGGCACCCCAGGCCAAGATCGATGCGGAAAAGGAAAAACAGAAGCAGTATGAAGTGCAGATGGAGGGCGTTCGTCAGGAACTGGCCCAGCTGAAGGCACTGGCATAAAGCAGATGGGCTCTGGCGGCACCGTATTTTCGGAGCCCCGGAGCCCTTCTTTATTTTTTTAATGGATTGCAGCCGGCGGCCCGGCTGCCTGCGGGAGGATCTGCCGTGACCCCTTATGAAGAAGCCCTGGACTATATCGCGTCCATTCCCAAATTTACCTCGAAAAACACCCTGGAGGTCACAAGGGCCTACCTGGCCCTTCTGGGATCCCCCGAAAAGGACCTTCGCGTGATCCATGTGGCGGGGACCAACGGCAAGGGGAGCGTCTGCGCCTACCTGGACCGGATTCTGCGGGAGGCAGGCTTTCGGACGGGCCTTTTTATTTCCCCCCACCTGGAGGATATCCGGGAGCGGATGTCCATAGACGGAGACTATATCAGTAAGGAGGCCTTTCTGGACCTCTTTGCCCTGGTCCGGTCCGCAGCCGGGAGGGAGGGCCTTCCCCATCCCGCCTACTTTGAATTCCTCTACCTGATGGCCATGGTCTGGTTCTCCAGAGAAAAGCCGGACTTCGTGATCCTGGAGACGGGCCTTGGAGGGCGTCTGGACGCCACCAACGCGGGAGAGGACAAGGTCCTTTCCGTCATTACCCGGATCGGGATCGACCATACCCAGTATCTGGGGACCACAACGGGTCAGATCGCCTTTGAAAAGGCGGGGATCCTTCGAAGCGCTGTCCCGGCCGTCTGCCTCTCTGACCCGGCAGAGGCCCTGGAAGTCATAAGGGAGAGAGCGAAGAGCCTCGGGGCGCCCCTGAGTGTGGTCTCCCCCGAGGACTTTGCGGCTTCGAAAGTTGTGGCCGAAGGCATTGATTTTTCATTTCATCACAGATATCATGGTAAAGGTACAAATAATGCGGATATCCTGCGCACCCTGCGGGCAAAGCTCCCCACCTGCGGCCTTTATCAGGTGGAGAACGCTTCCCTGGCTGCGGCAGCGGCCTTTCTCCTGGGACTGGATGGGGAAATCATCCAGAAGGGCCTGGAGAAGACCTCCTGGCCCGGCCGCATGGAAAGGGTCCTTCCCGGCGTCTACCTGGACGGGGGCCATAACCCCGACGGGATCCGGGCCTTTCTTCAATCGGCAGCGGCCCTGCAGACGGGCCCCGGGGGCAAAAAGCGCCTCCTTTTTTCCGTGGTGGCAGACAAGGACTATCGGGAAATGCTCCGCATGATTTTGTCAGCGGGCGTTTTTGACGAGATCCGGGCCGTGCCCATGCCGGGCTACCGGGCCCTGAGCGCCGAAGGTCTGGGGGAAGTCCTGGAGGAATTAAAGGAAGAATTCCCGGAGGCGCCAGCCTTTTTGGACCCCGGCCCTGTGGAAGAGGCCTTTGACAGAATGACCGCATCAAAGAAAGAAGAAGATCTGCTCTTTGCCGCCGGGTCCCTGTACCTGGTGGGCATGCTGCGCAGCAGATGGACGAGACTGGAAGGGTAATATCATATGGTCTTATTTTCCAGCATGGAATTCATTTTCAGATTCATGCCGGTTTTCATGATCGTTTACTGGATCACGCCGGCCAGATATAAGAACGCTGTGCTCTTCGGCGGAAGCATTGTTTTTTATGCCTCCGGCGAAGGTCTTTTGGTGCTCGTCCTTCTGGCCGCCACCCTGGTCAACTATCTGATCGGGGCCGTGAACTGGGATACCCCCGGCCGGCGCAGGTCCAAGGCCCTCAAGGCCCAGAGACATCAGTACGCCATGGCCGCAGTGGGCCTGGATGCGGCGATCCTGGTGGTCTTCAAGATCCTGGCGGCCGCAGTCAACAGCAGCCTCCTGCCCCTGGGCATTTCCTTCTATATTTTTAAGATGATCTCCTTCCAGCTGGATATCTACTGGGACAGGCTGGAAGAGCAGCCCTCCTTCCTGGATACGGCGGCCTACTTCACCATGTTCCCTCAGATCACCCAGGGTCCCATCATGCGCTTCAAAGAGGGACGCTTTTATAAGGAGGGACGCAGAGTCACCCCCCGGCAGGTGGAGAGCGGCCTGGTCTATTTCGTCCTGGGCCTTGGCATGAAGGTCCTTCTGGCGGACCGGATCGGCCTTTTGTGGAACGATATCACCCGGGTCGGTTATGACAGCATTTCCACTCCCCTGGCCTGGATGGGGGCCTTTGCCTTTTCCTTCCAGCTCTATTTCGATTTCTGGGGCTACTCCCTCATGGCCGGCGGCCTTGGCATGATGCTGGGCTTCCGCTTTATTGAGAACTTTGACCATCCCTACGCCGCCAGCGGCATTGCGGATTTCTACCGCAGATGGCACAAGACCCTGGGCTTCTGGTTCAGGGACTATATCTACATTCCCCTGGGCGGGAGCAGAGAGGGCGTTCTGTCCACCATCAGCAACCTGATGATCGTCTGGCTCCTGACGGGCTTCTGGCACGGGTCCTCGGTGAACTTCATTCTCTGGGGCCTGGTCCTGGGCGTCCTCATCATCCTGGAGAAGTTTGTCTTCAAGTGGTTCCTGGACCACATCCCCTTCCTGGGAACGGTGGTGGTCTGGATCCTGATTCCCCTGACCTGGGTGATCTTCGCCATTACAGACCTCAAGGCGCTGGGCGTATATTTCACCAGGCTCTTTCCCTTCTTCGGACAGGAGGCCGTGGTCTACGGGGGCGATTTCGTGGATTATCTGAAGACCTACTGGCCCCTCTTTACGGCCTCGGTCCTTCTGTGCATACCGGCGACCTTCAACATGATCGTGAACTTCCGCAAGTCCCGCTTCGCCATTGTGGTGCTGACGGTGGTCTTCTGGATCTCGGTCTACTATGTGAACAGCTCCGCTGCCAATACCTTTATGTACTTCAAGTTCTGACAAGGGCAGAACGCTTCTAAATGGAGGCAGGATTGAAGAATCTGAAAAAATTCTTAAAGAAAATTCCATTACTGCTGACATTGGTCCTGACCTCGCTCCTTTTAAGCCTGGTGGCCTATGCGGGAAGAGCCAGGGGTTACAGAGACTACGAGCTGGATCCGGCCTCCGAGCCCATCCTTTCCCTGGTCCTGACGGGCATCCACGACCATGTCTACCCCTGGACCGATCCGGACAGGGAAAATGCTGAAAAGGAAGAGCCCCAGGTGGCCCAGGCCCCGGCTGAGAGCCAGGAGGCTGAGACGCCCCAGGCGGAAGGCCAGGAGGAGAGCCAGCAGGAAACGACGGAAGGCGGGAACGAAGAAACAGAGAACTCCGAAGAAGCGGGTTCCGAAGAAGAAAGCCCTGCGGAGGAGACGTCTGAAGAGGGCGAGTCCTCCGAGGAAGGCGAAGAGGAAGAGACGGCCGAGGAAGGCGGGGAAGAGGAAGCGCCCCAGGAGGAGCCGGAGGAAGAAGCGCCGGAAGAAGAGCCTGCCTGGGAGCCCACCATCGGAGAACACGCCATTGTGACCAATACGGTCCTGACGGCCCTGCCCGAGGGCGTATGCTCCCCCGTGGTGGAAGCCAAGGACTACGGCGTTGCCAGCAGCCGCTACCGGTCTCCTTCGGATACGGTCTATAATACGGATACGGAAGGGCTCTTTGCCTACCGGAATTTCTATTACAGGCTGTCCTCCGTGGATTCGGATTACTTCTCCAACGCCCTCTTTATCGGCGATTCCCGGACCGGCGGATTTTCCATCTACGGCAACATGAACGAGTCCTGCTCCTTCATTTATAAGGAGTCTCTGAGCGTCTATACGGTCTTTTCCGAGATGCTGACCT
Source organism: uncultured Lachnospiraceae bacterium (assembly GCA_946541955.1). Classification (GTDB taxonomy): domain Bacteria; phylum Bacillota; class Clostridia; order Lachnospirales; family Lachnospiraceae; genus CAG-791. The sequence goes on along the minus strand of CAMNJZ010000038.1, from coordinate 14,760 downwards.
ACAGGAAGTCCAACGGGACCTCCTATTCCAATACCCTGGAGGAGATCCTCTCCACCAATACATTTGACAAGATTTACATCAGCCTTGGCGTCAATGAGCTGGGCATTCCCGATACGGAGCGCTACTATGACAAGTACCGGGACGTCATTACAAGGATCCATGAGATGCAGCCCGATGCTCTGATCTTTATCCAGGGCGTCATGCATGTTTCTGAAAAAAAGTCCAGCAGCGACGAAATCTATAACAATACCATCATCGTGGAAAGGAACCGGGCCGTATCCACCCTGGCCAACGGCTGGAATATCTTCTATATAGATATGAACAGCGAGGTCTGCGATGAAAACGGAAACCTTCTGCCCGATCTGTCCAGCGACGGCGTCCATCTCTATGGATCTCAGTACGGGCGCTGGAAGGATTTCCTGATGGAAAACGCCATTGTCCGATAGGGCGTGTGGGAGAGAGCATGAGAGAAATGGTCTTTAAGATGGAAAGAGAGGGGCTCCTCAAAGCCGGCGATCATATCACGGTCTCGGAGGGCCTCCTTCCCAGCAACTATTATTATACGATCGATCCGTCCCTTGCCATGAGCGGCAACGTGCCCTTCAACCAGCGGATGCTGGCCAGAGAAGGGGTCGTGACGGAAATCGAACAGAACGAGCGGGGCTTTTACGTCCACGCACAGTTCGAGGAATAAGGGGCGAAGAGCCCTGGCCGGGAGCCCCGGCATGATTCAGAAAAGGTCTGTCCGTAAAGGAGGAGAATATGTCTAAAAAGAACAAGGAACAGAAGGAAGAGAAGAAGCTCAAAAAGCTGGAGAACGATCTTTTGAGCGAGATCCCCACCGTCCATTCGGAGGAGATCGTGGCTTATTCCAAGAACCATGAAAAACAGGCAGATTCCGATGATAAGACAGCGGAAGAGGAACAGATGGAAGCGGACGAGCCTGTTGCTGTGCTGGAGGAAAAGAAGGAGGAGCTTCCTCCCTATGTCATCGCCACCAGCAAGGCGCCTGCCGCCATCGGCCCCTATTCCCAGGCCATTATCGCCGGAGACCTTCTCTTTGTATCCGGACAGATCCCCATCAACGCCAAGACCGGGGAGATCGAAGGGGATGATATTCAGACCCAGGCCAGAAGAGTCTGCAAGAATATCGGCAAGATCTTAAAGAAGGCCGGCACCGGCTACCACAACGTGGTCAAGACCACCTGCTTTCTGGCTGACATGGCGGATTTCGAAGGCTTCAACGCCGTCTACGCCGAGTATTTCACCGGCAAGCCTGCCAGAAGCTGCGTAGCCGTCAAGCAGATCCCCAAAAATGTGCTCTGCGAGATCGAAGTCATTGCCAGACTTAAGTAAAGGCAGCAGAGAAAGAAAAAGACAGACCTGAAGAAGGGCCGTGCGGAAGGAAAAATCTCCGCACGGCCCTTTTTAACATTTGCATTGTGTTTCTCCTATGCTATACTACAAAAGATTTAAGAGCCATCTTCCTAATATATACAGAAGGGACCCGGAACAGATATGATACAGAAACTGATCCAAGAAATTCAGAAAAAGAACGCACCTGTCGTCGTCGGCCTGGATCCGACCATGCAGTTCATCCCTGCCCATCTCCTGGAGCAGGCGGCGGGGCAGGCCCGGAGCCTGGGCTTTGGAAGCAGAAAGCTGGAAGTCGCCGCAGAGGCCGTCTGGCTTTTCAATAAGGGGATCGTGGACGCTGTCTGCGACCTTGTACCGGCCGTCAAGCCCCAGGTGGCCATGTATGAGCAGTTCGGCATTCCGGGTATGATCGCTTATTATAAGACCGTGAATTACTGCAGGGAAAAGGGCCTCATTGTGATCGGCGACGTAAAGCGCGGCGATATCGGGTCCACCTCTGCGGCCTACGCCCTGGCCCATCTGGGCGCCGTGGAAATCGATGGCGAGAAGTGCCCCGCCTTCAATGAAGACTTTGCCACGGTCAATCCCTATCTGGGAACAGACGGGATCAAGCCCTTCATCGATGTATGCAACAAAAACGACAAGGGCATCTTTGTCCTGGTCAAGACCTCCAATCCCTCCAGCGGAGAGTTCCAGGATGTCCTGACTAAGGATGGCCGCCCCGTCTTTGAGCTGGTGGGAGACAAGGTCCGCGAATGGGGCGAGAGCTCTATGGACGGTCGCTACAGCAATGTGGGCGCCGTGGTGGGCGCGACCTATCCCGAGCAGGGCAGGATCCTCAGAGACCGCATGCCCAATACCTATATCCTGGCCCCCGGCTACGGAGCCCAGGGCGCAAGGGGGAAGGACCTCAGCTACTTCTTCAATGAGGACGGCCTGGGCGCCATCGTCAATTCCTCCCGCGGCATCATCGCCGCCTATCAGAAGGACCCCTACAGGCATTTCGGGGAAGAGGGCTTCGCGGAAGCTGCCAGAGCCGCTTCCATCGATATGATCGAAGACCTCAGGGAAGCCATCGCAGCGCGCTGAGCGCATCCATACAGACCTGTTTCGTCTCGGGGGAGGCGGTACAAATACAATTGATCGAAAGGGTAATTAAAATGGAAGATTACAAGAAAGAGTTTATTGAATTCATGGTAGACGCCCATGTGCTGAAGTTTGGTGAGTTCACCTTAAAGAGCGGAAGGAAGTCTCCCTTCTTTATGAACGCCGGTGCCTACAAGACCGGTTCACAGCTCATCAAGCTGGGCGAATACTATGCCAGGGCCATTCATGACCACTACGGCCTGGACTTTGACGTCCTCTTCGGACCTGCCTATAAGGGGATCCCGCTGGCAGTGGCCACGGTCATGGCCATCTCTAAGCTCTACGGCAGGGACATCCGCTACTGTGCCAACCGCAAGGAGGTCAAGGACCATGGCGACAAGGGAATCCTTCTGGGCACCAAGCTCCAGGAAGGCGACAGGGTCATGATCATTGAGGATGTGACCACCTCCGGCCAGTCCATCGAAGAGACCGTTCCGATCCTTTACGCCCAGGCAGACGTGGACATCGTGGGCCTGGTGGTCTCCCTCAACCGCATGGAAGTGGGCAAAGGCGGCAAGGTATCGGCCCTCCATGAGATCCGTGACAAGTACGGCTTCCCCGCCTATTCCATTGTCAATATGAAGGAAGTCACAGAATACCTTTACAACCGTCCCATCGACGGCAAGGTCCTGATCGACAGCAAAATCAAGAAAGCCCTGGATCAGTATTACAGTGAATACGGCGTACAGGAGTGATGATTTGACCGGGGAGCGCTATGCCCTGGCCCTGGGACGCCTTGAGGAGATCCCCTCGGAAAGGGGCCTGGTGGACCCTGCCTTTGAAGACTTTTTTCATCAGGGGGCAGACCTCCTTCTGGGAATCCTGGAAGGAGACGAGGCCCGGAGCCGCGCGGGCGAATCCTACAAGGAGACGTACCTTTGTCCCTCCTTTGCCTGTGAAAGGCTTGGGGAGGACCTTGGCAGGCTCCTTTGCGCCCTTCTCTATGAGATCCGGTCCGTGGCAGGGACAGATATCCTGTCTGACCCGGAAAGGGCCCTGATCCGGCTGGAGCTTTTCCTGGAGGTCTATCAGGCCTTTGTCATCGAGTACAGGGAAACGAAAGGACCGGCAAAGGCCCGGTTCATTCAAAAAAAGATCCGCCAGTATCTGGCGGACTACTATCCGGCGGAGCTCTGGCGCCGCCTTGGGCAGTGTATAAAGGAAGCGCCGGAGGAGGAGGCGCCCCTTCCGCCTTCCCTTATGACCCCGGCGAGGGTCCTGGCAAAAGAGCGTATCTCCGCCGCCTCCAGGGAGACCCTGGAGAGAGCCGCCAGGGAGATCGCAGACGCCTTTTTGCAGGAACGGGGCGGAGCCGGGAACGCAAGCTACGCTAGGTGCGTAAGCTGCGGCATTGTATGCCCGGCCTATCTTGCGGAGATCCTGCCTTATCTGGAGGCGGCCCTTCGGGAAAGAGGCCTTGCCCCGGTCCTTCTTCAAAGAAATCCCGGTCTTTTTGACCTGACGGAGGACCCTCTGGCCGCAAGGGACAGGGAAGAGCCTGCCTTTTATCTGGATCATAGGAATGACAGCGCCCTCTTTTTTGACGAATCCCTTCGGACCAGAAGGCTGCAGGCCCTGCAGGCCGCCCTGGAGAGCCGGAAAGAGAAGCTGAGAGACTATGCCGGGAGCCTGGTATTGGCCCTTGGAGAAGGGGAGAAGGTCCCTTCCCCGGACCCTGCCGCGGTCCGTCCCGGCCGCTTTCAAAGGCAGCTCCTGTTTTCCTGCCTGGAAGAGGAAGAGGAGATGCTGCGGCGTGCAGGGGCCCAAGGGGTCCGTGCACTTTCTGTGTTTGATCTCTCCGGATGGATCGGATCATCCGGAAGCAACTGATAAACCGTTATACAAATGGAGGTAAGAATGGCAGTAGTAGGAATCGTAATGGGCTCTGATTCGGATATGGCCGTGATGAGCAAGGCGGCCAAGGTCCTGGATGACTTTGGAATCAGCTATGAAATGCATATCATTTCCGCCCACAGAGAGCCCGATGTGTTTTTTGAATGGGCCAAGGGCGCGGAGGCCAGAGGCATCAAGGTAATCATTGCCGGCGCCGGCATGGCAGCCCATCTTCCGGGCATGTGCGCGGCCCTCTTCCCCCTTCCCGTGATCGGCATTCCCATGCATACAACGTCTCTGGGCGGCAGGGATTCCCTCTATTCCATCGTCCAGATGCCCAGCGGTATTCCCGTAGCTACAGTGGCCATCGGCGGCGGCATGAACGCCGGCCTTCTGGCTGTCAAGATCCTGGCGGTCTCCGATCCTGCCCTTTTGTCCAGGATGAAGGACTATCTGAAGGACCAGAAGGAAGCCGTGGAAGCCAAGGATGCAAAGCTGCAGGAAACGGGCTGGCAGAACTACAGCAAGTGATCGAATTACCTAAAAAGAAATTTTTGCAGCAAGAAGGAAGGGCGGAAGTGTTTCTGCCCGCAGACAGTACAAGACAGGAGAAAAGAATGGATTATAAGAGCGCCGGCGTGGATATCGAAGCCGGATACAAGAGCGTAGAACTGATGAAAAAGTATGTCAGAGAGACCATGCGTCCCGAGGTCCTGGGGGGCCTTGGCGGTTTCTCCGGTGCCTTTTCTCTTGCAGGGATCAAGGATATGGAGGACCCGGTCCTTCTTTCCGGCACCGACGGCGTAGGAACCAAGCTGAAGCTGGCCTTCCTTATGGACAGACATGATACGGTGGGCATTGACTGTGTGGCCATGTGCGTCAACGACGTAGCCTGTGCAGGCGGCGAGCCCCTCTTTTTCCTGGATTACATTGCCTGCGGCAAGAACTATCCTGAGAAGATCGCCGATATCGTCAAGGGCGTATGTGAAGGCTGCAAACAGGCCGGCGCGGCCCTGATCGGCGGCGAGACGGCGGAAATGCCCGGCTTCTATCCCGAAGACGAGTATGATCTGGCAGGCTTTGCGGTAGGCGCAGCCGACAGAAAGGACATGATCACCGGCGGGGCCATCCGGGAGGGCGACGCCCTCATCGGCATTGCCTCCAGCGGCGTCCACTCCAACGGCTTCTCCCTGGTCCGTAAGGTCTTTGACGTCAATAAGGAAAACCTCCAGGTCTATTATGACGAGCTGGGCGAGACCCTGGGCGAAGCCCTCCTTCGTCCCACCAGGATCTATGTGAAGGCCCTTCGCGCCGTGAAGGAGGCAGGGGTCACCGTCAAGGGCTGCAGCCACGTAACAGGCGGCGGCTTCTATGAGAACATTCCCAGAATGCTGCCGGACGGCGTAAGGGCAAAGATCGCCAAGGATTCCTATCCCGTCCTTCCCATCTTCGGGCTTCTCCAGAAGACCGGCAATATTGAAGACCGCATGATGTACAACACCTTCAACATGGGCATCGGCATGGTCCTGGCAGTGGATCCCAAAGACGCCCAAAAGACCCTGGCAGCCCTGGAAGCAGCCGGCGAGAAGGCTTACTGCATCGGCGAAGTCATCTCCGGAGAAAAGGGAGTGGAATTATGCTGAGAGTGGTAGTATGCGTATCCGGCGGCGGAACCAACCTCCAGGCCATCATTGACAGCCTGGCAGACGGCCGGATCCGGAATGCCCAGATCGTCCGCGTCATCAGCAACAACCCGGGGGCCTATGCCCTGGAAAGAGCGGCCAGGGCCGGCATCGAAGGCGTCTGCGTCTCTCCCAAAAATTTTGAAAACAGAGACCTCTTTAACGACGCCCTGCTGGAAGCCATAAGGGAAGCAGACCCGGGCCTCATTGTTCTGGCCGGATTCCTGGTGGCCATTCCGCCCCAGGTGGTCAGCGCCTATCCCGGTAAGATCATCAACATTCATCCCGCCCTGATCCCGTCCTTCTGCGGCAAGGGCTACTATGGCCTCAAGGTCCATGAGAAGGCCCTGGCGCGGGGCGTCAAGGTATCCGGCGCCACCTGCCACTTTGTGGACGAGGGCCTGGATTCCGGCCCCATCATCCTGCAGAAGGCAGTGGAGATCAAAGACGGCGATACCCCCGAGATCCTGCAGAGACGGATCATGGAAGAAGCGGAGTGGGTCATCCTGCCCCGCGCCATCGATCTGATCGCAGCAGGCAGAGTAGTAATAGAAGACAGAAGGACCAGGATCCTTCCCGCACAGGAATAAGGAGGCAGACCGGATGAAGGTATTATTGGTAGGCGGCGGCGGAAGAGAGCACGCCATTGCAGCATCCCTGGCAAAGAGCCCCAGAGTGGACAGGCTCTACTGCGCACCCGGCAATGCAGGCATTGCGAAAATAGCGGAATGTGTAAACATCGGCACCATGGACTTTGAGAACCTGACCCGGTTCGCAAAGGAAGAGGGCATTGATCTGACCGTCTGCTCCATGGACGATCCCCTCTGCGCCGGTATCGTGGACGCCTTCGAGGAGAAGGGCCTTCGGATCTTCGGAACCAGGGCAAACGCCGCCATCATTGAGGGGAGCAAGGCCTTTTCCAAGGACCTGATGAAGAAATACGGCATCCCTACGGCCGCTTATGAGATCTTTGACGATGCGGACAAGGCCCTGGCCTATCTGGAAACGGCCTCCTATCCCATCGTTCTCAAGGCTTCCGGCCTGGCCCTTGGCAAGGGCGTTCTGATCTGCAATACCCATGAGGAGGCAGTGGCAGGCATCGGCGAGCTCATGCTGGACAAGAAATTCGGTACGGCCGGCGACAAGATCGTCATCGAGGAATTCATGACAGGGCGCGAAGTATCCGTCCTGGCCTTTGTGGACGGAAGCCATTACAAGCTGATGACCTCCTCCCAGGACCATAAGAGAGCAGGAGACGGAGATACCGGTCTCAATACCGGCGGTATGGGAACCTTTTCTCCCAGCCCCTTCTATACCCCCGAAGTGGACGCCTACTGCCGAGAGCATATCTATCAGAAGACCGTAGACGCCATGAAGGCGGAGGGAAGGCCCTTTACCGGCGTTCTCTACTTCGGCCTCATGCTGACGCCCCAGGGCCCCAGAGTCCTGGAGTACAATACCAGATTTGGCGATCCCGAGACCCAGGTGGTCCTGCCCAGGATGAAGACAGACATCGTGGACGTCATGGAGGCCTGCATTGACGGGACCCTGGACCAGATCGAGCTGGAATATGAAGACAACGCAGCAGTCTGCGTGGTCCTGGCCTCCGGCGGCTATCCCGAGAGCTATGAAAAGGGCAAGGTCATCACAGGCCTTGACAGATTTGACGACGCGGAAGGCTACTTCTGCTTCCACGCCGGCACCAAGTTTGACGAAAACGGAAATGTCGTGACAAGCGGCGGCCGCGTTCTTGGCGTTGTGGCCCTGGGCGATACCCTGAAGGAAGCCAGAGCCAGAGCCTACAAGGCCTGCGAGTGGGTCAGCTTTGACAAGATGTACAAGCGCAGCGATATCGGAAAGGCCCTCGATTCGGTCGAAGGACTTGCCTGATTGAACATGGCCTATGCTGTGACAGGCGCCATGGCACTGTGATTTTTAACAAAAGTGATACAAATCTTTTCGTCCTTTTTCTGTATTATGCTGTATAATGATAATAGTATATTCTGTTGTATACCTATTTCTTAGACAGCAGAGAATGGAGAGTGTAATGAAAAACAGAAAACGCAGAAATATCCTGGTCACCCTTCTGATGATTCTGGTTCTTATGTTTGGTACACTGGGAACCAGCCTATCGACCCTGGCGGCTACCGTTACCGCTGACAGCGTCAACGTAAGAAACGCCCCCACCACCGAAGGCGACAACATCATCGGATCTTTGAGCAAGGGTGCCAATGTCACCATCCTGGACGAAGTCAAGGATGATGACGGCAATGACTGGTATTACATCATGCTGGAGAACGGCAATACCGGCTATGTCCGCGGTGATATGATCGACAACGGCGAAAACGCTGTCGTGAATGAGAACACCCAGGAGGAAGAGGAGCCGGAGCAGCCGGAACAGCCGGAGCCTCAGCAGCAGGAGCAGCAGCAGACCCAGCAGCAGGAGACCCAGGAGCCTCAGCAGCAGGAACAGCAGCAGACCCAGCAGCCTGAAGAGCAGCAGACCCAGGAGACCCAGGAGCAGCAGACCCAGGAGACCCAGCAGCAGGAAACGGCGGAGAACACCACGGTCCAGGAGCAGCCTGAGCAGACCACCACAGAGCCTCAGACCACCATTGATGAGGACAGAAAGGCCAGGATCTCCTCCGAGGATTATGATCCTACCACCGACAAGGAAGCCCGCTACGGGATCCAGTTCCTGGAGAACACCGACGGCACCGGCCAGTGGTATGTCTACAACTACGACACCGGCAGCAAGGTGGCCATCGGCGACCTGCAGCAGCTGGCGGAGCAGGAAAAGCTGGCGGCGGACAACGCGGCCAGGGCTGCAAGGCTTCGGACCATTCTGATCATTCTGGTCGTTCTTCTTGTTCTTGCCATCCTCTTCATCCTGTGGATGATCTTCTTCAACGGCAGAACGCCCGCCGAATCCCGGATGGCTGCGGAAAAGAGACGCAGGATCCGCGAGCAGGACAAGCAGGACGGACTGGACTACCAGGACGAAGGCATGATCTATGAGGACGCCGAGGAAGATCCCTACGGGGAGGACGAAGGGTCCGACTACGATGAAGACTATGAGGAAGAGCCCGCCAGGGAAAAGAAGGCCAAGGGGCCCGGCGTGAAGGGCTTCTTCAACAATCTTTTCGCCAAGGGCAAACAGCCTGCCGGCAATAAGAAATCCAAAAAGCAGAGCCGTGACGACGACTACGACGACGAGTACGACGACGAGTACGACGACTACGGCGATGACCTGGACGATCTGGCCGATGAAGGCGACTACGCCGACGAAGGCTATGCCGATGACGGCGATTATGCAGACGAAGGCGACTACGATGATTACGCAGAGGACGAGTATGTCAAGCCCGCTCCCAGCCCCCGCCGGTCCAGAAGGACCCTGGAGGATGAGGACGACGACATGGACTACGACTTCATGAAGTAATTTTCGCCTGCCGGGAAGCCCCCTCCGGGGACAAAAGGATTTGACAGAGAATACCACCTGTTATATTATTTGTATAACAGGTGGTATTTCATGTTTTGTAAAGAGAGGTGACGATACATGCTGATTCATATCGATTTCAACAGTGAAGAAGCAATTTATCAGCAGCTCTGCAATCAGATTATTCTTGGTATTGCGACCTGCCAGTTTGCGGACGGCCAGGTGCTCCCTTCGGTCCGGCAGCTTGCCGATGACATCGGCATCAACATGCATACTGTGAATAAGGCTTATACAGTGCTCAAGCAGGAAGGCTTTGTCAAGGTGGATAGGCGGCGGGGCGCCGTCATTTCCGTGGACTATGACAAACAGAGGGCCGAAGCAGGCGTAGATAAGGAGCTTCGGACCCTTCTGGCAGAGGCCATCTGCCGGAATCTGACCAGGGAGGACATCCATTCCATGGTCGACAGAATCTATGATGAGTATGAAAGGTATATTGATTCGTGAAAGATAATTATACAAACAGTGCAAGGGAGGCCCTGCGCCTTGCGCACATGGTCTCCAAAAAGATGGGCCAGAACTATACAGGGACCGAGCATCTGCTGCAGGGCCTTGTCTGTGAGCCCGAAGGCGTGGCTTCCCGGATCCTGAAGGAAAATTCGGTCTCGGCGGACCATCTGGAGAAGCTGATCAGTGAACTGAATATCCATCCCGGCAACCTGGCCCTCAAGGACCAGGACGGCCTGTCCCCCAGATGCCAGAAGATCCTGCGTCTGGCCCAGGCCCAGGCCCAGAAATACAGGTCCGAGATGGTGGGCACCGAGCACATGCTGATGGCCATCATCCTGGAGGGCGACAATGTGGCGGCCAAGCTGATCGAGGCCATGGGCATCAATCCCTCCAAGATCTACTATGAGGTCCTGGCGGCCATCGGTGAGGCGCCGGCCGACCATAAGGAGGATCTGCAGAACGCCGCCGGTCCTGCAAGGCCCCAGGGAGGCCTTCTGGAGCAGTACTCCAGAGACCTGACCCAGCTGGCCAGGGAAGGCAGGCTGGATCCCTGCATCGGCAGGGAGGAGGAGATCCGAAGGGTCATCCAGATCCTGTCCAGGCGGACCAAGAACAATCCCTGCCTGGTGGGCGAGCCCGGCGTTGGCAAGACGGCCATCGTGGAGGGCCTGGCCCAGCGGATCGTGACGAACCAGGTGCCTGAAACAGTCAGAGGCTGCCGCCTGCTGACTCTGGATCTGTCCGGCATGGTGGCCGGCTCCAAGTACCGGGGCGAATTCGAAGAGCGGATCAAGAAGATCATCGCCGAGGTCATTGCCGATGGCCGGGTCATCCTCTTTGTGGATGAGATCCATACCTTGATCGGCGCAGGCGGAGCGGAAGGCGCCATTGACGCCTCCAACATCCTGAAGCCCTCCCTGGCAAGAGGCGAGATCCAGATGATCGGCGCCACGACCCGCAATGAATACCGCAAATATGTGGAGAAGGATGCGGCCCTGGAACGCCGTTTCCAGCCCATCACCGTGGAGGAGCCTGACAAGGACCAGGCCGTGGAGATCCTCCAGGGCATCGCCCACAGGTATGAGGAATATCATCGTGTGTCCATCAGTCCGGAAGCCATCCGGGCGGCGGTGGACCTGTCCGAACGCTATATCAATGACCGGAATCTCCCCGACAAGGCCATCGACGTCATTGACGAGGCCTGCGCCGCCGCAAGGCTGGGGGCCATCGGCAGCAAGGCTGACCCCGTGGTCGAGCTGGAGTACAAGGTCCGGGATGCTGATACGGCCATGGCGGCTGCCTTTATGCAGGGCGACATCGAAGCCGCCAGGATCATCCGAAGGCAGCTGGACCAGTTCCGGAACCAGCTGCAGAGCGCCAAAAAGCGGCAGGAGAAAAAGAACTTCCAGCCGAACCTGGTGGTGGGGGCGGAGGACATCGCTTCTGTGATCTCCACCTGGGCCAAGGTGCCTGTCACCAGGCTGACGGAGAAGGAGAGCGACCGCCTCATGAAGCTGGAATCCGAGCTTCATAAGCGGGTCATCGGCCAGGAGGAAGCCGTGAAGGCTGTGGCCAGAGCCATCCGCCGCGGCCGGGTCGGCATGCAGGATCCCAACCGCCCCATTGGTTCCTTCCTCTTCCTGGGCCCCACGGGCGTGGGTAAGACAGAGCTGTCCAAGGCTCTGGCCGAGGTCATGTTCGGGTCTGCGGACGATCTGATCCGGGTGGACATGTCCGAATACATGGAGCAGTATGCCGTATCCAAGATCATCGGCTCTGCCCCCGGCTACGTAGGCTATGAGGAGGGCGGCCAGCTCTCCGAGAAGGTCCGGTCCCACCCCTACTCCGTGGTCCTCTTTGATGAAATCGAGAAGGCCCACCATGACGTTTTCAACGTCCTTTTACAGATCCTGGACGAGGGCCATATCACCGACTCCCAGGGCCATAAGGTCAATTTTAAGAATACCATCATCATCATGACCTCCAACGTGGGCGCCAAGAAGATTGTCGAGCCCAAGACCCTGGGCTTTGCGGCCCCGCCCACCCGGGAGTCCACCTATGAGAAGATGAAGGCCGGGGTCATGGAGGAGGTCCAGAAGATCTTCCGTCCCGAGTTCATCAACCGTATCGACGAGATCCAGGTCTTCCACGCCCTGTCTCCCCAGGAGATGCAGGATATCACGACCCTGCTTTCCTCCGATCTGGTCAGGCGGGCCAAAAAGGGCCTTGGCATTGATCTGAAGATCAGCGCGGCCCTGAAGAAGCACATCGTGGAGACCTACGCCAATGAAAAGATGGGTGCAAGGCCCTTAAAGCGGGCCATCCAGACGGTCATTGAGGATCCTCTGGCGGAGAAGATCCTCTCCGGCGAGATCCCTGCCGGCAGCACAGTATCGGCGGGCTTCCGCGGAGGCGAAGTAACCTTTAACTATAAGACGACAGAGACAGAGATCGAGTAAAGAAGCATGGCGGTAAGTAAAAAGAAAACAGCCTTTTTCTGCCAGGAATGCGGCTATGAATCGGCCAAGTGGGCAGGCCAGTGTCCTGCCTGCAAGGCCTGGAACACCATGGTGGAGGAGCCGGTCCGGATCAAATCCCCGGTCAGCCCCGGCGCCAACAAGGGCCTGTCCGGCAGGCGGATGGGAGATTTGAAGCGCCCTGTCAGCCTCTCGGCCATCGACGAGGCGGCGGAGATCCGGTATTCCACGGGCTTTGGCGAGCTGGACCGGGTCCTGGGCGGGGGCATCGTCAAGGGATCCATGATCCTGGTGGGCGGCGACCCCGGCATCGGCAAGTCCACGATCCTTCTGCAGACGGCCGGAAAGCTGGCGGCAGCGGGACACAGCATCCTTTATATATCCGGCGAGGAATCTCTGCGGCAGATCAAGCTCCGGGCGGACCGGATCGGGAAATTCGACGACAGGCTCCGGCTCATGTGCGAAACAGACCTGGATTCCATCACCGAGATCCTCATGGAGGAGAAGCCCGAGATCGCGGTCATCGACTCCATTCAGACCATGTATAATTCTTCCGTGGGCTCTGCCCCCGGCAGCGTATCCCAGGTCAGAGAGACCACGGCCGTCCTGCTCCGCCTGGCCAAGGAGATGGGGATCACCTTCTTCATCGTGGGCCATGTTACCAAGGAGGGAACCGTGGCAGGCCCCAGAGTCCTGGAGCACATGGTGGATACGGTCCTCTACTTCGAGGGCGACCGCTATGCGGCCTACAGGGTCCTGCGGGGCGTCAAGAACCGGTTTGGATCCACCAATGAAATCGGCCTTTTTGAAATGGCAAGAGAGGGACTGCGGGAGGTCCTGAACCCCTCCGAATATATGCTGTCCGGCAGGCCTCTGGGGGCCAGCGGCAGTGTCATCACCTGCTCCATTGAAGGCACCAGGCCCCTGCTGACCGAGGTCCAGGCCCTGGTCTCCCATACCGGCTACCCCTATCCCAAGCGGCAGGCCACCGGAACGGATATCAACCGGGTCAGCCTCCTTCTGGCAGTCCTGGAAAAGCGGCTGGGAATCCATATGTCCGACATGGACGTCTATGTGAACCTGGCAGGGGGCGTGAAGCAGACAGAGCCTGCCCTGGATCTGGGCATCATCGTGGCCATCCTGTCCAGCTTCAAGAACCATCCCTTCGATGAAAAGACCATGGTCTTTGGCGAGGTGGGCCTGTCCGGCGAGGTCCGGTCTGTCACCATGGCGGAGAGCCGGGTCCAGGAAGCCTACAAGATGGGCTTTCGGACCTGCATTATGCCGGCCGGCAATATCAGAAAGCTCAAGGTCCCGGAGGACATGAAGCTGATCGGCATCAGGGGCCTGCAGCAGATCGGAGACTATATCTGAGAGTCCCGGCAAAGGGGCAGAAGAGCGGCCCCCTAAGTAAACAGGAAATGCCGTGACAAGAGAAAGCATATGTGCAATACTAAAGGCAGTGAAACGGTAAGACGAATGCTGTTTAATGATCCGGTGATTCGATAGATATGTGCCAAAAGGCACAGAAAGAGGTAGAACATGAGCAAGAATAACGGACCTGCACCTGCAAGCCCTCATTCCAAGGGCAATCTGGTTTATGAGGAACAGTCCAGATGGACTTTTTTTGGCCTGCCCTTTACCTTTACAAAGTATCTTCTTTATGATAACGATCTGCAGATCCGCAGGGGCTTTTTGAACACTTCCGAAAATGACACCTACATGTACAGGATCATTGACGTCCAGCTCAAGCAGAGCCTGGTCCAGAAGATGTTCGGCCTTGGCACCATCATCTGCTATACCTCCGACGCCACCGACAAGACCCTGGTCCTCAAGAACATCCGGCATGCCAGAGAGGTCAAGGACTTCATCTACACCGCATCGGAAGAAGCCAAAATGCGCCGCAGGACCGTCAACATGCAGAACATCGGCGACTACGACGACATGGCCGACGCCATCGAGGAATAAGGAGCTGTTTTCTCCCAGGCTGTCCTGGCCAGGGAGGACCTCAGAATAAAGAGTAAAATAGAAGCCCCAGCAGGGCCGTGATGAACGGCTCTGCTGGGGCTTTGCCTTATCTATCACGAAAGTGGTCGCAGGATGATGTAAAGATAGCTATGTGTGATTATATGGTTGTTATGGCACCTTGGATCACAACTCAGCCGTGTGTGCCGTGCACATGACATTTTGGCGGAATTTTGAATCTGAATTCTGGATGCATACAAATGTAATGACAGTGTATTGATATCAGACAAATAAATGCACATAATGGAGATGGAAAGGAGGTATATATCATGGCTAC